>PKXE01000168.1:0-13440 GCA_003132265.1 Candidatus Dormiibacterota bacterium | reverse complement strand
GGGAACTGGGCCTGGACCTGGGCCAGCGCCTGCCAGTGGTCCGGGTGGCCGTGGGTCTCCAGAATGGCCACGAGCTCGAGGTCGCCCACCGCCTCGATCAGTCGCTCCGCCTCGTTGGCGGCGTCGATTAGCACCGCCGCCCCCGTCTCGGGACAGGCGACCACGTAGGCGGCGTTGTCCAAGGGGCCGACCCGCCGAACTCGGATCCGCAGGGCGTCATCCACATCCCAGCCGGTCGCATGATTCGTTTGAGGCAAGAGGCGCTGACTCCCTGAGGTTGATCGCCGGACCCAACTGATCAGCAGACTAGCAAGGACCGGGCCGGGCTGCAGAGCCGCTGACCCAGGCTGGACGCCGGCCCGACGCGTGGCTGGGCCAATCGACTAGGGACCAAACGCTGCGATCGGCTCCCCACCACTCTCACGGCCCGATTCCGGGCCCACCGGCGCCACCAGGGCGGCAACCACCATGATCACGGCGGCCACGGTGATGGGGATGAAGGGGGATTGGCGACCGCCGCCCAGGTCCAACGCCACCCCGCCCAGGAAGGGACCGAAGAAAGCCCCGGCGTAACCCACGGTGAGGATGGCCGCGCTCAGCGAGGCAACCCTAGCGGGGGCCGCGACCATCGCCGGATAGGCGAGCAGGCCTGCGAAATTGAGCGCCACCCCGGCCCCGATCAAAGCGGCGAACAGCAGAGGGGCCCTCTGCCCGAAGAAGAGCCAGCCACCGGCCCCCGCCAGGGTGATCCCAGCACTCAAGAGATAGAACCAGCGGTGGGTCGCAAACGGTCGGGCGATCACGATCAGGAGCAGGTCGACCGGCACCATCACGCCGTTCAAAGTCACCAGCGACAGGCTGGCCAGAGCGGAGTGGGGCCCGCCCCCGACCGAGGTGGGAATCCAGGTGTTGGCGGAGAAGAAGACCAGCGACTGCCCGGCAAACAGGACATAGACCGACCAGAGCCGGCGGTCGAAGAGCAGCTGGCGGAACTCCCAGCTGGTCTCCCCGGCCATCCCGGCGGGGTCTCGGGGAACCCCCAACAGCCAGATTGGGATGCAGCTGGCGCCCAGCAGGCCCCAACAGACCATGGTCCCCTGCCAGCTGTGCACCAAGGGGAGCAGGAAGGGCTGGGTGATGCCGGCCCCCACCACCTCCCCCACTGTGATCCCCAAGGTCAGGGTGACCGAGGCCAGCTGGACCCGGCCCTGGAACCAGCGCTGCCACATGGCGGGTAGACCAGGCTGGGCAATGGCGATTCCCGTCCCCATCACCACGGTGCCCAGGAAGAGGGCCAGGGCACCGCCCGGCAGCGCCCGACCCAGCTCCCCCGCTGCCGCCACCACCAGTCCGATGCCGACTACCCGGTAGCCGCCAAGGCGCCGCACCAGGGCCGCGCCGGGGAAGGCCATCACCCCGAACGCCAGGATCGGCAGCGCGGTCACTAACCCCGCCGCCTCGTAGCTGAGGTGGTAGCTGGTGCGGGCCAGCCCCAGGATGGGCGGTACGCCCAGGAGTGATGCNNGGCCCGGGCCCAGGCCAGACGATCCCCTGTCTCTCGGCCAGGAGCGGCAGTCGGGGCAGCAGGTCGCCCTCCACCACTAGTGGCCAGCTGTAGGTCCCGGCCATCTCCCTCGCCGCCTGCCGGATGTCCTCGCCCATCAGCGGCTCGGAGGCTACCCTGGCGATGACTCGGGCCAGCTCAAGGGGACTGTCGGTCTCGATCACCAAGCTGTTGTGGAGATGGCGGGCGTAATCCTCCCCGGTGGCTCCGACCACCGCGACCCCGCCGGCCGCCATGGTCTCCAGCCCGACCAGCCCGAACGGCTCAAACCCGGAGTTGGCCAGGACCGCCAGCGAAGACGCGTAGAGCACCGGGAGGAGCTCCTCGGGCAGGAATCGGGTCAGCTCGAGGACGTCGGCGTCCGGAGTCGCCCGGAGTGCCTGCGCTAGGTCCCCCACCTCGTTGATCTCCTCCGCCCACTGCTGCACCCGCAGCCCGCAGTCCCCGGCCGCCGTCATGACCTCCTGGCCGTAGTGCTCGTTTCCCCCTCTGGCCAGCATCCGCACCGGAAGGCCCGCCGCCCGGAGCTCGCCCAGGGCTCGCACGGCCTGGATCCAGCGCTTGTCTCGGTGGAACCTCCCCACCTTGAGCAGAACCTGGCGCGGGCCGGCCGCCTGACGCAGCACCCTCACCGCGCCCTCATCGACCGGGGCGAGGTACGTGTCCGGGACTCCGTTGGGGATGATGATGGGCTCGACGCCGAAGCCACCCACCAGAAGGCGCATGTGGCGGCTGATGGTGGTGATCCCCGCCGCCTGCTCCAGCCCCACCCAGTCCATTCGCTCGAAGCCGAACTGGTTGTTGGCGTTCCAAAGCAGCAAGCAGCGGTCGCCCAATCCCCGCTCGGTGAGGAGCTCGAAGGTGCTCTGGGCCCAGTTTGCCGTCTGCCACTCCTCGAAGAGCAGCACTGGCAGCCGGCCCGCTCTCAGCTGAGGCAGCGCCCACTCCGTGACCAGCTGGAGGGGGAACCGGGCTCCGAGGTAGCTGACCTTGAGCTGCTCTCCCTGGTACACGCCCCCCGGAAACTCCCGAGAGATCTCCTGGCCTAGTCGGCAGAACTCGACGCCGTCCCGGACCTCCTCCGCCGGGAGCTTGGGGTCCCCGACGAAGTAGACCCTGGTCGGGGCACCGCTTGCCGCCAGCGCCCGGCTCAACTGGGCGACCCGCACCCCCAAGCCGCCCACCTGGCTGTACTGGTCCGGGCCCTCCATCGAGATCAGGGCGAAGGCGAGCCTCGAACTGCTTGAATCCATCGCCGAGATTGTGCCGGTATCGGTCGGTCCGGGTGGGTTTCGCGAGCTCCGCTTACGCTGCGAGCTCAGCCGCCCAGTGGCCCGAGCCAGGCCTGGGGGGCCTCCCTCTGGAGCGACTCCCTGGCTGCTTCCGGCAGCCGCGAGAGGTGCCCTCGGTACCGGGTCGGGAGCAACAGCGGGAAATCGCTGCCGAAGCAGAGCCGGCCAACCCCAAGCAGCTGGTCCACGGCGGACAGCGCCCCCGGCTGGTACAGATAGGGCAGGGCCGCTGTGTCAAACCAGAGCTGGCGGCAGAGGTCCAGCACCTCGGGCATGTGCGCATAGAAGGGCAGCCCTCCGCCCAGATGGGCCAGACAGACCCGGAGCCCGGGCGAGCTGGCGAGAGCCGGCTCCAGCAGTGCCCAGAGCTGCCGCGGCCCGGCCGTTCCCTTGCCCGGGTACTGGTGCCCGACGGGCTCGCTGGCGTGCAGCATCAGGGGCCAGTCCAGCTCAGCCAGCGTGAGCAGGGCGTCCCTCAGCCCCGCCGCGAAGCGGAGCTCGAAGCCCTGAGCGTCCGCGTTCAGCTCGCCCACGCCGTGCAGCCCCAAACTCCGACCGCGAGCCAACTCCGCTTCCCAGCCGGGGCGGCCCGGGTTGATCAGAGCCATGCCCAGAAGGCGGCCCCCGGAAGCGGCAGCCTCCTGGGCCACGTAATCGTTGACCTCCGCCAGCAGACCTGGATCAGCGAAAGGCCAGCCGAAGACGACTGCCCGGTCCAGGCCGGCCTCATCCAGCGCCCGGACAACCTCTTCGCCCGCGGCGAAGTCGGCGGCGTCGGCATGACAGGCGGCGAACCAGCTGTCATGCCAGCTGGCGGCCGGGGGTTGGCGCAGTTCCAGGGGCAGCAGGTGGCAATGAACGTCGGTCAGTTGAGCCATCTTCATCTCCCGAAGATCGATCCCCCGCAGCTGATCCTCACGGCTCCCGAGCGGCGGCCGGAGCGGATCGCCAGCCCCCGGTAGAAGGCCCGCGTCGACGGAACTTGGCCACCCGCCGCCGTAGCGGAACCTATCTCTTCGCCGGCCACAGGCTGCGGACGTCGAGGATCAGATAGCTCTTGGTGTGCACCAAAACTGGCAAATGCTGGGCCTCATACCAACCCAAGTTGGCGGTGATGTTGTTGTAGTCGCCGGGCTCGAACTCGATGTAGGACACATCGTAGGCGCGCAGGAGTTCTCCGACCGAGCAGCTCCCCGAGGCCGGGCAACCCGCGTAGATGGCCTCAACCGCCTGCACCCGCTGGCGCAGCGGCTGCCCATAGCTCCACAACCAACCGTCGTAGGCGAGCACCACCGTCCGCCCGGCCAAGATGGAGACCGGCTCGGTCGGCTGTCCCTCGGTCAGGAAGATCGCCGTGGGAGCCGTGTGGCGCAGCACCGCCCTCGCCACCAACTCCTCCTGGCGGCCGGCAAAGGCAAGATGGGCAGGGGCGGTCGGTACCTGGGAGAGCGAGCTCTGGCCGATCAGGGCCATATCCATGCTCAGGAGGCCGCTCAGGACCAAGGAGAGGACGCCCAGGGTGGCTGGCACTCGCCACCAGCCGCGGCTGCCCCAAGCGCACAAGAGCCAGGCGATGGGGATGGCTGCCCCCACGTACCAGTAGTCGAGGAGCTTGGTGTTGTCCCAATTCCAGGGCTGGGTGACAATCACGTTGCCGATCAGGAACAGCAGCCAGAAGGGAGCCCAGAAGCGGATGAGCTCCAGGTCGCGAAGCTCGTCCCGGACCCGGGACGGCACCCGGCGGAGGATCACGAGCGCGAGCGCCAGCAGGGGGAAGATCCCGGTGTTGGCGAGCCAGAAGCCGGCTGTCTCCCCCCAGAGGGAGGGCTGGATCAGGCTCTGGGCCAGATAGCTGACCGCCGTGACCGGAGACGCCCCCGCCAGATAGAGGGCGTCGCAAGCAGCACCCCCGTTGAACCGGGCGGCAGTGCAAATGGTGGCGGCACGGGCCAGCCAGCCCACGTCCAGCTGGGGATAGAGATTGGTGCCTACGGGATTGGCCAGCTCTCCGTGCGGACCACCGACCACGTAGAGCATGCGGGGGAGTCCGAGCAAGAGCAGCAGCACCAGGTAAAGCCCCAGCCCCCGCCACCAGCGCTGTCTCCCCAGCCACCAGAGTCCAACTAGAAAGATGACCAGGTAGCCGAAGGGGTTGAACCAGGGCAGGGCAGCCGCCCCCACCCCGGCGGCCACCAGCAGTCCTTTGCGCCGGCCGCGGTAGGCCTCCCAGAGGACCAGGCTGAGCAGGGCTACCAGCCCCATCCCGTACTCAAAGTCTCGCTGGGGCAGCCAGAAGGCCAGCAACGGTTCGTACCACTTGAGGTTGGCAACCGGGGGATTGGTCTGGTTCTGACCGTCATAGGACCGGGGGAGGTGGGTCAGCTCGACCGGCAGGTGGGCCACGAAGGCGGTCGCGGCGCCCGGGGTCTGGAGACTCAAGCTGGTGCAGGACTGGGCACTGAACCCTGGCTCGGTGCGGGCCAGCTGCTGGCAGCCGTCCCCGTAGAGGCCGACGAAGCCCAGCCCCCCGCCCAGGATCGCGAGCAGCAGGGCGACTGAGGCGGCGGAGCTCCTCCTCGTGACCCGATATGCCAGCTGCCAGAGGAGAGCCCCAGCCGACCACGAGATCAGCCAGGAGGGAATATCCAGGGCCCCCCAGAAGTTCTGTCCCATTCCCTCCAGCAGGGCCGACTGGAAGTCGGGCAGGAACGGGTAGCGCAGCCCGGTTGCCGCTTCCAGCGTGTCCCTAGGGGGCAGGTTGTGGCCCAGCAAAAAGCTCTGTGCGTAGCTGGCGTGGACCGACCAGTCCGACCAGACCGTGGGATAGCTGGCCGAGATCGATCCCACTGATCCCACCAGGGCTCGGGTGAAGATCAGATAGAAGACGCCTCCCACCACCAACGCGACCACCAGCCCCGCCCGGGTGCCGGAGCGGTCCCACTCCCTAGCGACCCAACTCCCCCAGGCGTTGGGCCCGAGCCGGAGCCGCCGGGCCCAACTCCGGGCGGTAACTCCGACCGCCGCGCCGAGCAGCAGGGAGGGGGCGGCCAGGGCTGCCGCTGGGCCCACCCCCCACCAGAGGGAGAGAGCCAGGCTGAGCAGGGTGGAGGCCACCACCCCGAGCAGAAGTGCCGCCGCCCCCCGCTCTGGGAGCCGCCAGTCCAGGGGCACCAGGTCGACCAGAGCCGTCCCGGCAGCCAGGACCAGAAGCCAGTAGACCGCCACTTCCCAAGTCACCGGGGCCTGCGGTGTGCCTCAGTACCAGCCGGGGAGCCAGATGTGCTGGAAGAAGTCATTGGAGGGGATCGGCTGCCCCGTCCACAGCGGGTAGAAGTAGGCAAAGCTGAGGATCACCGCCAGCACCACCGCCCCCACCAGAGGACGCAGACTGTAGGGGCCGAGCCGGACCGGGCCCAGTTGCACAGCGCTCCGGGCGTGGGCCAGTCTAGTGCAGCAGTAGGCCAGGGCCAGGCAGGTGAACGGCAGGGCCTCCAGGATCTCGTAGAAGAAGAGGATCCGGGACGGCCAGGACCAGAGAATCAACCAGTTGAACAGGAAGCCGAGCAGGATGAAGAGGGCGATCCGGTCGCGGCGCCGCACCGTCCAGTAGAGACAGATGGCGAGCGCCAGCAGGCCCATCCAGAAGATCGCCGGGTTGCCCATATCGGAGATCCAGGCGTAGTTGGAGATGGTCTGTCCGTCGGTGGTCGTCACTCCGTTGCCTTTGTAGCCGGCGTAAAAGAGCACCGGGTGAGCATCGAGCGGCCAGGTGTAGTACGGCGAGGAGAAGGGGTGGGTCGCCTTGAGGGTGGCCTGGTAGCTGAGCCCGGCGACGCTGTTCATCTCCACGTCCACCAGCGACTGTCCGAGGTTGAAAGAGGTCGGTAGCCAGAGCGTTACCGGCCCCAGCTGATCTTCCTTGATCGGCATGGCGACCGGCAGGCGGCAGACCGACGCGGTAGTGGTGAACCCGGTGCAGCTGGCGGTCGCGCCCCGGGTGTCGGCGAAGTTGACGTAGACGCTGTGGGGAATGGTCCAGTACCGGAAGAACGCGAGGTAGAAGATGAGGACGATCAGCACCGCCCCCCCGAGATAGTGCCAACCCCACCTCAAAGCGGCCACCATCGTCCTTCGGCCAGCCTCCGCGGAATCATCGGGCACCGGCGGGAGCAGCCATCGGGAGCCGTTCCGCCCCAAACCCCGCAGCCTCAGGTGGGGCCTTACCCAGCGGGCGGCCAGCAGAACTCCCATCAGCATCACCACCGGCACCATGTCGGCCTTGGCAGCCACCCCCAGCCCCGAGACGGCCGCGGTCAGGTAGAGGGTCCAGAGCCACTCCCGGCGGGTGCGGGCATGCCAGTGGAGGGTGAACAGCCACAGCCCCAACACCACGAAGAAGACGGCGAAAATGTCGATCACCCCAGTCCGGGACTCGACCAACTCCAGGCCGTCCAGGCTGAAGAAGAGTGCCGCCAAGACGGGGAACGCTCGATGCCGGTGCCAGAGCCTTCTGGCGAGGAAGTAGAGCAGCCCCACGACCAAGCTACCGAAGATCGCCGACATGATCCGCCAGCCCCAGGTGTTGAAGCCAAGCCAGCTGATGCCGCCCGCGATGATCAGCTTGGAGAGCGGCGGCTCGGGGTCGAAGTAGTCAATGCCCTTGAGGTCCTTGAGGGCATCGACAGGGAAGTAGACCTCGTCAAACACGAACCCGCAGCGCTTAACCTCGGCGTTGTGGGGCCCGGTGGGGACCTGAGTGCATCCGGCGACGTTGAAGGGATAGCCCAGTCCCCAGGCCCCGATCCCCGCCAGCTCGTGGGTAGGAGACCGGTGAACTCCCGCCGGAGCTGGAACAGTGCCGACCGCGTCCAGGTTCCCCTGCAGGAAGTCCGGGTAGATCGGGCTCGCCAGCCGTACCAGGAGCGCGGCGGCAACCAGGATCCCCACGATGATGCAGTCGAGGCCGTCGATCCCGGTCAGTCCTCGGTGTCGGCGCAGCAGGAGCGAGAGGCCCCAAACCGCCGCCACCATCACCGCCGCCACCAAGGGATGGACCGGCCAGTGGAGCAAAACGCAGATCGCCGCGAAGATGGCTGCCGCCGCCGCCGCCCCGATCCCCTCGCTCTGCCAGGCGGGCATGCCCGACGAGGTCACCGCCGGCGGGACGCCGGCGCCGGAGGCCGCCGCCGAATCCGGGGCTGGAGGGCGATTTCCAGCTCTTTGGCATCGGACACGATAAGAATCAGGTCCTGGTCGATGGCGCAGCCCCTGCCCGCGGCCCGGCCCAGTCGCGCCACCGGAGCCGGCTCCAAGTCTAGCCGGATGACACAGGCGGGTTTGCGCTCGAACGGGCGCAGCGACCGGGGGAACAGCCCCCGGCGGTTGGGGGCGGAGAAGAGGACCTGGAGCGGCTGGGTACGGACCTGGCGGATCTCGGGAAACGGGATCAGCTCATGCTTCAGCAGCCGGTTGAGTCGCAGTCCGTCGTCGGTCACCTGAACGTAGTGCAGCCGGGCGCCGAAGTGGAACCCCACTCCGAGCAGCACCAGGAAGACCCCGAGGATCAAGAACTCCAGATCAAATTTGTGGCTGTCGGCGTAGGTCACCACGGTCCCGATCAGCATCACCGCAGCCCCGTACAGGAGCATGGTCTGGGTTCGCCGCCAACTGGAGGCGAAGATGAGCAGCTGGTGGCGGCGCGGGAGCGGGTCGGTGGCGGGGAGGGCGTTCCCCCCGCTCAAGAGGAGGCCAACTGAGGCAAGGGCTGCGTCGCAGCGCAGCTGCAGCCAGCCTGGCCGGGCAGCTGCTTGACCACGTCAAACAGGATCTGGCGCACCCGGCCAATGTTGGCGGCGAAGACCTTCAGGACCTCCTCGTGGGTTACCGGAGCGATATCGGCCGAGCCCTCCAGCCCGGCGTCGTAATCGGTCACCAGGGCGATGGCGCAGTAACAGATGCCGAGCTCTCGGGCCAGGATCGCCTCGGGGTACCCGGTCATGCCGATCACCCCCCATCCCTGCCCGGAGAACCAGCGCGACTCTGCCCGGGTGCTGAAGCGAGGACCCTGGATCACGACCAGAGTCTCGCCCTGATGCACCGTCGCCCCCTGCCGAGAGGCAGCCGCCGCCGCCTGAGCTCCCAGCTCGGGGCAGTAGGGATCCGCGGCGCTGACGTGCTGGACCTGGGGGCCCTCCCAGTAGGTGTCGGCGCGCCCCCAGGTGCGGTCCACGAACTGGTCCGGGATCACCACATGCCCCGGCGCGATCTCGGCTCGGAGCGAGCCCACCGCGCAGGGGGCCAGGATGCGCTCCACCTTGGCCTGGTGCATAGCGTAGAGGTTGGCCCGGAAATTGATCCGCTGGGGTGGGATGCTGTGCTCCCTTCCGTGCCGGGGCATGAAGGCGACCCGGCGCCCCCCCATCTCACCCAGCCAGATGCTGTCGCTAGGCGGACCGAACGGGGTCGCCACCTTGACTTCGCGGGCTCCCTCCAGCAGCTGGTAGAGACCGGAACCCCCGAAGATGCCGATGGCCCCCCCCTCGTCCATCAGCCCGAGACCTCAACCATCCGCTCGATGGCCAGTCGCGCCTGCGCCGCAACCTCGGGCGGAACCGTGATCTGGTGCTTCAGGTCGCGCAGCGAATCCCGCACTTTCTCCAAGGTGATCATCTTCATGTAGGGACAGATCGCGTCGGGGTTGGCGGCCAGAAAGGTCTTCTCCGGAGCCAGCTGGCGCATCCGATGCATCACGCCGACCTCAGTGGCGACAATGAAGGTGTCAGCCTCAGAACTCTGCGCATGGCGAACCATGCCCTCGGTACTGGTGACGATGGTGGCCCCGGTGAACTCTCCCCGACCCGCCTCGTACAGGGCCGAGGTGGTGCACCCGCACTCAGGATGTATCAGCACCTCGGCACCGGGGTGGGCGAGCCGCTGGGCCTCCAACTGGGAGCCGCGGATGCCGGCGTGGACGTGGCATTCACCCAGCCAGACGTGCATCTTTCGGCCAGTTACCCGCTCGATGTGCGAGCCCAGAAACAGGTCCGGGCAGAAGAGGATCTCTTGGTCCAGGGGAATCCGCTGGACGATTTCGACAGCGTTGCTGGAGGTGCAACAGTAATCGGACTCCGCCTTCACTGCCGCGCTGGTGTTGACATAGCTGACTACCACCGCGCCGGGATGCTCCGCCTTCCAGGCCCGGAGTTCGTCGGCGGTGATGCTGGCGGCCAAGGAGCAGCCCGCGCGAAGGTCTGGGAGCAGCACCATCCGACCCTCGGCCAGGACGGCCGCGGTCTCGGCCATGAAGTGAACCCCGCAGAAGACGATCACCTCGGCGTCGGTCTCGGCCGCCTTCCGGGAGAGACCCAGNNGCCTTGCGATCACGCCGCAGGTCCTGGATCTCCTCCGCCAGCAGCCTTTCGGTTGCAACTGCCATGGGTCAATTATGGCCGTTGCCTGCTAGCGCCCTCCCCATGGACGCCGCAGCTGGGGTCGCGCGGGAAGCGAACCTCCCGCCACCGAACCGCCGCGGCGTCAAAGTCGAGCAGCCGGCCGCCCGGCTCTTGGCCCATGCCACAGATCAACTTGATCGCCTCCAGCGCCTGCAGCGCTCCAATGATCCCGACCAGCGGCCCCAGCACCCCCGCCTCGCGGCACGACTGGCCCGGGTGGGCGGGCGGTCCCCCGAAGAGGCAGCGGTAGCAGGCGCCCCCCGAGGGCACCGCGACCACCTGGCCGGCCAGCCCGACGGCACCCCCGACCACCAGCGCAATGCCCTCGAGAACACAGAAATCGTTGACCAGGAATTTCGTGACCGGGTCATCGGAGCACTCCAACACGACGTCCGCACCGGTCAGCAGGTGCCCAACCGAAGCTTCGGTCACCGAGTCTCGGTGCGCCACCACCTCGATGGTGGGGTTCAGCTCGCTGATCCGCTCCGCCAGCAAGGCCGCCTTGGGCTGCCCCACCTCGTCGGTCCGGTAGGCGACCTGCCGGTTGAGGTTGTCCAGAGCGACTGTGTCGGGGTCGACCAGGATCAGCCGGCCCATCCCGGCCGCCCCCAGGTAGAGCGCGGCTGGAACGCCGAGCCCACCGCACCCTACGACCACCGCGCACGACTGAGCCAGTCGGAGCTGTCCCGCCTCGCCCACCTCACGCAGAAGCAACTGGCGGCTATAGCGCTCGACCGCCGCGGCGTCGAAGACCTGGAGAGCCGACGTCATGGACTAAGCCTTCACCAGCTGGTGACCTTTTCGGCCGCCGCGCAGCGGTCGATGATCCCGGCATAGTCGATCAGCGCCCATCTCTCCTCCACCTGCCTCCTTCTCGCGTCCTCAGCGCAGGCCATAACCGCAACCTTAGGTCCGTCTTGGTCGCCGAGGGTTTCGGCGATGCTGGTCTCGGTCTCCAGCACGGCGTCATGCATCAGCACGACCTCAACCGTGGCGCCCTCTGCCGATCGAGCCCGGCAGAGGTCCCAGACCCGACGGTCAGCGAGCCGGCTGACGAGGTGAAGCTCCACCAAAGAATCAGAGGACAAGACACTTGCTCGCCGCGGAGCACACCGCGGCCACCTCAGCCCGGGAAGCTACCTCGACCCCGGGACGGAGCGTCCGATCTGCCAGGCCCAAAGCCTCCAGCGATTCCATCTCCACTAGCACCGGGGCCTCCTCCTCCTCGAGGAGTGCTTCCAGCTCGCGGGCCAACCCGCCGCTCCACGGGCTGAGATCGGGCACCTCGGCCAGGCCCAAGACACTCGCCGAATCGACCAGTACCAGTCGAACCGTAAGCCCCCCCAACGGCAGCGCGAGGGCGACCCGCACCGCCAAGGCAGCATCCTCGCGGGAGAGCTCTCCCCTGGCCAGGACGACTACCTCGCCGATCTCACCGGAGCTCAGCGGAACACCAGGACCCGGTCGGCCTCGCGGCACTGGCGAGCCAGATCGCGCAGACTGCCCCTGGTCACCCCGGGGATCTCCACCGGCTGGGACTGACGCCAGCGCAGGTCCGCCTCGCAAAGTGTGACCGGCACCACTCCTGCCAGGCTCCCGGCATGGGCGACGCCGTCGCCGGCTAGAAAGACCTCGGCTCCGTGCCCCGCCTCACCGGCTGCCCGCGCCAGCGCACTGACCGTGTGCAGAGCCTCACTGCGGGGACCGGCGGTGAGCAGGAAGAGAAAGTTCAAGAAAAGGGCATCCCTAAGGCGGGTCGCGGTTGGCAACTTGAGCGTATCCCACACTTGCCAGTCAGCGGCTGGTACGAGTAGCGGGCCGCGTCCGTCGGGTTCTCGATCAGGACTCCGCCGCGGTTCCGGAACTTGTCTGCGGTGCGCTACTCTGCCGACCACACGGGTCGATCCGTAGCCGGCGCCGGGGTGGCGTAATGGTAGCCGCAGCGGTCTTAAAAACCGCAGTCCCAACGGACGTGTGGGTTCGACTCCCACCCCCGGCACTCCCATTTTGAGATCAGATCGGGGCAGAGGCGGTNNCAGCGCGGCAGCTCCCCCCACGCCCACCGCTACCGTAGGCCGGGTTCTCTGAGGAGCCGCCTATGGTGGAGCCCCAGCAGAAACTACAGAATCCGGACTAGGACCAGGACCACGGCGATGAGCACAATTCCCACGGCGAATTGCATCCCTACCACCTTGTGGTCCAGGGAGATGCCGAAGTACTCAGTCCAGCCCTTGCCCTCAGTCCGATTGACATTGGTGGCGCTGCGCCGACCTCGAAGCCGCAAGAGCACGCCGTCGGCGAAACCCAGGGTGATCAAGAAGCCAGCCGCCCCGGACAGGTAGCCGAGCAGGATGGCAGCGTCCCCGTTGTTGGCAGTGTCCAGCTGGGCTCCGATCCAGTAGCCGACCAGGCCCACCACGACCCCGACCACGATGGCTGAGGCGAGGCGTCTCATGCCCGCTTCCGGCGGTCGTACATGATCTCCCAGAACAGCAGGTCGGCGATCAGCGCCGGCCCCACCAGCTCAACCGGACCAGGACCGAGCATGTGGGTAAGCTTAAAATGGCGGCGAGGGAGACGCCTACCTGGAAGAGGCGATGCAGGTCTTCCGAGGCTAAAGCCGCCGCTCACGGATCCCGAGATGGACGCTGCCGGCTGGCTGGGGGGGAGGATTCGAACCTCCGAATGGGGGATCCAAAGTCCTAGTCGGCCCCCTATCAGACCGTGTCAAATTGTGGTGTTTCATCCCAATTTGAGATCCGCCAGGGGGTTTTCTTTCGCCGAGTTGCATCCCCGTTCGTCGACGCTCAGCGTTCTCTTGTTCATCTGGTCACCTCCTGGTTGACGCGATCATCATCCCAACGAGGTGCCCAACGAAACCCTAGGGCGGGGGACCCTGCGCCAGCTTCCAGGCCAACCCGGTCTGGCTCTTGCTGGTGCAGATGGNNTGCTCCACGTGGCCGGACGGCTGGCGCGCAACAGCTGGCGGACCACCCGGCGGCTCGATGCCCGCTGGCCCTGGGCGGCAGAGCTGGCGGTGGCGTTCAGGCGCCTGCGGTCGCGGCCGCTCACCACCTGACTCCACCTCGATCAGCGGTCCGGTCTCGATGCCTTCTACCGACACGTCCACGAC
>PKXE01000106.1:7439-7639 GCA_003132265.1 Candidatus Dormiibacterota bacterium | reverse complement strand
GTGATCGCGTCGACCGTCGCCTGGGCCACGTCGAGGCCCAGATCCGCGATCGCCAGAGCGCTCAGGGAGTCGGTGAGGATCAGCCCTCGGAAGTGGAGTTGTCCCACCAGCAGTCCCTCGATTGCCGCAGAGGACAGGCTGGCGGGACCGCTGGTCAGTCCCGGCACCGTGGCGTTGGCCACCATCACTGCCGGCAACCC
>PKXE01000106.1:911-7405 GCA_003132265.1 Candidatus Dormiibacterota bacterium | reverse complement strand
CCGGCGGCCGCGAGTCCCTCCGCAAAGGCCAACCCATCGCTGGTGGCGACCAGCGGATCCGGGCTGAACGATCGCCAGCCGTCAGGGTCAGCGGCATTCGGCCCATCCCCGCCATCGACATCTAGGACCGGAGCCAGGTCCATGGTCACTCCCTGCTGCAGCATCGCCCGGCCAGCGGACTCCGCCAGGTCCTGGATCTCGGTGGGGGTCATGGTGCTTCCCATCTCGCGGGCCCAGGGAAGAGACCCAACCAGGTTGGCCATCCGCTGCACGCCTCCCCCCTCCTCGTCGGTCATCACCAGGGGCGAGATACCGCCAGCCGCCCCCGCCTCCAGGCTGGCCAGCTCTGAGCCCAGGTCTGCGGGGGCCGAGCTGCCGAACAAGAGCAGTCCGCCCACCCCCTGGGAGACCTCCGCCGCGACCGCGCTCAGATCGGTCTCCGGGACCGGTATCGCCACCACCTGCTCCGCCAGCCGGTCGACCGGCCAGGTGGCCAGCACCATCTGGGTGGAGCAGAGCGGCGTGCTGGGAGACGGCGGTGGCGAGGGGCTCGGGGATGGGGCAAGCGCCGGCCCCTGACCGCCGCAGCTCGCCAGCAGCAGGCCGAGGGCTGTGAGCGCCGCGCCGAGCTGGATGGCGCGGCCAGGGAAAGGGGGCGAGCGCACCCAGCGAGGATATCCCCGCCCAGCTCCCGAACAGCCAAGAGCAGTCGCCAAGTTCACACTCCGGCCGGGTGAGCCGTGGTCGCTCCCGGCCCCCCGCCGGTCAATCTCCGCGCTGTGACGCCAGCCAAGGCCGGCCCGGCGCCTCCTGCTCCAGGCCGCGACCAGCGCGCTCGGCGAAACCCTAATTCAGTCGGAGAAGCGTCGGAAGGCGAGGCAGGCGTTGTGGCCGCCGAAGCCGAAGGAGTTGTTGAGCACCAGCTCTGGGTCCACGCGCCGAGCACCCTCGGTGACGTAGTCCAGGTCGCAGTCAGGATCTGGATCCTGATAGTTGATGGTCGGGGGTACCCGGCCGTCCACGATGGCCATCACCGAGAAGATCGATTCGATGGCCCCGGCGCCGCCCAGGCTGTGCCCGGTCATCGACTTGGTAGAGGAGATCGGGATCTGCCGGGCCCGGTCCTCACCCAGCGCCTGCTTGATGGCCAAGGTCTCCGCCGCATCGTTGAGCTCAGTCGAGGTGCCATGGGCGTTGATGTAGTCGACGTCCTCGGGCCCAGCGCCGGCCTTCTCCAGCGCCCTGGTCATGGCCCGCGTGGCTCCCCGGCCACTGGGTTCAGGCGCCGTCACGTGATAGGCGTCAGCGGTCGCGCCGTACCCGACCACCTCGGCGAAAATGGATGCCCCCCGGCGGCGCGCGTGCTCCAGGTCCTCCAGGATCATGATCCCGCACGATTCGGCGACCACGAAGCCATCGCGGCCCTTGTCGAAGGGACGACTGGCATGCTCGGGGTCGTCGTTGCGCTGGGAGAGGGCTCGCATGGCGGCGAATGCTCCGACCGCCAGGGGAGTGACCGCGGCCTCGCTGGCACCGGCGACGCAGGCGCTGGCATCACCCCGGCGGATCATCTCGGTCGCCTCGCCGATGGCGTGGGCCCCGGTGGCGCAGGCGGAGATCAGTGCGAAGTTGGGGCCGCAGGCCTGGAGCTTCATCGCGATCTCGCCAGCCGCGATGTCGGCCAGGATCATCGGCACCGTGAAGGGGCTGAGCCGCCGAGGCCCGCGGTCCCTCAAGGTGTAGCTGGCCTCCTCGGTGACCTTGAGGCCGCCGATCCCCGAGCCGACGATGACCCCTACCTCGAACCGGTTCGAGTCGTCAATGGTGAGGCCGGACTGGTCCATCGCCTCCAGGCTCGCGGCCAGGGCAAACTGGGTGAACCGGGCCGTCCGGTTGGCCTGCTTGCGGTCGATGAAGTCGACCGGGTCGAAGTCCCGAACCTCGCCCGCCATCTGGGACGCGTAGGGCTCAGGGTCGAATCCCTGGATCCGAGCGATGCCGTTGCGCCCGGCCAGCAGCCCGTCCCAGGTCGGTCCCACACCCACCGCCAGAGGGGTCACCGCGCCCATGCCCGTCACCACCACGCGGCGTCGGTCGGAAGGCGTCGGTGTGCTCACGCGGAGACCTCCTTGTGATCCTGGGAGGGCAGCTGTTCCCGCCCCGCGATCCCCAGATTAGTATCGAGATCGCCGGGGTCGTCGATGCCCACCGCGGTGGGCTGCCAGCGGAGGAGCACTCCGCACCAGGTCAGCCCGCCTCCGAAGGCTACCAAACAGACCAGTTCGCCGTCGTGGCACCGACCCAAGCGATCAGCTTCGGCAAGCGCCAGCGGGATCGAGGCTGAGGAGGTGTTGCCGAGTCGCTCGACATTGCAGGCGAAACGCTCGAACGGCACTCCCAGCCGACCGGCGGCGGTGGCCAGGATCCGGGAGTTGGCCTGGTGGGGAACGATGAGAGCGATCTCGTTCGGCTCGATCCCGGCCGCGCCCGCCAGCCGGACCACTATCTGCTCCAGGATCTTGGTGCTGAATCGGAAGACCTCCCGGCCGTCCATGTGGACGACCCGATCCAGGGCTCGGGCCGACGAGGCGTACTCGGGAAGGGGGGTGGAGGGTGCCTCCTCGGACGGGCGGTAGCGGACGGTGTCCAGGGCCCAGGCTCCCCCTCCGTCTGCGCCCAGGTCAATCGCGACGATCTCGGCACCCTTCTGGTCGTGGCCTCCGACGAGGAAGGCCCCCGCGCCATCTCCGAAGAGCACGGCCGTGGAACGATCGCTCCAGTCCAGCAGCCGGCTGAAGATCTCAGCGGCCACCACCAGCACGGTCCGGCTGAGCCCGCTCTGGATCATGGACTGGGCCAGCACCATCCCGTAGAGCGCCCCGGAGCAGGCTGCCTGGACATCGAAGGCCGGTCCGTGCGGGCAGCCGAGCTCCGCCTGCAGCCGGCAGGCCAACGAGGGGAAGGTGGCGTCCGGGGAGCTGCTGGAGCAGATGACGGTGTCGACCGCGGCCGGGTCCACGCCCGCGGCGGTTAGGGCCGCCCGCGCTGCCCGAGCGGCGAGTTCCAAGAGGGTGAGCTCGGGCTCAGCCACCCGCCGCTCACGGATGCCGGTCCGGGACTGGATCCACTCGTCGGAGGTGTCGAGGAAGGTTTCGATCTCAGAATTGGAGACCCGCTGACCGGGCACGGCACTCCCGATCCCAACCACCCGGCAACCCGGCGGAGCGGGGCGACGTCCGTTGCCACCGCTTGCGCCAGCCTCTCCGAACCAGGGCGACCCCACACGCATTCAAGGCCAAGACCGCCCCGCTGGTTACGGCCTGAGCTCCATTTCTGGCCCGGACCGTAACCTTGAGGGGTGCTCTGGGACTTTGCTTGAGTCAGTGGTGACGTCGGAGCCGTGCTGGTTGGCGGCGCCTCGAGCGCTGAGCTCGTGACGGAGGAAAGGATGTCGGCGAGCCCCACCTACTCCCCGCCTAAGGCCGTAGCGGCCGAGAAGAGCGGGGCGGTCGTCTGCGCGGTCTGCAGCTCCAGCCAATCGGCGGGAGAGGCGGCGGCGAATCTCTACGTCTGCCTCGCCTGCGGTGCCCATGCCCGAATCAGCGCCCACGAGCGCATCCGCCAGCTCGCCGACCCCGGCACCTTCAAGGTTTGGGACGTCGGGCTGGAGGGCAGCGATCGGCTGGGCTTCTTCGACACGAGGGCCTACGTCGACCGGTTGGACGAGGCGAGGATCCGCCAGCATTTGCCGGACGCGATCCTCAGCGGCGCGGCCCAGATCGGCGCGATCCCGGTCGGCCTGGCCGCCTTCGACTTCGGATTTCTCGGTGGCAGCCTCTCCACCGCGGTAGGGGAACGGCTAGCCCGCGCCATTGAGGCCAGCGCCGAGGCGAGGATGCCGTTTGTCTGCGTCACCTCCTCAGGCGGCGCCCGGATGCAGGAGGGGGTCTTCTCCCTGATGCAGATGGCCAAGACCGTCGCCGCCCTCCACGGCTTGGCGGAACGCCACCTCCCCTTCATCTCGGTCCTGGCCGACCCCACCATGGGCGGCAGCATTGCCAGCTTCGCCGCCTTGGGCGACGTCATCCTGGCCGAGCCCAAGGCGATGATCGGGTTCACTGGGGCCAGGGTCATCACCCAGGCGACCTATGAGCAGCTGCCCGCCGGCTTCCAGACCAGCGAGTTCCATCACGCGAGGGGGCTGATCGACCAGGTCGTGGACCGGCGCGAACTACGCCCGGTGCTGACCCAGCTGCTCAGGGTGCTGTCAGCTCCAGCGGGAGACATCGAACAGTCCGCCGCATGACCGGCGTTGAAGGAGACGGCAGCGCCACCGCCCAGGAGATGGCCTCGGCCTGGGCCCAGGTCGAGGGTGCGCGCCACCCCGACCGGCCCTACTCCCTGGACCTGATCGCGCGCTGCCTCGACGATTTCATCGAACTCCACGGAGACCGGCAGGGGGGCGACGACGCGGCAGTCGTGATCGGGCTCGCCAAGCTCGAAGGCCGGCGGCTGGCAGTGGTCGCCAACCAGAAAGGGCGCACTCTGGAAGAGCGCGGTCGGCGCAACTTCGGGATGGCCCACCCGGAGGGCTATCGGAAGGCTCAGCGGCTTTTCGCCCTGGCGGGCCGGCTCCAGCTACCGGTGATCAGCTTCATTGACACCCCCGGTGCCTACCCCGGAGTGGCGGCGGAGGAGCGGGGACAGGCCTGGGCGATCGCCCAGACCCTGGAGGCCCAGTTGGCGCTACCTACCCCCTACCTGGCCGTGGTGATCGGGGAAGGCGGCAGCGGCGGCGCTCTCGCCACCCTGCTGGCTGACTCGGTGCTGGTGCTGGAGCACGCCTTCCTCTCGGTGGCCTCCCCCGAGGCGGCGGCGGCGATCCTGTTCCGGGACGCCGGCCGCAAGCAGAGCGCGGCGGCCGCGCTCCATCTGGAAGTCAGCAATCTCTTGAAGTGGGGGATCGCGGACGAGATCGTGCCCGAACCGCCGGGCGGCGCCCACACCGACTGGGACGGTACCGCCGCCCTGCTCCGCCCCCGTCTGGTCGCGAAGCTGGAGCAACTGGTGGCCGAGGGAGTCGGCCCAGTTCGTCGTCGGGAGCGCTACCGCCGGCTGGACGGCCTCTTTCAGGCCTGAGCGGCCGGGGGGGGGCCTAGGGTAGGAGCCCGGCCGCCCACTGCAGCGCTCCCCAGAGGGCGGCGACGTCCTCGGGGCGAGTCCGGATGTTGCCCACCGCCGCCCGCAGCACCAGGCGCTCACCCAGGACCGCATGGGAGATGAACGCCTCACCACCCTGGTTCACTCTCGCCATGATCTCGCGGTTGTGGGCCGCGAGCTGGGCCTCGTCCCGGACTCCCGCCGGCAGGTGGCGGAAGCAGACCGTCGCCATCGGGACGGGGGCGCTCAGCTCCCAGCCTGGGGTGATCCTGATCCGGCCCCGCAACCAGTGGGCCATCCGGACATGCTGGCGGATCCGCTCAGCCAGCCCCTCGCTGCCGTAGTGGCGGAGCACGAACCAGAGCTTGAGGGCCCGCATCCTCCGGCCCAGGGAGACCCCGTAGTCCATCAGGTTGCGGGCCCCGAAGCCGCTCTCGCGGCCGGCCTCTGGAGTGGCGAGGTAGTCGGGGACCAGGGAGAAGGCCCGCTTCAGGAGCTCGGGGCGACTGGTGTAGAGCACCGAGCAGTCGAGCTGGGTGAAGAGCCACTTGTGGGGATTGACCACCAGCGAATCTGCGAGCTCGGCCCCCGCCAACACCCCCCGCCACTCGGGCACCACCGCCATGGCCCCGCCGTAGGCGGCGTCAACGTGGAGCCAGAGGTGGTACTCGCGGCACAGCGCCGCAATCTCCGGGACCGGGTCGATGCTGGTGGTGGCGGTGGTGCCGACCGTCGCCACCACCGCCGCCGGCAGCCGTCCCCTNNCCGTCTCGGCCGAGCCCCAGGGTGATCACCGCCTTCTCGACCGAGGAGTGCGCCTGCTCGGAGGCGTAAACCAGGATCTGAGGCAGCTCCGGCCGTCCCGCCAGCCCGCGCTGGCGGATGTCCTGGCCTAGGGCCTCCCGGGCCGCCGCCAGCGCCACCAGGGTCGAGGCGGAGGCGGTGTCGTTGATGTGCCCGTCGAAGCTGTCGGGAAGTCCCATCATCCGCAGCAGCCAGCGGCAGACCACCCACTCCAGCTCGGTGGCGGCCGGCGAGGTGCGCCAGAGCATGGCGTTGACGTTGAGCCCAGCGGTCAGCATCTCCCCCAGGATCCCCGCCGCCGAGCCGGAGCTGGTGAAGTAGGCGAAGAAGCGGGGATGGGCCCAGTGGGTGATCCCCGGCAGGAGCAGCCGATCGACGTCGCCGAGGATCTCGGCCATCGGCTCGCCCCGGGCAGGCGCCTCCTCGGGCAGCGCGGCGGCGAGGTCCCCGGGCTCAGCTCTAGAGAGCGGTGGGAAGGAGGAGAGGCGTTCCAGGTAGTCAGCGATCTGGTCCACGGTGGCATGGGCGAA
>PKXE01000106.1:0-878 GCA_003132265.1 Candidatus Dormiibacterota bacterium | reverse complement strand
GGGATCACGTGCAGGCGAAGCCCGGGTCGGCTTCCGATCTCGGCCGCCAGGTCAGCGGCGACCTGGACCCCTTCACCCTCGTTGATCCGCGCCGCCAAAGAGTCGGGAACCGGGCAATTCGGGATCGAGCGCCTCACGAACTCCAGATTGCGGGCGGCCCGGAGGATCCCAACGCTGGCGAAGATCCCGACTTCCGGGGGGAGAATCGACCCCGCGGCGCGGATGAAGTCGTCGAAGAGGGAAAGGTCGAACACCATCTGGGTCTGGATGAAGTCGACCCCAGCTGCGACCTTGCGTTCCAGCAGGGCGAGCTCGCGGCGGCGGTCGGCGAAGGGGTTGACCACCGCTCCCCGCAAGAGCCGGTTGGGAGCCGCCCACTCAGGGACCAGCCGGAGAACATCGGTGGTTCGCATCGCCGAGTCGACGGCGAGCCCGCCCCGGCGGTCCCCCTGCACCACCAGCACCCCGGCGGCACCGAGCGCCGAGGCGCCGGCCACCTGCTGGTGCAGCCCCAGCTGATTGCGGTCGCGGCACGAGAGGTGCACGACCGGCCGGAGCCCGAGGGCAAGGCAGTCGGGGATGGCCGCCAGCGGAGAGAGGCGGGCACGGCCCATGTGGTTGTCGGTGAGCCCGACCAGATTGACGGCGCCGTTCAGGTGGCCGAGGGCACGGTGGACCGGGGCCAGATCGGCGCCTTTGGGCATCGAGAGTTCGGCAGAGCGGTGGGCAGTGGTTAGCAAGGCCCCGTCAATATATGGGACATGTGGAAATTGACGGGGACCAGCGATGGCTGCGCGGCGGTGGTTGCCGGCTCCTCTCGGACCCATCCTGAGCCGGCGGGCCAGCTCCAGTCCGAAGCAGAACTGGCCCGCCGCATC
>PKXE01000008.1:407-6302 GCA_003132265.1 Candidatus Dormiibacterota bacterium | reverse complement strand
TTTCCCTTCGGCCAAGATCTTGGGACCAGGCTGGGTTCAGGACCGGGAGGGATCGACCCATTACCGCCCACCAAGCCTCCTCTCCGACTGGCCGTAGCACTTCCGTTCCCTGGCCGGGAGGCGCGGGACGCCATCGGGCCTCTGGAACGGCGAAGTGCGGCGATCCCACGTCGTGTGTCGGGACCTCAGAACGGCGACTCGCTCACGTAGGCGCTTCGTGGGATGGAACATCCGACGCCCACTAATGCAGACGCCGCCGTGGGCGCCAGATAATCGAACTGCCATCTATTCGAAGTAACGCAATGGATTTCCACTTGATGCTTGCGCCCCGGCCGTCACCGCCACAAAGTTGCTCTCAACCCGGCTTGTACGTGGTAATATGCTGTGTAGAATGCCGCAGGTACCAAGGAGCAGCCAGTTGTGAGCGCGTCAGCTAAGCCGTCCACACCGCTGATCCCTCCGGTCGGCACGATCGAGCGAACATATCTTCCAGGCGACGTGACCCTCGTTACCATCAAGTCGCCAGCACGGTTGAACGCGTTCTCCGCCTCGATGCGGCAGCAATTAATAACGGTCCTGTCGGAGTTAGATGCTGCGGAGGACACGCGGGCCATCATTGTGATGGGTGACGGTGAGCGAGCATTCAGTGCCGGGCAGGATCTGTCCGAGGCTCAGAGCTTCAGCGGGGAGGATGCCCAGGGCTGGGTGGAGGAATGGGCTGTGCTCTACCGGGCCATTCTGAATCTCGAGACTCCCACGATCGCGGCGCTTAACGGTTTTGCGGTCGGGGCCGGATTCCAGGTAGCCCTTCTATGCGACCTCAGAGTGGCGTCGACCACCGCGCGCGCGGGCATGCCAGAGGTCGATGACGCGATTCCCTGCGTGACCGGTAGCTGGTCTCTCGCCAATCTGTTGGGACGCGGCCAGATCGCGGATCTCGTGCTCACCGGACGTCTCCTGTCCGCGGACGAGATGCTGGGCTGGGGAGTCGTCTCGCAGTTGGTGGCTCCGGAGCAGCTCTTTGATACCGCGCAAAACCTGGCCGAGGTTTTGGCGAAGAAGGACCGGTTGGCGGTGCGCTTGGACAAGGCTTGGCTGCGGCGCGACCTGCTCGCCCGCCTTCCCGAGGCGGCGCAGGAGGCGAAGTTGGCGCACGCTGCGGCGTTCGCCTCCGGCGAGCCCCGGCGCGTAATGGGCGCCTTTCTCTCCCGGGCCTCCGATCCCGTTCGGTCCTGATGGCGGAGGCAGGCATCCGAGCGGTCCAGGCGTGAAGCGGTGGTGGTCAGACGGCGCTCGTCGCTGGGTGGGCGGAGGGCCGACAGATCCCGGTGTAGACAGGGCTCCATGAGGCGGCTTGCGTCCCGTGGTTAGGCTGGGAAGCTACCGGATCTTCGACGGTTCGGGAGCGGAGCCGTTTGGCGGCCACCTTTCGGTTTCGCGGGGTAGGATCTCGGACGTCCGGTCGGCTGCAGTTGGAGCTGGCGCCGCCAGCTCGGGCGGGATCAGCTTGGAGGGATTCGCGATCCTGCCGGGGCTCATTGATGCTCACAGCCATCTAGGCTCGGTGGTGCAGCCGCACGGGTCGGCCGTCCCCTTAGCCGTTGTGGCCGCGCAGATCTTCGAGAACGCCCGCATCGCGCTCGATGAGGGCTTCACCACGGTTAGGGATGTTGCCGGCCTCGATGGAGGGCTGGTAGCTGCGATCCGGAGGGAGTTGGTCGGCGGACCTCGGATCTTGCCATCGGGTCCGATGCGCAGCCAGCACGGGGGCCACGCGGATTGGCGTCCGGTGTTCGACCACGGCCCCTTGCGGGAAAGCTTGCCTGGACTCGTTCAGCCCTCAGTGCTTGTCGCGGGGGCCTCACAAATGCGCGTAGCAGCGCGCACAGCGCTTCGAGACGGCGCCACCCAGTTGAAGGTTGCCATCAGCGGTGGGTTCTCGTCCGACGGCGAGGCACCCGATGACGTTCAGTTCGGGTTGGAAGAACTTCGCGCGGCGGTCGAGGTAGCACACAGTCGACACACCTACGTGACGGCCCACGCCCACTACTCCGAGTCAATTCGCCTCGGTTTGCTCGCGGGTATCGAATGCTTTGAGCACGCTACCTTTGTTGACGCCGATACCGTCGATGAACTCAGNNACGCTGTCGGTCGTGGAACGATACCAGGATCCCGCGATCCGTGAGCGCCTGCGTGCAGAGGTTGCGGAGCAGGCCGCAGAGGCATTTCCCGCCATGTGCCGAATGGTAAAAATGGCGATCGCATCCGGGGTGACGGTGGGTTCAGGCTCCGATCAGGTGGGACCGGAGCAGCGGGGACGAGCCCGGGAGCTGGCGGTGCGTGCTCGAGTCACCAGCCCCCTCGAGGCGATTACGGCTGCCACGGGCAAGAACGCTGGCATCCTCAGGCTGCGCGGCGTGGTGGGACAGCTAGCCGACGGCTGGGTGGCCGACTTGATTGCGGTTGAAGGCGATCCGGTGTCAGAACCAGAACTCCTTGCTGATCCAAGCAGGGTTCGTTTGGTCGTGAGGGCCGGGACGATCTGGAGGAACACGTTACCAGAACCGTTGGCAACTGAAGTGGCTGCTGCGTTCTCGGCTGAAGGCAGCAGCGCGGGAGAGCTGTCCACTCAAGGCGGTAGTGAGGAGTCCGCGTCGGCCGCCTGGTCCTGCGTAGAGGAGGACCGGGCCTCATCTAGTCCCCCATAGCGGGCGGGCTGCGGGACGCCCGGCCGTCTGGGATAGGGAACGTGCCCGCTGGCTAGGCTCGTGAGCAGTGCAATCTGCCTTTGGAATGTGACCGGCGATGGTAGCCACCGCAAGTGGCGAGGGAGCCCCGAGGGCGACCTAGTGGACTGTGCTCTTCAGACTTTGCCTCTGGAGGCGGAACGGATGATCAGCGAGGGCACGAAGTGTCGAACGGGAGAGGGCAATTGCGTGGACTGGACGGACGTGTAGCGATCGTCACTGGAGGGACCAGTGGCATTGGCCGCGAGACAGCGCGCCTTTTGGGCTCGGATGGAGCCCGGCTAGTCATCTCGGGTCGATCCGCGGAGCGCGGCGCGGATGTAGTCTCCGATCTGCGGCAGACCGGAGTGCAAGTGGTCTTCGTCCAGGCTGACCTCCGGAAGGCGGCGGACATCGAGGGTTTGGTGGCCCGCTGTCTGGAGGAGTTCGGTTCCCTTGACATCTTGATCAACAGCGGCGGTGTCAACGTCCGAGAAGGGTTGGACGGGCCCAGTGAAGAGGATTGGGATCTGCTCTTTTCGACGAATGTGAAGGGGACCTGGCTCTGCTGTCGGGCGGCTCTGCCCTATCTGATCAAGTCCCGAGGTGCCATCGTCAACCTGGCTTCCCTCGCGGGGATGGTCGGAGTCGCGAGCAGCGTGGGCTACGCGGCCTCGAAGGCCGCCGTGATCAACCTCACCAAGTCGCTGGCCTTGGCATACGCAGACCAGGGGCTGAGGGTAAATGCAGTCTGTCCGGGCCCGGTAGAGACAGCAATGACCCACGGATCCTGGGCCGCGGTTGGAGAGGATTCCGGCCGGCGGCTGGCCCGCGCGATGTGCCCAGTGCGGCGGCTTGCCACACCCCCCGAGATCGCTGGAGCGGTCCGGTTTTTGGCGGGTAGTGAGGCCAGCTTCATCACTGGAGCCGTGCTCGCGGTCGATGGTGGGAAGTCGGCTGGCATGATGCTGGCAGATAGGTACGCTTAGGGGCATCCTCTCAACCACGTTCTTGGTTCCCGGACCTCTTCGCCGCGTGCCCAGTCACGGATTTGGACTAGGAGCCAGCGTCGCCGCGCCTTCGGCTATCTGGGATGGCCAGCGTCCCGCACCTGCCTAGTCTTCCAGTGCACGCCGACCGCCAATCTCGTGACAAGACGGCCGGTGGCACGCGTCAGGACGGCGACCGACCGAGACCCTCCAGTTGGCTAAGGTCCTCGGGGGCGAGGGCCAGCGCTCTCGCGCCAAGGTTTTCCTCAAGGTGGCGGATGGAGGCAGTCCCGGGGATCGGCACGATGACCGGCGACCGCGCCAGCAGCCAGGCCAGCGCCACCTGGGCCGGGGTTGCGCCGAGGCGAAGAGCGACAGTGGCGAGGACCCCCTCCGGGTCGCTCAGCTCACCCTTGGCGAGAGGGAACCAGGGGATGAACGCGATGTCCTCCCGTTCGCAGTAATCGATAACAGGATCGGCGACCCTGTCGACCGCGTTGTAGCGATTCTGTACGCTGGCGACAGTTATCAGCCGACGCGCAGCCTCGATCTCCTCAATGCTGACTTCGGAGAGTCCTATGTGGCGGATCTTGCCCTCCTGCTGCAGATCGGATAGAACCCCTAACTGGTCCTCGACGGCCACCAGGGGATCGATGCGGTGGAGTTGGTAGAGGTCAATCCTCTCCAGGCGGAGACGGCGCAGGCTCAGTTCGCACTGCTGGCGGAGATATTCAGGCCGTCCTAGAGGGTGCCACTCCCCTGGACCGGTCCGCACCATGCCCGCCTTGGTGCCGATAACCAGGTTGGTTGGATATGGATGGAGAGCTTCTGCGGTCAGCGCTTCTGCCACGTCGGGCCCATAAGCATCAGCCGTGTCGATGAACTCGACTCCCAGCTGGATCGCTCGCCGAAGCACCCGCATCGCCTCGCCCCGGTCCAAGGGCTCTCCCCAGATTCCGGGACCGGTGAGCTGGCGGTTTCCGTAGCCCAGCCGGCTGACCCGCAAGTCGCCACCGAGGCTGAACGCCAGGGTGCGCCTGTCGGTCGCACGATCACGATTTAGAATTTTCTTGCTCAGTGACTCAGGCGGTTTGGATGCAGTGGTCTTGTCCCGCGTGTCGTAGCCGTCCAACCCGAAGACGAAGGATATCACCGCGCCGACGATTGTGTGAGTCAGTCCGCGGATCCTGGCGGGACACTCTAGGGCCGTGCGTCTGCGGCAGGTGCGAACCACCTCTGGTACCCAGTTTTTCCGACCGATCTCCATCTCCCACTACAAGGACAGTCCGTAGCCGCCTAGGCCAAAGCGAGCCGATGAATCGACACAGTCGATCTTTTGGCTAAAGACGTGAGCTTGACCCGGCCGTCTCCTACTCCTAGGATCCGCCTTATGGTCAGTCGCGGCTGACTTGACTCGGTGGCCTTGCTTCGCACCCCCGTCAGCAGCCCGATTCATCATAGAAAGAGGCTGGGCTGAGATACTCACGGCGGACTGACCCTGCGGACGCCGGGCCGCCCAGTCCTCATCCATCGAGTCGCGACCTGCCTTTGCCTGCTTCCGCGACCAGCGTTTAGGAGGTGCAACCAGCGGATGACCCAGACCTACCGGCTTGGGATTGACATCGGCGGCACCTTCACCGATGGAGTTCTGCTCGATGAGCGGACCGGCAGAGTTTGGACTACAAAGGTCCTGACCACGCAGCAACATGAAGATGCTGCACTGGCGGCCACAGCCCAACTATGCTCGGCCGCGTCGATCGGACTCGACGAAGTCGGAGTCGTCGCCCATGCCACCACCTTGGCCTCGAATACGGTGCTGCTGCGCCGTGGCGGCCGGGTAGGATTGCTCACCACGCGTGGGTTTGAAGACCTGCTCTATCTCGCCCGAGAGGGCCGCTACGATACCTATTATCTGTGGTTGGACTCTGTCGAGCCGCTCGTGGAACGATCTGCGTGTAGCGGGGTCTCCGAACGGATTCTCACCGACGGCACTGTATACCTCCCGCTCTCTGAGGCTGAGCTCGACGGAATCGCGGAGAACTGGNNTACGTCAACAAGGAGCATGAGGTGGCGGCAGCCGACTACCTCAGGAGAAGGTTAGGCGAGGGCGTGCCCGTGTCGATCTCTGGTGAGGTCTCCCCTGAGATGCGCGAGTATGAGCGCGCCTGTACGACTGTGCT
>PKXE01000008.1:0-395 GCA_003132265.1 Candidatus Dormiibacterota bacterium | reverse complement strand
CCGGTGCGTATGCTGGAGTCAGGTCCGGTGGCTGGGGTCTTTGCCGCGGCCCACGTGGCGCGGAGTATAGAGGGCCTCGACGCCGTAGCTCTGGACGTCGGGGGAACGACGGCCAAGATAGCGCTTATTCTGAACGGCCAACCGAGCCGTAGCGGGAGTCAGGAAGTCTGCCGGTCGGACCGGTTCGCCAAGGGAAGCGGTCTTCCGGTCCAGCTCCCGTCGATAGACCTGCTCGAGATCGGCGCCGGGGGTGGGTCGATCGCGCGGGTCGATGCTCTTGGCTTCTTACAGGTGGGTCCGCAGTCCGCCGAAGCTCGGCCAGGGCCGGCTTGCTACAACCTGGGGGGCATCGAGCCAACCGTCACCGACGCGGCGTTGGTTCTGGGCTACCTAGC
>PKXE01000182.1:5176-5320 GCA_003132265.1 Candidatus Dormiibacterota bacterium | reverse complement strand
CCGCCGCGCGAGTGGCGAGGTGGGGCGGCCGGCATCCACCCGCGCCGGGTGACCGAGATGGTGCAGCCCGGGGACCGGCGCCGGAGCTCTCTCTACGACGACTTCTCCGTCTGACCGGAAGGGGCTCGCCGGGGCGCGGATGCC
>PKXE01000182.1:0-5148 GCA_003132265.1 Candidatus Dormiibacterota bacterium | reverse complement strand
GCCGGATTCAAGGAGGCGGAGAATGGCCGACGCGGTGATCGTTGACGGAGTCCGGACCCCCATCGGCCGCTACGGTGGGGCGCTGGCCTCAGAGCGGCCGGACGACCTCGCCGCTCTGGTCCTGCGAGCGCTGGTGGACCGGGTNNGAAGTCTATTTCGGCTGCGCCAACCAGGCCGGCGAGGACAATCGCAACGTGGCCCGGATGGCCCTGCTCCTGGCCGGCTTTCCGGCCGAGGTGGGGGGCTGCACGGTCAACCGCCTCTGCGGCAGTGGCCTGGAGGCAGTCATGGCGGCCGCCCGAGCGATCGGGCACGGCGACGGCTCGGCGATCATCGGAGGGGGGGTCGAGTCGATGAGCCGGGCGCCCTGGGTGACCGCCAAGCCGGATCGGGGCTACGCTCGCGGGGAGCGCGTGCTCCAGGACACCGCCCTGGGCTGGCGCTTCATCAATCCCCGGATGGACGCCCTCTACGGCACCGATTCGATGGGCCAGACCGCCGAGAACGTGGCCCAGATGTTCGCCATCGACCGCGCGTCCCAGGACCAATGCGCCTTCACCAGCCACCGTAGGGCCCTGGCCGCTCAGGAACGCGGCACCTTCGCGGATGAGCTGATCCCGGTTGAGACCGGCAAGGGCATCGTCGCCGTCGACGAGGGCCCGCGCACCGACTCCTCGATCGAGAAGCTTTCCCAGCTGAAGCCGGCCTTTGCCGCCGGCGGCACCGTGACCGCCGGGAACTCCAGTTCCCTCAACGACGGGGCCGCGGCGCTGTTGCTGACCTCCAGCGAGTTCGCCGCCAGCAAGGGCCTGCGGCCCATGGTGGCGATCCGGAGCATGGCCGTCGCCGGCGTCCCGCCTCGGGTGATGGGGATCGGGCCGGTCCCGGCGACCCGCAAGGCGCTGGAACGCGCCCACCTGAGCCTGGCTGACATCAACCTCATCGAGTTGAACGAGGCCTTCGCCGCCCAGTCATTGGCGGTGCTCCAGGAGCTGGGTCTCGACCGGGAGGACGAGCGGGTCAACCCGAACGGCGGGGCCATCGCGCTCGGCCATCCCCTCGGATGTTCGGGGAGTAGGATCCTGGTCACGCTCATCCACGAGCTGAGGCGGCGGCAACTCCAATTCGGCCTGGCCACCATGTGCATCGGGGTGGGGCAGGGGATCGCGGTCGTGGTCGAGAACCTCCGCTGATCCCGCCTCCGCCGCGTCGCTTTGTCCGGATCGTCCACCCGCAAGGATGAAGGAGAGGGAGGGAATGTCGACCGTCGACCAGATCGCCCACGACTACCTGGAAAAGAACTCTGAACTGGAACCCAACGCCGCCTCCAGCCGCGGCACTCTCGGCCACGACTCCGAGCTGACCGACTACTCGCCCCAGGGCGAGGCGGCTCGGGCGGAGCTGGCCCGGACGACTCTCCGGCAGGTAGATGAGGTCGCGCCGGAGACGGCCCGGGACCGGCTGGCCGCCGCGGTGATGCACGACCGTCTGCAGGTCGAGGTCGACGTCCACGACTCCGGCGACTGGATGCGGGGACTCAGCGTCTTCGGACCGATGACGATCGCCAGCCGAGTCTTCGACCTGATGCCCAGGGTCGAAGACCACGACTTTGAGGTGGTCGCTGATCGGATGGAGCGGGTTCCCAGCTGTCTCAGCGGCATCCAGGAGACGCTGGAGCTGGGTGTTAGCCGGAATGTGGTCTCCGCCCGCCACCAGGCGGAGATCTCCGCTGCCCGGGCTCGCGTTTGGGCGGGCACGGAGTCCAACCCGGGCTTCTTCCGCGGCTTGGCGGCCGGCTTCTCCGGCGCCAGCCAACAGCTTCGCTCCCGCCTCGGCCGGGCCTCCGAGGCCGCCGACCACGCCTATCTTCGGTTCGCCGACTACCTGGAGGGGAGCTACCTGGCTCAGGCGAGGGATCAGGACGGATGCGGGTCCGAGCTCTACCAGCTGAACTGCCGGGTCTACAACGGGATCGAGATCGACGCTGCCCAGACCTATCAGTGGGGCTGGGAGGAACTGGGTCGGATAGAGGATGAGATGGCCCGCACCGCCAAGCGGATCCTGCCCGAGGGTAGTGTCGCCGATGTGACCCGGCTGCTGGATACCGACCCCGACCGGGCCATCGAGGGCGAAGCGAATTTTAGGGACTGGAATCAGTCCTTCCTGGACCAGACCATGGCGGCGCTCAATGGCGTCCACTTCGACATCCCTGAACCGGTCCAGCGGGTCGAGGCGATGCTCGCTCCCCCCGGGGGGAGCCCCGCCATGTACTACACGCCCCCGGCTGAGGACTTCAGCCGGCCTGGGCGTACCTGGTACCCCTCCTTGGGCCGGACCCACTTTCCGCTCTGGACCGAGATCTCGACCGCCTATCACGAGGGGGTCCCCGGCCACCACCTGCAGCTGGGACAGGTCTGCTGGCTCGGGGACCGGCTGAACCCCTTCCAGGGGCTTCTGGGGGTGATCTCCGGCCACGCCGAGGGTTGGGCCCTCTACGCCGAGCGGCTCATGGGCGAGCTCGGCTACCTGGAGAACCCCGACTACTACCTGGGTATGCTGGCCAACCAGGCCTTCCGGGCGGCCCGGGTGGTGGTCGACATCGGTCTTCACCTCCAGCTGGCACTTCCGCCGGATCAGCTGTTCCACCCCGGCGAGATCTGGTCCCGGGCGCTGGCGGTTGAGTTCATGGTCAAGACTTCCGGCCGCTCGGTGGAGTTCGGCACCGGCGAGGTGGACCGCTACCTCGGCGTACCCGCCCAGGCCATCTCCTACAAGCTCGGTGAGCGCGTCTGGTTGGAGGTCCGTGAGGAGGCCCGGCGTTCCTGGGGCCCTCGGTTCAGCCTCAAGGAGTTTCACCGCCAGGCCCTCGATTTGGGCAGCGTCGGCCTGCAGCAGCTGCGGGAGGAGATGCGGCAGCCAAGGCCGGCCACCGCGCCGGCCGACTGATCGCCAGGTCGTCGCCTCGGGGTGGTCTCCAACTGCTGAGTCGGGTCCAGCGCCAATCGGTCGGATCATTTGGTGCAGACTTTGGCTGACATGGACGTGCCCCGAATCGAGAACCTGATCCTTGCCAACCATGTCGAGGCGGTCAACGGGCTGCTCTACATCTCCGGAGGCGGCTGGACCGACCACTGGCGGCCGGCGGCCACCAACCCCGGGCAGCCGGTGGTGAGCCACCTGGGGGTCGGGGTCACCGTGCTGGTGCCCTGGATCGCTAGCGGTAGCCCCTACCCACTCTCCGTGGCGGTCGAGGACTCGGTCGGTACCCAGATCGCCGGCGTGGTCACCCAGCTCAGTTCGACCAGGCCACCTGGGCTACCGACCGGCGCCGACCTGCGCAGCGTCTTGGCGCTGTCCTTGAACCTGGTCTTCCCCACGGGCGGCGAGTACCGGGTGGTGGCCACCCTCGCGGACCAGCCAGCCCGAGTGGTGGACTTCCGGGTCCACGACGTGGTGCCCCCGCCGCCAGCGCAGCCCACCGTCAACTGATCCCGACCGGGCGACTCGGCGGTCCGCGGTAGACTTCCGCCTGTGCCACCTCTCACCAGCGAAGGGCGCGCGCCTTTCTTGGATTTCGAGACCTGGTATCAGGTGGTGGGCGAATTGCGTCCGGGCCCACAAGATGGGCCGGCCCCGCTGGTGCTGCTGCACGGAGGCCCGGGTGCCACCCATGACTACCTGCTTCCGCTGAGGGAACTCGCCGACGGCGGCCGGGCCGTCGTCTTCTATGACCAGCTGGGCAATGGCAAATCAACCCATCTCCCCTCGCGGGGCGCGGACTTCTGGACAGTCCAGCTCTTTGTGGAGGAGCTGGCCAGCCTCCTGAAACATCTCGGAATCGCTGGCCGCTACCACGTTCTGGGCCAGTCCTGGGGCGGCTTTCTGGCCCAGGAGCACGCGCTCACCCAACCTCCGGGGCTGAGGTCGTTGGTGATCTCGAACTCGGCGGCGTCGTTCCCGGCCTTCGCAGCCGAGGCGAATCGGCTGCGAGCCGGCCTTCCTCCGGAGGTGGAGGCGACCCTGCGTCGCCATGAGGAGGCGGACACGACCGACGATCCCGAGTACGCTGCCGCCTGCGAGGTTTTCTATCACCGCCATCTTTGCCGGCTCGACCCCTGGCCTAAGGGCGTCAGCGAGGGACTGGCCCAGATCGACGTTGATCCCACCGTCTACCACACGATGAACGGGCCTTCCGAGTTCCACGTCATCGGTTCGATCAAGGACTGGTCCGCGGAGGATCGCCTCGGCCAGATCAAGGTCCCGACCCTGGTGGCGTCTGGGCGCTTCGATGAGGCCACCCCGGCCCTCCAGGAGACCCTTCTTCGGGGGATCGAGGGTAGCCAGCAGGTGATCTTTGAGCAGTCCTCCCATCTGCCTTTTTGGGAGGAGCCGGAACGCTACCTGGCGGTTGTCGGGGAGTGGCTGAACAACCACGACTAACGGGAGCTAGCGGCGGGGAGGTCGCTGGCTCAGTCCGTAGGATCCCCGAGGATGTCAGTGGTTCACGGATCTGGCGAACCACCGACATCCTGGCAGGNNAGATTCAAGTCGAAGCGCTAGTCGCCGCCCTCGAAAAGGCGAACAATTAAGTGACCTAGAAGCGGCACCTCGACGTCGGCGAAGAGCCTGCCCCCAAGAGCTTCCGTACGATCTGCTGCTGAGCGTGGCAGTTGGCGACACGGGACTCAGGCACCTTTGCGGTCGAGACCAAGGCCGTGACCTCAGGCCAGACCTTGGATGACCCCTGAGTTGCACCAACTACTCATCTGTGCTCAGATCAACAGGTGGCCCGCCCAGAACTAACCCGCCCGCCCAAGCTCAGCCCCGGTGACCGGGTAGCTGTGGTGTCGCCTTCATTCGCGGCGCCAGGCCGATTCCCTGAGGTCCATGAGATCGCGATGAGGCGACTGCGAGAGGAGGTCGGACTGGAACCGGTCGAATACCCCACCACCAGGCAGCTGGGCGCCTCGGCCCAAGCCCGGGCAGCCGACCTGATGGCTGCCTTTAATGACCCAGAGATCAAGGCGGTTATGGCGACGATCGGGGGCAGCGACCAGATCACGGTGCTGCCCCTCCTTGACCCCGGCCTCTTCAGAGCCAACCCGAAGGCGTTCTTCGGGTACAGTGACAACACCAACCTGCTCAACT
>PKXE01000149.1:18116-31740 GCA_003132265.1 Candidatus Dormiibacterota bacterium | reverse complement strand
GGCTATCCTTGCGAGAAAGGCCAGTTCCCCCGATATCGCTCCGCCAGCTCCGCTTCACAACCTTTGACATGGACTCTACTTATTTGAGGTTAGCACATAACCTCAAATAAGGGATGGTGCTATTGAAGGTTACCTTTCCCCTGGCCCCCCCCCTCACCTTGAAGCTGTCGATCCAGCAAGAGAACTTGGATGCTCTCGATTTGTGGTGCCCCCGGAAGGACTTGAACCTCCGACCCGCGGTTTAGGAAATCGCTGCTCTATCCCCTGAGCTACGAGGGCGAAGGCGCGGGACCAAGAAGGTCGGCGCCGATCGTCAAGACTACCGATCTGAGACCGCACCATCCATTTCCGGTCGGCTGGCCCTAGTCTCTGAAGGGTGCTGGAGACGCCGAACGATTCCGTGGAGCCGGATCTGGGGCCACCGGCGGCGGGCACGGAGCCCGAGGCGATCGGGCCGGTGGCGGCCATGGGCCGGCTCTTCACGGGGGCGGCGGACAGGTGGCGGAGGTCACGCTCGCTGCGGCTTTCCCTGGCGCTGTGGAGCGGCCTCGGGCTGGCTCTTACCCTGGGGGCGGGGGCAAGCGCGGGCGCGCTCGGCGGCCGCCTCGGGCTGGGCCTCTTGGCGGGCGCGGTCTGGTGGGTGGCCACTACGGCGTGCCTCTTCGCTGGGATCTCACTCCTGCGCCGCTATCCCGACCAATCTCCGGTAGATCGCTTCGGGGTCCCCAACGGGATTACCGCCATTCGAGCCTACCTATCCCTGCCAGTGGTGCTCTACGCGGCACTCCCGCCGCTGGGTTTGGCCAGGGTGCTGTTCCTGGCCATCGCGGCTCCGATTGCGGCTCTTGACTCGGCCGATGGCTTCATCGCCCGGCGAGCGGGGCCGCTCACGGTGCTGGGCCGGGCGATCGATCCGATCATGGACACGGCCTTCTTCTCTTTGTGTGCGGTGGCGTGCCTGATCGTCGGGTTCATACCGCTGTGGTTGGCGGTACTGGTGCTGGCCCGGTACGGATTGCCGGGCGTCGGGTTCCTCGTGCTCTATCCCTGGCTCCGCCGCCCTCCCGCCATGGTGGCGACCAGTTTTGGCAAGTTCAACACCATGGCCAGCGCGGTGACGATCGGGGTCTCCTCGCTGCTGGTCCTCGCTGGGGGACCCGCCTGGCAGACCGACATCGCCCTGGGAGCGGTGCTGGCGGTGACTGCTCTCGGCCACTTCGTGACCTTATGGCGGCGCACCTTCCCGTCCTCGAGGTCGGTGCCAGCGCCGAGCGTCGACCCGAGGGCCTGACGCCTTGAGCTAGGCCCGGTGGAGGATGTGGCGCCGAAATCGGATGGCGGGGCATAGAGCAGCCGGGTAAGGTGCCAGTAATGACCACCACCGACAGCAGCCCGGACACGCGGTGGATGGCGGTGGTCGGCCGCGATGCCAAGGCCGATTTTGTGTTCGGAGTTTCCTCCACCGGCGTCTACTGCCGCCCTGGTTGCCCGGCGCGGACTCCGATCCGGGATCGGGTGCGCTTCTTCGACGACGCTGAGTCGGCGCGGTCCGCTGGCTTCCGCGCCTGTCGCCGCTGCCGTCCTGACGGTCCCGGATCCAATCTGTCGGCGGTGGAGCACACTCGAGAGTTGCTGGACCGCTCCCCAGAAAGCGGTGGCATGAAGGGCCTGGCGGCCCAGGTGGGACTCAGCCCCAGCCAGCTGCAGCGACGGTTCAAGACAGCTTTCGGAGTCTCCCCGACCGAGTACGCGCGGGCGCTGCGGACTCGAAGGGCGCGTGCTGCTCTGACGGCCGGCACCTCGGTCACCGAAGCGCTCTACGACGCCGGGTTCGGCTCCAGCCGGGCGTTCTACGAGGTGGTCCCGGCCGCGCTCGGGATGACGCCCACCCAATTTCGCGGGGGCGGAGCGGGGGTGGAGATCCGTTACAGCGTCTTCGAGTCGTTCCTGGGCCCGCTGTTGGTGGGGGTAACTAACCGCGGGGTGTGCGCGGTCAAGATGGGGGAGGGGGAGCTGGAGTTGGAGGACCAGCTGCGGGGGGATTTCCCCTGGGCACAGCTCACCCGCGACGATGCCGGGCTCGGGGAGGTGCGCCAGGCGGCGCTCAGTCTCGCGGCGGGCCGGTCCGGCCAACCTGAGCTACCGCTCGACGTGCACGGAACGATGTTCCAGTGGCTGGTCTGGCGCCACATCCAGAGGATCCCTCGCGGTCGGACCAAGACCTACGGCCAGCTAGCTGGTGAGCTCGGCAGGCCGACGGCTGCCCGGGCGGTGGCCCGGGCCTGCGCCACCAATCAGGTGGCCCTGCTGATCCCCTGCCACCGGGTCGTGCCGGCAGCGGGAGGGGAGGGAGGCTATCGCTGGGGCACTGACCGCAAGCGCCGACTGTTGGAGGCGGAGGCGCAGGCGGAGGGGACCTAGGCGGACCCCGGCGAAGTCGTCAGCGTCCGGTCAGCTCTCCCACGAACTCCGGGGCGAGCACCCAGCGCAAGGTAGCGTGGGCCAGCCGGAAACCGCGTCCCAGGCTGCCCACCCGGATCAGCTGGGCGTGGATGTGGCGGAGGGTCACCTCCGCGGCGTGCAGTCCCGCGCCCAGGGCGGCGAAGGGCAGGAGCTGGAAGTCGACGAAGATGGCCATCGCGGCGGCGATCCCCAGCGGGACATGGAACTGGACCAGGAGGAAAACCAACACCCCCTCACGGATCCCAATGCCGTTGGCCGAGATCGGGATGAAGGTCACCAACAGTGCCACCGGCAGGGCTAGCGCAAAGACCTCCCAGGAGATCGTGTACCCGAGTGCCTTGCTGAACGCCTCCATGGAGAGGAGGTTGAGGCCCCAGCCGAGTCCACCGGCGACGATCGAGCAGCTGAGGGCTCCGGGGGTGCCTTTGTAATTGGCAAGTGAGCGCAGGAAGGGGCCGATCCGTTGCAGGTGGACCCTCCAGCCGAATTCGGCGGGGTCCTTCCCGAGCACTCTGGCGAAGAGCCGCTCCGCTCCCAGCGCCAAAGCCCAGCAGATCAGCATCACCCCGCTGAAGCAGGCAAACCCGATCAGCCCCGGAACGCGAAACACGTTGTGCATGACGACCGCGCCCAGCAGTCCCCAGAGGGCCATGCCGAGGGTCCCGGCCATGCGGCTTCCCACCAACGAGGCGATCACCGGTCCGTGACCAGCGACCTTGCCCACCTGCACCGCCCGGACGGCGTCACTGCCGACTCCGGCGGGGAGCACCTGGTTGATGAAGAGCCCTTTCATGTACCAGCCGCCCAGATAGCGCCAGCCCAACATCTTGCCGGCACCCCTCACCAGCGCCCCCCATTCCAGGATGCTGGCCAAGACCGACAGGCCGGCGAGGGCCAGGGCGAGCAGCGCCCACTGCCAGTGGAGGTCGCCGAACGCCTTCAACGCCGAACCCAGGTTCACGGAGTGGACGAAGACCATGAACGCTAGGAGGGTGACCCCCACCCTCACCCAGGGCCGCGAAGCGGCTCGGCGGAGGCTGGAAAAGACCATGAGGGCGGTGCGCTGACCCACGTGACGGCACGATACAGCAAGCTCGGCCGGGAGGCGTCGACCGCGAACACTTCGTGTCAAGAACGTCGCCGGCAGCTTAGGATTTCCCTTCGGTGACCTCTCTCTTGTCGGTCGAAGCCTCGAACCAACCAACCCCGCGGGTCGGCATCCTGCCCACCTATGTCCCCCCGGACCGACGGGAAGGGCTCGGACGGCCGGCCCGCCGGGAGCGGATCGAGCAGCGCCTCTGGGAGATGGCGCCCGGCCTCACGGTGTGGCTGATCCTGGCCACCCCGCTGGGCGTCGGCTTCCTCATCACCTTCACCAACTTCGAGTACCTGTGGCTGCTGGGGCTGTTCGCGGTCCTGGTGGACCTCTACTGGCTGGTCAAGCTGGTTCACACCTTCCGCTACGTGCTGCGAGGCATCCGGCTTCTGGAAGCAAGCCAGGCGGTGGATTGGGCGGCGCGGCTTATTCAGCTGAAAATTACCCGGGGGCAGCCGGCTCCCGGAGAGATCACCCACGCCTTTCTGATCCCGACCTACACCGAACGCTACGAGACGCTCCATGCCACGGTGTCGGCGCTGGCGGCTTCCGACTACCCGAATGACCACAAGATCTGCGCCATCATCACGAGGGAGACTGATCTCCAAGGATGCCGCAACGTGGAGCGGCTCCAGGAGAAGTTCGGCAGCAGTTTCAAGGCTTTCTGGCACATCAAAGACCCCCTGCTCCCGGGGATCGTGGTGGGCAAGTCGGCGGCCATGGCCTACGGGGGCCCGGTGCTCCGGCGGGCCTGCGACAGCCTCGGCCTGGACCCGACCAAGGTCATCGTCACCGACCTCGACTCCGACTACCGGGTCCATCCCCAGTACCTGGCGTATGCCACCTACCAGTTCTGCACCACCGAGGACCCCCTGAGCTCGATCTGGCAGCCGGTGCCAATGTTCCTCAACAACCTCTGGAAGGTACCGTCGGCGGTGCGATCCATGGCCACCCTGGGTACCCAGTGGCAGCTCTACCTCCACCAGCATCCCAAGCGGCTGGTGATGTTCTCCGCCTACTCGATGTCCCTGCAGATGCTCACCGAGGTGGGGTACTGGGATGACGATGTGATCCCCGAGGACTCCAGGTTCTTCTGGAAGGCGTTCTTCAAGTACGGGGAACGGCTGCACGTGTTGCCCGCCTACCTGCCCATGTACGGCGACGCCCCCCGGGCCGCTGACTACGGCACCACCCTGGTCAGCCAGTACAACCAGATCAAGCGTTGGGCCTGGGGGGTGACCGACGTCCCTTATGTGGCGTCCCGGATGACCTCCCACCCGGAGATCCCGCTCCGGCTTCGGATGGAGCGGTTCCGGATGCTGGTGTTCAACCACCTCAGCTGGGCAACGGTGCCGATGCTGATCCTGATCTCCGGCACGCTGCCCTCTCTGTTCAATTACGACTACGCCCTGTCCAACATGGGCGCGATCCTGGAGACCACCGCCAGCATCATCCTCATGACCACCTTGCTCAACATCCTCGCGGTGGCGGTCCTGGACAACCGGCTGCAGCCCAGACCTTCCGGATGGCCCTGGTGGCGACGCCGGTTGGTGGACCTGCAGACGCTGACGTATCCGGTCGTGTTCATGGTCCTCAGCGTGATCCCCGCGCTGGAGGCGCAGACCCGGCTGCTCTTCGGCTCCCATCTGGAATACCGGGTCACCGAGAAGAACTAGGCCGGAGGCCCAAAGTACAATTCCGGCGATGGTGGACCGCCCGGTCGTCTTCAGCGGAATGCAGCCCACCGGGGTCCTGCACCTGGGGAACCTGCTAGGAGCGCTGCGTCCCTGGGTGCTGGAGCAGCACCAGTTCCAAAACTTCTTCTGCATTGTTGACCTGCACGCCCTCAGCCAGCCCCACGACCCCCAGGAGCTTGCCGACAAGACTCGCCAGGTGGCCGCTCTCTACATCGCCTCCGGGATTGACCCCGAGGTCTCCACCCTGCTGGTCCAGTCCCATCTCCACGAGCACACCGATCTGGCCTGGATTTTGGGCTGCGTCACCCCGGTGGGATGGCTTGAGCGGATGACCCAGTTCAAGGACAAAGCCCACCGGCAGGATGCCGAACGGATCGGTACCGGGCTCTTCACCTATCCGGTCCTGATGGCGGCCGACATCCTGCTCTACCGCACCAACTTCGTGCCCGTTGGGGAAGACCAGCGCCAGCATTTGGAGCTGACCCGCAATATCGCGGTTCGCTTCAACCGCCTGTTCGGAGCGACCTTCGTCATCCCGGAGCCCCGGATCGGCCGGATGGGGGCCGGGGGACGGGTGATGGCGCTCGACGACCCGGAGACGAAGATGAGCAAGAGCGCGGAGGGGGAGACGGGCCGGATTGCCCTCCTGGATCCCCCGGCGCGGATCCGCTCCAAGCTGATGCGGGCCAAAACGGACAGCGGCTCCGCTGTCGATGTCGCCCACGCCGGGGCTGGGGTGGCCAACCTCCTGGACATCTACCGGGGCCTGACCTCGTGCACGCCCGAACAGTTGGCGTCGGAATTCGACGGGGACGGCTACGGCAAGTTGAAGGGCAAGATCGCCGACGCAGTCATCTCCACCCTCACCCCGATCCAGGAGCGCTACCGGGAGCTGATGGCTGACCCCACCCACATCGACGCCATCCTGGCCAAGGGAGCCACCAGGGCACGGGAGGTGGCGGGGGCCACCATGGCCGAAGTGCGCCAAAGGGTCGGTCTGCTACCCACCGCCCCCCTCGGCTGAGGGCAGTTGGCACTGGCGCGCAGGGTGCCGGCCAGGGGGAGCGCCCATCGAGCCCAGCCTATAATCCCGCCGATGCGGTGGAGTCGTATAGGCGTCTTTCTCACCGCCGCGGCACTGCCAGCCTATGTCCTGCGCGGCCTCCTGTTCGGGCGGTTGCCCTTCACTGGTCTGGAAGTCGTGCTGGGGCTCACTGTGCTGGCGTTCATCGTCGAGAGCTCCCTGCAGCGACGGATGCCCCGCCTCGACACCCCCTTCAGTGTGATCATGGCGGTGATCCTGCTCGCGACGGTCATCGGCATCGCCGCCAGCCCCGACCATCAAGCGGCCCTGGGGATCGCGAAGGCCTACATCGTCGAGCCGATGGTGCTCTTCTTTGTGGCGGTCAACGTGTTGCGGTCGAGCTGGGACTGGGAGCGGGTCGTCTACGGCTTGTATGTCGGCGGCCTGGTCGTCGCGGGGTCCCAGGTGGTGGCCCTCGGCGAGGCGCTGGGAAGTCGCACCGTCAATCTCAACTTCTCGCCACCGGCACCCGCCTGGCTCTGGACCAACAACAACTTTGGGGGCATCTTCCTCGACCCCTTGGTGGGGCTGGCGCTGGGATTGGCCCTCTTCGGGGGGGTCCGCCACCGGAACGTGCACTGGGCGGCCCTGGCACTGCTCGGGCTGGGGGACATCCTGACCCTCAGCCGAGGCTCCTGGCTGGTGTTGGTGGTGATCGCGGTCGTGGCCGCGGCCCTGCACCCGCGGCGCAAGCTGTTGCTGGCCGGCTGTCTAGCGGCCTTGGTGGTGGCCGTCGTCCTGCCGCCGATCCGGCACCGGATCACCAACGAGTTCAACGCCAGCAACCCGGCCAACTCTCTGGTCGCGAGGGTCCATCTCTGGCACGCCACCGTGAACCTGATCGAGAACCATCCCTTCACCGGGTCCGGTCTGGGCGGCTACCAGGCGACCATCGGTCCCTACCGGGCCCAGATCCACGATCCTTCCGCCCAGACTCACGTCTACCCCGACCAGCTGGAGCTGGACTTCTGGGTGGAGCTGGGGGTGCTCGGCTTCGTGGCGCTGCTGGGTTTCTTCGCGGAGCTGATCCGCTACCTGGCCCCGGCGGTGAGGGCCGGACCCCGGGACCACCCCTGGGCGGTGGCTCTGGCGCTCGCCTGGGTGGCGATCATCGTCCACGGGCTGCTGGACAGCCCCTACTGGAAGAACGATCTGGCGGCCGAGTGGTGGCTGCTGGCGGCGCTGGTGATGGTGGCGGTGGTCCCGGCCACCCGGCACCTGCAGTTGCCCCGCCGCAAACCGCCGAGCTCCTGACGCGATGGCCGTGAGCGTCGCCCATCGGGCGGTCCGCAACACCACCATTCTCTTTGCCGCCCGGACCGCCTCCAAGCTCTTGGTGCTGGTCGCCTTCTTGTTCCAGCAGCATTACCTGGGCGCCTCCCGCTACGGCGAGTTCAGCCTGATCGTGGTGTTCAGCACCCTGTCGAGCATTGTGGGCGATCTCGGACTGCAGATCGTTTACCTGCGCGAGGCCAGCCGCGACAACGGCAAGATGAAGACCTACTTGGCGGCCGTCCTGGCCACCAAGATTCCTCTCTTCGCCCTCAGCCTCCTGACCCTGGCGATCATGGCCGCCCTCAAGTCGCCCGCCATCTTGGCCCTGGTCTGGCCGGCCTTCGCGCTCCAAGTGGCGACCAGTGTCGCCAACGTGCTCCGCAGCACTTTTTATGCGACGGGCGAGATGCGCTACGAGGCGATCGCCACCATGTCGGAGGCGCTCATCCTGCTGGTGGGGACCGTGCTTGTGGCCCACGCGGGCTTGGGGGCCGCCGCCTACCTCTGGGTTTACGCCCTCAGCTACGCGGTGACCTGTGTCTACGCCTACCTGGTCATCGCTCGGCGGTACTTCGTGCCCACCATCCACTTCGATCCGATCCTGGCCCGGCGGCTGCTCAAGATGGCGGTGCCGTTCGCCTTGGTGTTCTTCCTCAACACCGTGTACTTCCGGATCGACGTGGTCATCCTGAGCGCCCTGCGGCCGCTCAGCGAGGTCGGCTACTACACGGCCGCCTACAAATTTCTCGACGGCCTCTCCTTCGTGCCCCAGACCATCATGAACGCAGTGTTCCCCGTCCTCTCGGTGGTTCACCTCCAGTCGACGGCATCCATGCGCGAGGCCTACACCACCACCTGCCGGCTGCTGGCCTCGCTGGCGATGCCGTTCGCCGTGGTCCTGGGCTTGGGGGCGGCACCCTTCCTCAGCTCCCTCCCCCTCCGGGTCTTCCCCCAGTCCGCCCCGGCGCTGCAGATCCTGGCGCTGGCGATCGTCTTCATGTTCGTCAACAGCACCTTCATATTCGGCCTGGGGGCGATGGACCGTCAGATGGACAGCGTGGTCCTCTCGGTCATGAGCATCGCCGTCAATGTGGCCCTCAACTTCATCCTTATCCCGATCTTCCCGAGGGCGACCGGCTATCTTGGCAGCAGTTGGGCCACCGTGATCACCGAGGTGTTCCTGCTGGTAGCCGGGTACTGGATGGTGCGGCGGCGGCTGGAGTATCGGCTGCCCTGGGGGCGACCGCTCTTGCCGATTCTGGTTTCCGGTGCCCTTATGGCGGGCGTGATGGGGCTGCTATCCCAGCTGAACATCTTCTTGGTGGCAGTCTTCGCCAGCCTCATCTACCTGGGGGCGCTCTACGTCACCGGCGGCATCTCCCCAGGCGAGCTGCGGACGATCCGTGCCAGCTTGGGCCGACGCTTGCAGCCGGTGGTGGAGGATGACGGTGGTGACTGATTCGGAGCCGCTGCTCCGTTCCCGGGAGCTGACCAGGGCATCCCGGCACCGGATGAGGCGGCTGCTGCCGGTGATGGCGATGCGGGTGGTCGGGGATGCGTTGGCGGTCGCCGGGGGTGCCCTCGTCGGCTTCCAATACCGCTTTTATCTGTCCGGGGTCCCGATCCCCGGCAACCAGGTCCCGAGCCTTCATGCCTACGTCCTGGCCGTGCCGGTGGTGGCGGCCCTGTGGGTGCTCACCTTCGCTTTTACCGGGCGCTATCGGGTCAGCCTGGGACAGTCCTTTGTGGACGAGATCCTGGGGTCCGCCGGATCCGTCGCGCTCTTCGTCGTCGTGGCCCTGGCGCTGGAGGGTCTCTACCGGGGTTTCCCCTACTCGCGGCTGGTGCTGGCCGACGCCGCGGTGGCGGCGTTGCTGCTGTTCGTTGCCGAGCGAGCCCTGATCCGGGCGGCCCAGGGCGCCCTGCTGCGTTCGGGCTGGGGCGGCATTCGGACCCTGGTGGTGGGGTCCGGCCCGGTGGCGGACCTCTTGCTGCGTCGGTTGCGGATGTTCCCTGAGTACGGATACCAGGTGGTGGGCAAGGTCGGCACCGACCCCGAAGCTCGCTCTGTCCAAGGTGGCCTCGGGGTGCCCCACTTTGCCCTGGAGGTTGGTCTGTCCCGGATCGTGGTCCGGGAGCGGGCCGACACGGTGCTGCTGGCGCTGAGCGGAGTCCGCCACGACCGCGTGCTGGAGCTGGCCAGGGAGTGTCTGGCGGCGGGCGTCGAGGTCAAGGTGGTCCCTGACGTCCTGGAGATCATGACCAGCGCTGCCAGCACCGAGGAGGTGGCTGGGCTGCCTCTGGTCGGGCTGCGGCCCAACCGTCTGGTGGGAGCCAACCTCCTGGTCAAGCGCGCCTTCGACGTGGTCGCGACGCTGGTCCTCTCGATCATCGCCCTCCCGGTGGTGACGGTCTGCGCCCTGGCGATCTCGATCAGCTCCCCGGGCTCACCCTTCTTCGGTCAGGAGAGGCTGGGCCGGGACGGGCGCCTGTTCCAGGTCTGGAAGCTGCGCTCCATGGTCAAGGACGCTGAACGCGGGATCGGGCCGGTGATGACTGCGGTCGGCGACCAGCGACGGACCCCGGTGGGCCGTTTCGTCAGGCGCTACAGCCTCGATGAACTACCCCAGCTCTGGAATGTCCTGATCGGGGAGATGAGCCTGGTGGGCCCCCGCCCAGAGCGCCACTTCTTCGCTCAGAAGTTCGCGGACTCGGTGCCCCGCTATCGGGAGCGCCTCCAGGTCAAGCCGGGCTGCACCGGTTGGGCCCAGGTCAATGACCTCCGCCAGGCCAGCAGCATGGAGGAGCGCATCTTCTACGATATCTACTACGTGGAGAACTGGTCTTTGAGCTTCGACCTCAAGATCCTTCTGCTCACCCCCTGGCGGCTCCTCTTCCATCGCCACGCCTACTGAGCGGCGGCGGGTGGAGGGGGCCAGTCCGGGAGACTGATAGCCTTGAGCGCCGTGAAGGGGCTGGTGCTGAGCGGGGGTAAGGGCACGCGGCTGCGACCCATCACCCACACTGGCGCCAAGCAGCTGGTCCCGATCGCCAACAAGCCGGTTTTGTTCTATGGGCTGGAGGCGCTGGTCGAAGCTGGGGTCACCGAGATCGGCATCGTGGTGGGTGACACCGCCAGTGAAATCCGCGAGGCGGTCGGTGATGGTTCCCGGTTTGGGGCTCGGGTCGAGTACATCCCCCAGCTCCAACCGCTGGGCTTGGCCCACGCCGTGCAGATCGCCCGGGACTACCTCGCCGGTTCGGACTTCGTCATGTACCTGGGGGACAACTTCATCCCCGGTGGCATCGCCGGCGTCGTCGAGCAGTTCCGGCGGGAGCGTCCCGACGCGCTCATCCTGCTGAAGCAGATGCCCCATCCGGAGCGCTTCGGAGTCGCTGAGCTGGAAGGGGAGCGGGTGGTGCGGCTGACCGAGAAGCCGAAGAAACCTCGTTCTGACCTGGTGTTGGTGGGCGTCTATCTGTTCCAGACGGGCATCCTGGAGGCGGTGGACGCGATCAAGCCCTCGGCCAGGGGAGAGCTGGAGATCACCGACGCCATCCAGTGGGAGATCGATCATGGGCGCCGGGTCACCCCGCATGTGGTGACCAGCCGCTGGATCGACACCGGCAAGATGGACGATCTCTTAGAGTGCAATCGGGTCGTCCTGGAGATGCTCCCGGAGTTTCGCGACGGGAAGGCCAGCGAGGACTCCAAGCTCCTTGGCAAGGTGATCTTGGAGGAGGGGAGCGAGGTGATCGGGAGCACAATCCGAGGGCCGGCAATCATCGGCGCCCACACCAAGGTGATCGATTCCTTCGTGGGTCCGTTCACCGCCCTCTATCACCATGTCTTGGTGGAGGGCAGTGAGATCGAGCATTCGATAGTGTTGGAGAACACCAGCATCAGAGGCGTGAGCAAGATCGAAGATTCACTGATTGGGCGCGACGTCGTGATCGAGAAGAGCCANNGAGCTGATGGCGTGGCAGGCCACCACCGTGGAGATGGAATCGATCCTGGATGCCATGCGCAGGGTGCCGCCCCTGGAGCGGCGGGGTCCCCTCGAGGGGGTCATGATCAAGTCGTTCCAGGTACACGCCGATCAGCGGGGCTACTTTCTGGAGCAGCTGAAGCGAGGCGACCTGGATGACGAGGGCCGTCCGTTCCTTCCGGAGCAGGGCTTTGCTCAGATGTCAAGGTCGCTGGCCTACGCCAGGGGCGGCAACCCGCCCGAGCTGATCAAGGCCTTTCACTGGCATCGGCGCCAGTGGGACTACTGGGACATCGTGAAGGGCAACGCCCGGGTGGTCCTGGTCGACCTCCGGCCAGACTCCCCAACCAAGGGGAAGACTCAGGTGGTCATCGCCGGCCAGAACTCCCCCAAGATGATCGCGATTCCGCCTCTGGTCGCCCACGGCTACCAGGGGCTCGACCTCCAGGACGTGCTGCTCTGCTATTACGTGACCGAGCCCTACGATCCCCAGCAGCCGGACGAGGGCCGGATCCCCTGGAACGACCCCCGGATCGCTTTCGACTGGTCGATCGAGAACATCTGAGTGGCTGAGCGCGCATCCCTGCCGTCGGTCGGCGAGGGGATTCCGCCCCGGCTGTTGGTGACGGGCGGCGCCGGATTCATCGGCTCCGCGTTCGTGCGACAGCTTTTAGGTGAGGGCGAGGGCTTTTCGGTCACGGTCCTCGACAAGCTGACCTACGCCGGCAACCTGGCCAATCTAAGTCCGGTCGATTCCCATCCCGGATACCGGTTTGTCCACGGCGACATCTGCGACGCTCAGCTGGTCGGCAAGCTGGCGAACGAGGTGGACTGCATCGTCAACTTTGCCGCGGAAACCCACGTGGACCGGTCGATCCTGGAACCCGGGGGGTTCATTCGCACCGATGTCCTGGGGACCCACCAGCTGCTGGAGGCGGCCCGTCAGGCTCGGCATTCCCGGTTCCTGCAGGTCTCCACTGATGAGGTTTACGGCGACGTCGCGGCGCCCGAGCGTTCGCACGAGACTGACCTCGTCCAGCCCCGTTCGCCCTATTCCGCGAGCAAGGCGAGCGGTGACCTGCTCTGCTTCGCCTACCACGCCACCTATGACCTGCCGGTGCTGGTGACGCGGGGGTCGAACACCTACGGCCCTTACCAATATCCTGAGAAAATCGTGCCCCTTTTTATAACCCAGGCGCTGGACCAGTTGCCCCTCCCGGTCTACGGTGACGGCAGCGCCGTCCGGGACTATCTGCACGTGGATGACCATGCCCGGGGCATCGCCGCCGTGCTCGCCCACGGAGTGGTGGGGGAGGCATACAACCTGGGCCGGGGCGAGGAACCGATCAGCGGGATGATGGTCGCCCAGGCCGTGCTTCGTCTCACTGGCGGCAGCGACAACTTGATCCAGCCGGTGCTGGACCGTCCTGGCCACGACCGGCGCTACGCCCTCGACAGCACCAAGGCCAGGGGGCTCGGGTGGACGCCAGAGGTCAGCTTTAGGGACGGCATCGCCCGGACCGTCAGATGGTACGAAGAGCGCCGGGACTGGTGGGGACCCATCAAATCCGGGGAATTCCTCGACTTCTACCGCCGCAACTACCGCCCGCTGGCCGGCTCAGCGCCCACCTCCTGAGGGAGCGATCCGCTTGAGGATCCTGGTCTTGGGTGCGGGCGGCCAGCTGGGCCGGGAGGTCACTCGTACGCTCGGACGCACGGGCCATGAGATCACCGCCCTGGACCGCAGCGCCGTCGATATCACCGACCCGGCGGCGGTCACGGCAGCGGTCGGCAGGGGCGGCTATCACCGGGTCGTCAACTGCGCCGCCTACACCAAGGTCGACCAGGCGGAGGCTGAGCCCGAGCTGGCCTACGCGGTCAACCGCGACGGAGCCAAAAACGTGGCCATTGCCTGTGCCCGCACTGGAGTCGCGCTCTGCCACGTTAGTACGGATTTCGTTTTCACCCAAGCGCCCTCCGAGCCCCCGCGGCCATGGGCCGAGTCCGATCTCCCCCGACC
>PKXE01000149.1:0-18085 GCA_003132265.1 Candidatus Dormiibacterota bacterium | reverse complement strand
GAGTCCGGGTGGTGGCTGACCAGCTCGGGTGCCCGACCTGGACCGGTGACCTGGCTCTTGCCTTGGGGCTGCTCCTGGAGGGGAAGAGATTCGGCCTCTACCACCTGACCGACGCCGGCTCCACGACCTGGTTCCATTTCGCCGAGACGATCCTCCAAGAGGTAGGGATCGCCGCCAAGGTGGAGCCCACGACCACCGCCGAGTGGGGGGCAGCAGCACCACGGCCGCGCTACTCAGTGCTGGACAACGGCAATTGGCGCGAGCTGGGGATGGAACCTCTGCCCGCCTGGGAGCAGGGCCTGCGCGCCTATATCTCGGCCGAGCGCGAGGGTGCGCTGGCTGAGTTCGCCGCCCAGCGGGACCTTCCTTGAGCCGGTCCATCGATCTCTCAGAGGTCGCGGTGGTGCTCTGCACCTACCGCTCTCGCGGCGAGGTGGAGCAAGCCCTGAGGTCCTGCTTGGACTCCGGGCTCGCCGAGGTCCAGCTGACCGTGGTCGACAACGCCTCTGACGACGGGACCGCCGACCTGGTGGGGGAGAATTTCCCCCTAGTGAGAGTGCTCCGGCTGGAGCGCAACCTGGGCTTTGGCGCCGCCAACAACCTCGCCGCCCGCGGCCTGCCGGGCCAGGCGTTCCTGCTCCTCAATCCCGACGCGGTCCTGGTCGCCGACGCCGCGGCGGTGATGTTGCGAGCACTCACCGACAACCCTCGCCGGGGGGCGATCTCCCCGCGGATCGACCGCCCCGACGGGACTCTCGACGCCGCCTGTCGCCGAAGCTTCCCGACCCCGCTGACCGCGCTCTGGCGACTTGGCGGGCTGAGCCGGCTCCGTCCTGAGAGTTCCCACTTTGGCGCCTACAACCTCACCCATCTGCCGGTTGACCAGGCCACCGAGGTCGACAGCGGTAGTGGCGCCTGTCTGCTGATCCGGCGGGAGGTCTGGGACCAGCTGGGCGGCTTCGACCAGCGGTTTTTCATGTATGGGGAGGACCTCGACCTCTGCTGGCGGATGCGCGAACTGGGATTCACCGTCTGGTACGAGCCGTCCGCGCGAGTGGTGCACCGCAAGGGACAGAGTTCGCGCCAAGTGGCTCTGCCGATGTTGGTCGCCTTCCACCGCTCCATGTGGCGTTTCTACCGGCTCCACTACCTGCGCGGCAGGAACGCCCTCTGGTCTCCGCTGGTCGCGCTCGGGATTCTGGTTCGCCTCGGCTGGNNCTGACTGCGAGGGCCTGCTGGGCTCGATCCGTGCCCAGAGCCTGGCCCCAGCCGAGATGGTGGTGGTGGACAACGGCTCCCAGGACGGTTCCCGGGAGTGGTTCCAAGCGCAGCCGGACGTTCAGGTCATCTCTAACTCCTCCAATCTCGGCTTCGCGGCCGCCGTCAACCAGGGCCTGCGGGCGACCGGCGCCGCGTATGTCCTGCTCTGCAATCTCGACGTCACGCTGGACCCGGAGTTCCTATCTGCCGCCGTCGCCAGGGCAGAGTCGGCGGCGGACATCGGCAGCGTCGGGGGCCGGCTCCGAGGCGCTGGTGGCGGCCAGTCCCGCCTCGACTCGACCGGTCATGTGCTCTATCGCAGCGGCTGGGTCAGCAATCGGGACCAGGGGGCGCCCGACGATGGCCGGCGGCAGCGGGCGGAGGAAGTCTTCGGGGTCTCGGCGGCGGCGGCGCTCTATCGGCGCCAGATGCTCGAAGACGTCGCCCTCGATGGCGAGGTGCTCTGCGAGGATTTTTTCGCCTACTTGGAGGATGTCGACCTGGACTGGCGGGCGCGCTGGCGAGGCTGGCGGTCCTGGTACGAGCCGGCCGCCACCGCCGCTCACCGGCGCGGGGGGACCGGGCTTCACGCCACCAGTGCGATCGAGCGCCACGTGGTCGCCAATCGCATCTCGGTCTGGGTCAGAAACGCTCCGCCCGACTGGCTGGGAGGGGGGCACCTGGCGAGCGCCGCCACCTTGTTCGCGCTCCGAACCGGTCGGGCGGCGCTGCGCCACCCGGCGGCCAGCGCCGGGGCCGCCGACGCGCTCCGGCGCCTGCCGCAGTCGCGGCGCGAGAGGCAGCTGATCGTGGGGCGCCGGCGAGTCGATCCGAGCGAGCTTTCCGGCTGGGCTCAGCCCACCCCTTGGCGAACGATGCTCCGCGGCGGTTCCGGGGGGAGCCGGTAGCGCCGACCGCGCGCTATTTCTTATAGCCTTAATCCGTCGTGCCCGAACTGCATGTCTTCACCGAGCCGCAAAACGGAGCCTCCTACGAGCAGCTGTCGCGGGTCGCCCGCGCCACCGAGGAGTGCGGCTTCGCGGGTTTCTTTCGCTCGGATCACTACCTGACCATCCAGCGCGAGGGGGGTCTCCCGGGTCCGACTGACTCCTGGGTGACCCTGGCCGGGCTGGCTCTCGAGACCAAGCGGATCCGCTTGGGGACGCTGATGACCTGCGCCACCTTCCGGCTCCCCGGGCCGCTGGCGATCTCGGTCGCCCAGGTGGACCAGATGAGCCAGGGTCGGGTGGACCTGGGCATCGGGGCCGGCTGGTACGCCGCCGAGCATGCGGCCTACGGTGTCCCCTTCCCCAGCCCGGCGCAGCGCTTCGAGCGCCTGGAGGAGCAGCTGGAGATCCTCACCGGTCTCTGGGCCACTCCGGAGGGATCTCGATTTTCCTTCGCAGGCCACCACTATCAGCTGGTGGAGGCACCAGCCCTGCCCAAACCGTGGCAGCGGCCGGGGCCTCCGATCCTGATGGGGGGTATAGGTCTGCGGAGAACTCCAGAGCTGGCGGCCCGGTTTGCGGCGGAGTTCAACGTCGCTTTCGTCTCCCTCGCCGACGCCGGCGCCCAGTTCGAGGTGGTGCGGGCCGCCTGCCGAACTCACGGACGCGATCCGGGGCGGTTGCGCCTCTCGGCGGCGCTCACCGTCTGCTGTGGCCGGGACCAGGCCGAGGTCAAGCAGCGCGCCAACAACATCGGCCAAGACCCAGAACTACTGGGCCTGATCGGAGCGGTCGGGACCCCCGCCCAAGTCCGCGAGCGGGTTGAAGCCTATGCGCAGCTGGGTTGCCAACGGATCTACCTGCAGCTCCTGGATCTCGACGACCTCGACCACTTGGAACTGCTCGCCAGCGACGTGCTGCCAGCCTTCGTCTGACCCAACCAAGGTCCGTCGGGCGGCGACAATCGGGCCGTGGCGGAATCGGAGCGTCTCTACACCGTGGCTCAGGCCAACCAGCTGCTGCCGGCGCTGGCCCAGGTGCTGCAATCCCTACTGGGCGAGCTCGGCGTGGCTACCGACGCGGATGCCCTCCGCCGGGTGAGGGGTGCGGAGGGACACAACGGCGGTGGGGCGGCGGCCTCGGCGATGCTGCAGGCAGGGCGCCGCGTCGAGCGGGAGATGGAGTTCCTGCGGGAGCACGGGATCTTGCTCCGAGATGTCCAGGCCGGGCTGATCGACTTCCCGTCGGAGCGCGATGGCGAGCCGATCTTCCTCTGCTGGCGGCTGGATGAACCGGCCATCGAGTATTGGCACCACCGCGACCAGGGCTTCGTCCACCGTCAGCTGCTCTGAGCTAGCCGATCTCGCCTCGCGTTAGCCAAATTGCCGGGCTCGGAGGGTGCGAAGCCCTGTAGTAGGATTCCCGGGTGCTGGAGACCGTTCCTGTTCCTGAGGTCGATCTGCGGTCCTACATCCGAGATATCCCTGATTACCCCAAGCCCGGGATCCTTTTCCGCGACATCACCCCGCTGCTTTCCGACGGAGCAGCCTTCCGCGCCGCCTGCTCGCAGCTCACCGACCGTTTCCGGTCGGCGGACGTGGGGGTGGTGGCCACCATCGAGTCCCGGGGGTTTACCTTCGGGGCCGTGATCGCCTTCGAGCTGGGGGTCGGAGTGGTCCCGGTCCGCAAGGCTGGACGGCTGCCGGCGGCGGTGATCAGCTCCAGCTACCAGCTGGAGTACGGTGAGGCCGTGCTGGAGATGCACCAGGACGCCATCGGCCCGGGGACCAAGGTTCTCGTGGTCGACGATCTGCTGGCGACCGGAGGCACCGCTCTGGCGACCTTGGACCTGATCACCAAGCTGGGCGGGGAGGCGGTCGGCTTCGGGTTCGTCGTCGAGCTGCTGGCGCTGGACGGCCGACAGCGGCTGGCGGGTCACCGGGTGGAGGCGCTGCTGGCACTTTGAGAGGAGATTCCTTTGGCTGATACCCAACTGGTGCCGGGTGCTGATTACGACGTCGTCGACATCAAGCTGGCCGCGCAAGGGGACCAGCGGGTGGCCTGGGCGGCCCGGGATATGCCGGTCCTGGCTCAGATCAGGGCTCGCTTCGAGGCCGACCAGCCCTTTCGAGGTCTGCGGGTTGGAGGCTGCCTCCATGTCACCGCTGAGACGGCCAATCTGGTTCTGGCGCTGGCTGCCGGCGGCGCCCAGGTAGCCCTCTGCGCCAGCAATCCGCTCTCCACCCAGGACCAGGTGGCGGCCAGTTTGGTGGCTCACGGGATCTCAGTTTTCGCCAGGCGCGGCGAGGACCATGATGTTTACTACTCGCACTTGGAGTCGGTGCTGGCGACCAAGCCCCAGATCACCATGGATGACGGGGCCGACCTGGTCAGCCTCCTGCATCAGCGCGACCCTGCCGAGTCGGCGCACGTGATTGGCAGCACTGAGGAGACCACCACCGGCGTGATCCGGCTGCGCTCCATGGCCAAGGCCGGGGTTCTGCGCTTCCCGGTGATCGCGGTCAACGAGGCCCTCACCAAGCATCTCTTCGACAACCGCTACGGGACCGGGCAGTCGACCATCGACGGCCTGGTCCGCGCCACCAACATCCTCCTGGCCGGCCGCACCTTCGTCGTCTGCGGATATGGCTGGTGCGGCCGCGGGTTGGCCGCGCGAGCCCGGGGCATGGGCGCCCAGGTGATCGTCACCGAGGTGGATCCAACGCGGGCGCTGGAGGCGGTGATGGAGGGCTTCCGGGTCATGACTCTGCTGGCGGCCGCGCCCCAGGCCGACGTGGTGATCACCGTCACTGGAGACGCCAATGTGGTGGACCGCCAGCACTTCGAGGCCCTCAAGGACGGCTGCATTGTCGCCAACAGTGGCCACTTCAACTCCGAGATCAACCTGGCGGCACTGGACGACTTGACCACCCGGGTCTCCGAAGCCCGCCCGCTGGTGTCCCAGCACACGCTCACCAACGGGCGCCGGCTCTACCTCTTGGCGGAGGGCCGCTTGCTGAACCTCTCGGCCGCCGAGGGCCACCCGGCCTCGGTCATGGACATGTCCTTCGCCAACCAGGCGCTGGCGGCCGCCTACCTGGCAACCCATGCCGGCGAGCTCGCGCCCACTGTCCACGACGTTCCCAAAGAGATCGACGAAGAGGTCGCCCAGCTGAAGCTGGCTGCTCTCGGGATCGAGATCGATGTCCTTACTGAGGAGCAGCGCGCTTACCTCTCCTCCTGGGAGCAGGGCACCGACTGAGAGCTGTCCGGTGGGCCAGATCGGCGGCTCGGTTAAGATGACCGCGACCCTCGGACAGGAGAAGGTCCGTTCTTCCAAACGGGTGGCTTCCGGTGAGGGTGGGAGGAGAGCCCCGTGACGCCTCGACGCAACCGGCGACTGTTTACCTCGGAGTCGGTGACCGAAGGTCATCCCGACAAGCTGGCCGATCAGATCTCTGACGCCATCCTGGACGCCATCTTGGCCCAAGATCCGCTGGCCCGGGTCGCCTGTGAGACCGCCCTCACCACCGGCACCGCCATCCTGCTCGGGGAGATCTCCACCGACTGCTACGTCGACATGACTAAGGTGGTCCGGCAGACCATCCACGACGTCGGCTACGTGCGCGCCAAGTACGGATTCGACTACGAAACCTGCGGAGTGCTGGTCTGCATTGAGGGCCAGTCCCCGGACATCGCCCAGGGCGTCGACGGCGGGGGCGCTGGGGACCAGGGGATGATGTTCGGGTTCGCCTGCGACGAGACCCCCGAACTGATGCCGGCCCCGATCCAGTACGCCCACGGGATCGCCCGACGGCTCGCTGAGATGCGCAAGGACGGCACCCTCAAGTGGGCCCGACCCGACGGCAAGAGTCAGGTCACCGTCGAATATGACGAGGCTGGGGTCCCGATTCACATCGACACCGTGGTGGTCAGTGCCCAGCACTCCGAGGATGCGTCCCATGACGAGATCGAGGCCGGGATCCGCGAGCACGTGATCCGTCCCTCGCTGCCCGGGCACCTGTTCGACGAGGAGACCCGCGTGCTGGTCAATCCGACCGGGCGCTTTGTGATTGGGGGGCCTCAGGGGGACGCCGGGCTCACCGGCCGAAAGATCATCGTCGACTCGTACGGCGGCCTGGGCCGCCATGGGGGAGGTGCCTTTTCCGGTAAGGACCCGACCAAGGTCGACCGCTCTGCCGCCTACGGAGCCCGCTACGTCGCCAAGCATCTGGTGGCGGCTGGGCTGGCTCGCCGGGCGGAGGTCCAGCTGGCCTACGCCATCGGGGTGGCCAGGCCGGTCTCGGTCGGGGTCGAGACCTTCGGGACCGAGTCGATCCCCAAGGGCCGCATCGAGGAGTTGATCGACGAGTACTTCGACCTCTCCCCCTGGGGGATCATCAAGGAGCTGAACCTGCGACGTCCCATCTACCGCCAGGTGGCGGCCTACGGGCACTTCGGTCGCTCCGACCTCGACCTCCCCTGGGAGCGCACCCCCTACCGGGACGACCTGGCGCGCGACGCCGGCTTGGACCCACAGCTCAGCCCCGGCTCGGAGGCGGCCAGCTGACCCAGGCCGACGACTCCGGGGAGGGAGTCCCGGCGGCTCCTCCAGAGTTGGTCGCGGTAGTGCTCGCCGGGGGTTCGGGCACCCGGCTCTGGCCCCGCTCTCGCTCCCGCTTGCCCAAGCACGTCATTTCGCTGGCGCCCGACGGCCGCTCCCTTTTGCGTCACGCGTACGACCGGGCCGCCCGTCTAGGTGGTGCGGTACTGGTGGTCACGGCGGTCCGGCAGGCCGCCCAGGTCCTGGCCGCGCTGCCCGAGCTGGAGCCAGAGCGGCTCTTGCTGGAGCCTGAGCCCCGGGGCACGGGACCGGCGCTGGCCTGGGCGGCGATGACGGCACTCCAGCTCCATCCCCAGGCGGTGATGGTTTCGCTCCACGCCGACCACTACATGCCGGACGAGGCCGCCACCACCCGGGCCCTTCTCTCCGCCGCCGCCTGGGCGAGCCAATCGGACGTACTGATCTCAATTGGGCTGGAACCCACCTGGGCCGCCCCCGGACTCGGGTATGTCGAGGCGGGAGCGGAGCTGCCCCGTCCCGCCGAGCTGGGTCCGGCGTTGCCGCTTCTCAAGGGACTGGGCTTCGTGGAGAAGCCGGGCCCAGACCAAGCTCAGGAGATGCTGAGCAGCGGCCATTGCTTTTGGAATACCGGCCTTTTCAGTTGGCGGGCCGAGTTGTTTCTAAACGAGATGACCCGCCATGCGCCCGAGGTGGTTGGCGCGGTTCGGGACGCGATCCTGAGCCAGGACCAGGGGACCGATGCCTTCGCCAGCGCCTGGGCCAAGGTGCCCTCGGGCGTCGTCGAGCGCCTGGTTCTGGAGCGCAGCTCCAAGCTGGCGGTGCTGCCCGCCCAGCTGTCCTGGATCGACCTCGGTTCCTTCCTGGACCTCTACCGAGCGGCGCTTGACGCCGGGGAAGGTGACGGGCGGGAAAACGTCGTCAGGGGCGACGCTCTGCTGCTGGAGAGCCACCGGACCTACGTGGATGCCGCGGGGAAGCGGCTGGTGGTGGTGGTGGGAGGGGAGGAGCTGGCCGTGATCGACACCGAGGACGCCGTCCTGGTCTGCCCGCTTTCCAGGGTGCAGGAGATGACTCGAGTGGTCGCTGAACTGCGTGCTAGAGGACGGACCGAGCTGCTCTAGCGGCGCGGGGCCGGAGCTCTGCCCAAGGCCAAAGGTCCAGCGAGCGACCCATACAATGACCGTGCTCCGCGTTCCCTAGCCGTCCCAGGGAGATCATCGGTGGAACAACCCAAGATCAGTTTCGGTACCGACGGTTGGCGCGCGGTGGTCGGCGACGACTTCACCTACGCCAACGTGCGGGCAGTGACCCAGGCGGTGGCCCAATACCTGGCCGCGGCCCCCGCCGAGGGCAAAGTGGTGGTCGGGCACGACACCAGGTTCTCGGCGGAGCTGTTCGCACGGGAGGTGGCCCGGGTGCTGGCCGCCAACTCCCGCCCGGTGCTACTCAGTGACCGCCCCAGCCCAACCCAGGTCTCCGCCTGGTTGGTGGTCGACCGAAAGGCGTTGGGCGGGGTGGTCGTGACCGCCAGTCACAACCCACCCGAGTTCAACGGGATCAAGTACAAGCCCGACTACGGCGGCTCCGCCCCCCCGGAGGTCACCGCCCGGCTGGAGGAGGAGCTGACGCTGGTATTGGCCAACGATTCCGTCCGCACCATGGCCATCGAGGAGGCAATCTCCCAGGGCCTGGTCGAGCTGGTGGATCCGCGGCCCTCGTACCGGGCCCAGATCGCCCGGCTGGTCCAGCTGGACGCGATCAAGCAGGCTGGACTGCACATCCTTCATGATCCCATGTACGGCTCCGGCGCTGGCTACATCACGGACCTGGTGGCTGGTGGCGCGACCCAGGTCACCGAGCTCCACTCCGAGCGTAATCCCAGTTTCGGCGGGCTGCATCCGGAGCCGATCCCGCCCAACGTCGACGAGGCGGCGCAGGTCCTGCGGGGCGGGGGCTTCGACCTGGGCATCGCCAACGACGGCGACGCGGACCGGGTCGGGATCTTCGACGAGAAGGGCGACTTCGTCGACCAGCTGGAGGTCGCCACCCTGCTGCTCTGGCACCTCTGCGAGAACCGCAAGCTCCAGGGCCCGGTGGTGCGCTCTTTGACCATGACCCGCCGGCTCGACCTCCTGGGCCAGCGTTACTCCTGCCCGGTGGAGGAGCTGCCGGTCGGGTTCAAGTACCTCGGGACCAGGATGCGCGAGCTGGACGCCCTGTTCGCCGCGGAGGAGTCTGGCGGGTTCGGTTTCCGGGGCCACATCCCAGAGCGGGACGGGATCCTGAGCGGGCTGTTCTTCGCGGAGATGATCGTCATGACCGGCAGCCCGCTCAGCGAGATCCGCCAGCGGGTGGCCAAGTTGGTCGGGCCCCATGCCTATGCCCGGCGGGATCACCGCTTCTCTAGGGAGGGCTATCCGAGTGCTCGGGAGCGACTCGTCCACCGGATGAAAATCGGGCCCCCCAAGACGGTGGGAGCGGAGCGGGTCACCGCCACCAGGAGCGATGACGGCTACAAGTACTGGCTGGGGGAGGACTCCTGGGTCTTGGTGCGGATGTCAGGGACCGAGCCGCTGATGCGCGTGTACTGCGAGTCCACCACCCCAGAGCGGGTCCAGCAACTGCTCAACGACTTCGAGACCGAGCTGGGGGTGATCGGCGATGAGGGCGGCTACGGTGGCTGAACCTGCCTCCGCTCACCGGCCCGAGCAGCGGGTCGCGAAGCCCTGGGGTTACGAGATCTGGTTCGCTGTCACCGACCGCTACGCGGGCAAGATCCTCCACATCGCTGCCGGCCACGAGCTGAGCCTGCAGTATCACGAGCGCAAGGACGAGACCATCTATGTTCTGTCCGGCGCCATGGAGCTGGAGCTCGACGACGACGCCGGCGAGCTCCACACCCACCGGCTCCTACCCGGTCAGGGCCAGCGCATCCAGGTTGGGCGGAGGCACCGGATGCGCGCCCTGGATGAGACGGAGGTCTGCGAGGTCTCGACCCCAGACCTGGACGACGTGGTCCGGTTGGAGGACCGCTATGGCCGGGTCGAAACGGCCGGCGGCTGAGCCCCGGCGACCGACCCCGGGGGCTCGTGCAGACGGCGAAAGGGGAGGCGCGATCGGCCCCGAGATCAAGGTTTCCCCCAGTATCCACAGGTGAACGTGGATAACCAGGGCGCGGAGGTGGAGCTCTGAGCTGGCGCCCCGGCGGGGCGGCGGCTCTCCGCCAAGATGCCGAGTTGGGCCTGGGGGTGACGCTGGTCGACCACCAGGCCGACCTCCATCTCTCGCCCCCGCGGATAGTTCCCTTCTCGCTGATGGCGGCGGCTGTCTGCGGCCTCTCGGGGATCGGCATCCTACCGGTACCAGCTGCGATTCTGCTCGACTTGGGGGCGGCACTCTGTTATCTGGTGGCGCTTCGCTCGGCTCTGCCGCGCTGGCCTGTGCTCCCCTGGCCGCGACTTAACTTTCTCAGCGGGATGCAGCCAGCGGTGTTGCCGCTGGTCGGCTTCGTCTCGGCGTCGGTGGCCCTGGCTGAGCAACCGGGATTACCCGGGGTGGTGGTGCTGCCCCTGTGGGTGCTGCTGCTGCTGACCGTCTGCCCCTGGCTCGAAGTCGGGGAGGAGAAGCGGGCTTCATCCCGCTGGGGACCCACGGCGCTGGCGCTGCTGACCATCTCCGTACCCTTGCCACTCTTCATTCTGGCGATGAGCCCGTCGGTGCCGGCCCCGGTCCGGGCCGTGACCGTCGCCGCGGCGGTCCTGATTCCGACCTGGCGGCTGGTCAGCCTCACCCACCGCAGTTGGTCGCAGGCCTGGGCCAGGGCCGGGGTGGTGGCGGTCCTGCTGGGTGGCGCGGCGGGGGTCTCGGCAATCCTCCGGGTTCCGATTCCCCTGCTGCCGGTGGCGCTGCTCATGGGGTGGTATGGGCTGGCCGGGGTGGTCAGCCAGCGCGACGGGCGCTCCAGCGGGGCCTTCGCCGCCTTCGTGGTCCTGGCGGCGGTAATGCTGGCGGTCGCCAACCCCATCTGACCGGGGCGCACCGGGCCATCGGCAAAGGCTGTACCGTGAAACGCCTATGGGAACAGAGTCCTTGGGCCGTTGGTGGGATGCCGACGGGTTGCCGCCGCCGCCGGTGAGCTTTCGGTCGTAGCTCGCCGGCTCGCTAGCGGGCCGGCCGAGCGCCGCCCACCCCGACCCCCGGTTCCAACATCCACATCCCAAGCCCGAGGAGGCTTCCCATGGCCACTACCGTTTCCCAGTCTGATCTGACCCCGCCCGCGGTTTACGGCGGGACCGCTGAGCAGTGGCGAGAGCGCGACCGGCGCTCGGTCGCCGCCGTCTGGTCACGCTACACGGATCTGGTGATCAGCTCGGCTGAAGGCTCGTACCTGACCGACGTCGAGGGCCGCCGATACCTGGACTTCGGCTGCGGCATCGCGGTCACCACCCTAGGCCACCGCCATCCCGACGTGACCGAGGCGGTCCACCGCCAGCTCGATCGCTACTGGCACACCAGCGTCGTCACCCAGAGCGTGGTGATGACCGAGGCGGCCGAACGGGTGGCGGCCATCTGTCCTGAACCCCTGGACGTGGTCTTCTTCGCCAACTCGGGGGCGGAGGTGGTGGAGGGCGCTCTTAAGCTGGCCCGGCGGTCGACGGGCCGCCAGAACATCATCAGCTTCCGGGGTGGCTTCCACGGCCGCACCTTTGGCGCGCTCAGCGTGACCACCAGCAAGGCGCTCTACCGGGCCGGATACGGCCCTCTGTTGCCCGGCATCCACGTCACCCCTTACCCGTACTGCTTTAGGGTCTGCGACCACGCGCCGGGCGAGCCCTGCCCCATCGCAGCGGGAGAGGAGTTGGAGCGGCTCTTCCACCAGATCGTGCCGGCGAGCGAGGTCGCGGCGATCCTGGTGGAACCGATCCAGGGGGAGGGGGGATACGTGGTGCCGCCCCCGGGGTTCCTCGCCACCTTGAGGCGGCTCTGCGACCAGCACGGCATCCTCTTGATCTGTGACGAGATCCAGACCGGCGTCGGCCGGACCGGCCGTTGGCTTGCCGTTGACCACGAGCAGGTGGTGCCGGACATCGTGACCCTGGCCAAGGCTCTCGGCAACGGTCTGCCGGTGGGGGCGATCGTCTCCAGCCACCAGCTGATGGACCGCTGGGAGCCGGGCAGTCACGGGAGCACGTTCGGCGGCAACCCGGTCGCGGGTGCCGCTGTGGTCGCCACCTTGAAGGTGATCGAGCGCGATCATCTGATGGAGAGGGCGACCAAACTGGGTGAGGCCATGAGGGCGAGGATCGAGGGCTGGCAGAGGGCGGGCAGTGGTCCCGCCGACCTGAGGGGCCGCGGGGCTCTCATCGGTCTGGAGTTCATGGATCAGGAGGGCCGGCCGGATGCCGACCGGGTGAGCCACATCAAGCACCGAGCGCTGGACTCGGGGCTGGTCGTGCTCTCCTGCGGTATCGATGACAATGTCATCCGGCTGCTGCCTCCCCTGACGGTGAGCGACGCCGAGCTGTTAGAGGGGCTCGACATTCTGGAGTCGGCGGTTTTGGAGACGGGGAGAGCGGGATGAGCCCAGCCGCGGCGACCGAGGCCCGGACCTACGGCAATCTCGTCGCCGGCGAGTGGCGCGATGCCCACGGCGAGCAGACCTTCGACTCGGTCAATCCGGCGCGCCGCGCCGAGGTCGTGGGGCACTTTGCCAGAGGCGGTGCCCGCGACATTGAGCTGGCGGTCCAGGCCGCGCTCGCGGCCCAACCCGAGTGGGCGCGAACCCCGGTTCCGGCAAGGGCGGAGATCTTGGCCCGCGCCGGCAGAATCCTCGAAGAGAGGAAGGAGGAGCTGGCCCAGCTCATGACTCGCGAGATGGGCAAGGTCCTCACGGAGGCCCGTGGTGATGTCCAGGAGGGCATCGACATGGCCAAGTACATGGCGGGCCAGGGCCGCAATCCGATCGGGGAGGTGGTGCCCAGCGAGCTGCGCCAGAAGCGCGCCTTCGCGGAGCGGGTGCCGATCGGGGTGGTGGGCTGCATCACTCCCTGGAACTTCCCGATGGCGATCCCCTGCTGGAAGCTGATGCCGGCTCTGTTGGCCGGCAATGCCGTGGTTTTCAAGCCGGCGGAGGACACGCCGCTGGTCGCGATCAAGCTGGCCGAGGTGCTCATCGAGGCCGGGCTTCCCAAGGGGGTCATGGGGCTGGTGACCGGCTTCGGCGAGGAGGCCGGGGCCGCACTGGTCGAGCACCCTGAGGTCCGGGCCATCTCCTTCACCGGCTCGGTGACGGTGGGCCACCAGATCGCCGCTACCTGCGGTCGATTGGGCAAGCGGGTCTCCCTCGAGCTCGGGGGCAAGAACGCGATGTTGGTGAGCGCGGACGCCGACCTGGAACTGGCCCTGGAGGGGGCCGTCTGGGGCGCCTTCGGCACCACCGGGCAGCGCTGCACCGCCACCTCGCGCCTGATCGTGCAGGAGAAGGTGCTGAAGTCCTTCACCGACATGCTGGTGAGCCGGGTCGAAAAGCTCCGATTGGGGGATGGGCTCGATCCCCAAACTGATGTCGGCCCGGTGATCAACGAGGCCCAACTCCGGCGGATCCACGGCTACACCGAGGTGGGCCAGCAGGAGTCGGCGCGGCTGCTCACCGGGGGCAAGGTCGCTACCGACGGGGCGCTCTCGGAAGGAAATTTCTACCAGCCGACCATCTTCGCGGACGTCACCTCGGAGATGCGGATCGCCCAGGAGGAGATCTTCGGTCCCACGGCGGTGATCATTCCCGCGAAGGACCTGGTGGAGGCCATCCAGATCGCCAACGGGACCCACTACGGACTGTCGGTGGCGATCTACACCAAGGACATCGACCAGGCGCTCCAGGCGGTGGATCGCCTGGAGGCGGGGATCGTCTACGTCAACGCGCCGACCATTGGGGCCGAGATCCAGCTCCCCTTCGGTGGCGTCAAGTGGACCGGCAACGGCCACCGGGCCGCCGGTACCACCGCCCTCGACGAGTTCACGGAGTGGAAGACCGTCTACATCGACTACTCCGGGCACCTNNCAGCGGGCGCAGATCGACACCGACGCCGGCTGATCGAGCGGAGCCATGCTCGACCTCAGCCTCGGCGAAGAGCTGCACCAGTTCGAGGAGATGATCCGCGAGTTCGCTCGGCGCGAGCTGGCCCCGGAGGTGTCGCGGCGCGACCGGGATGCCGACCCGGACCCTGAGCTCTTCGCCAAGCTGGCCCGCGTGGGGATCCCCGGGGTCGTGACCCCGCGGCGGTACGGCGGGGCTGGGTTGGACTGGATCGCCCTGGGCCTCGCCTGCGAGGAGTTGGAGTACGTGGACGCCTCCTGCCGGACGGCGCTCTCGGTGCACGCCGGGCTGTGCATGACCGGGATTTACCAATGGGGCACCGAGGAGCAGCGCCAGCGGCTGCTGCGGCCACTGGCGGAAGGGCGCCGCCAGGGCTGCTTCGCGCTCACCGAGCCAGACGCCGGCAGTGACGTCAGAGCGCTTCGAACCAGCGCCACCAAGGAGGGGGACCTCTACCGGATCAGGGGTCAGAAGGTCTGGATCTCGATGGGCGACTTCGCTGACATGATCCTGCTTTTCGCGACGGTCAATCCCGAGGCGGGTGCCGCCGGTATCACCGCCTTCGCCCTGGATCGAGAGCTGGCGGGGGAGGGCCTCCGCACCCAGCCGATCCACGACAAGTACGGCCTTAGGGCGAGCGACACGGCGGTCGTCTACCTGGATGATGCCCTGGTCCCCGAGGCCAATCGGATCGGTGACGAGGGCGACGGCTTCAAGGTGGCCATGAGCTGCCTCGACAGCGGCCGGTTCTGCGTTGCCAGTGGGGCCGCCGGCACCATCCGCGCCTGCCTCGACCTCAGCGTCGGCTATGCCCGGTCCCGGATCGTTCAGGGACAGGAGATCGGCCGGCTCCAGTTGGTCGCGCAGATGATCGCCGGCATGCAGCGGGATTACGACATCGGCCGGCTCCTCTGGATGAGAGCCGGCTGGCTCAAGAATCAGGGCCAGCGCAGCTCGCGGGAGTCGGCTCTCGCCAAATGGGTGAACTCAGAGCGAGCCAACCGCGCCGCCGACGACGCCCTCCAGGTGCACGGCGCGACCGGCTTCAGCGAGGAGTGTCCGGTGGCTCGCTACCTGCGGAACAGCCGGGCTACCATGATCTACGAGGGTACCCGTGAGGTCCAGGTCCAGCTGGCCGCCGAATACGCCCTGGGCTATCGCCAGGACCGGCCAGTCGCCCATCCGCTGCCGGCTTGGCCCGACGAGGGCGAGCCCCAGGTACCGGCCGAGAGGCCAGCGCCCTGACCGCGGCGTCGGAGTCGATCCAACCCCTGTCGGAGGCGCTGGCGGCGGGTTGGCAAGAGGGCTGGATCAAGCGCCCGCAGGGGCCCCTGCGCTACGCGACAGCTGGGACAGGCATCCCGCTTGTGCTCTGCCACGGATTCATCGGCTCGGCGGAGAACTTTGAGAGCTGGGTACCGAGGCTGTCCCGGCACCGGCAGCTGGTGATCCCCGATCTCCCGGGCTTCGGGGGCTCGGCACCGCTGCCGGGCGCTCACACCAGCCGGGCACTCGCGGCCGAGGTCCTGGCGCTCTTGGACCAGCTTCAGCTCCGCCGCTACGAGTTGGGGGGTCTCTGCCTGGGGGCAGCGGTCGCGCTGGAAATTTTGGCGATGGCCCCCGACCGGGCGCAGCGGATGATCCTCCACACCCCGCTGCTGGCACCCGGCAGTGTCGCCCGTACCTTCCGAGTCCAGGCGCGGCTGGCGACCGCCCCCGGGGTCTTCGAACTGATCTCCTTCCTGGGGCGCCGCCGGGTGCTGGCCGACCTCTATCGGCGGGTCGCCGTCGAGGGCAATGCCGAGGTCGACCGCCGCGCTGCTGACCTCAATTTCGCCAATCAAGTGCGGGCGGATCCGAGGGCGGCCCGGGAATGGCTGCGCGACGGGATGGCGGCCGACTTCCGGGCTTTGCTGGACGCCTGGAAGGGACCGGTGGCGGTTCTGGTCGCCGGCGACGACCGGCTCTTGGAGCTCGACCGGGTCGCCGAATACTGCTCTCGCCGTCCCCGGACGGAGATCTCGGTCATCCCCTCCGCCGGCCACGGCTGGGACGCTGAGTTGATCCGCCGGCAGCTGGACGTTCTGGAGAGCTTTCTGGCTGAGGCGGAATCGGTACCTCACCCGGCCGCGGCAGCGGGTTGAGAGGCCCGCCCCCACTCTTCCTGGGCCTGGAGTTGCCTCCGGCCCTGGGCCAGGCGCTGGCACCCCTCCTCCGGCAGCTGGCCGCGATCGACCCCGAGGTTCGCCCCGCTCGGGCTGAAGGCCTGCACCTGACGCTCCGCTTCCTGGGACCGGTGGAGCTGGAGGCGCAGGCGGGGATCGAGCTGGTCGCCTCGCGGGTGGCTCAGGAGAACGCCGCCTTCCGGCTCGGGTTCCAGGGCCTGGGCACCTTTCCCGAGGGGACTCACCCGCGAGTCATCTGGGCCGCCGTCGGAGAAGGCCAATCGGAGGTGGGACGGCTTGCCGAGGTCCTCGCCGGCCGGCTCGCCGGTGAGGGCTGGTGGCCGGAGCCGCATCCCTTTCGAGCCCACTGCACGCTGGCTCGGCTGCCGGAGAGGCTCAGCGCTAGATCGCGAGCGGCGGTGGTGGAATTCTGCGACCGAGGTGGGGCCGAGGGGCCGCTCTTGATGCGGGCTGAGACGCTGGCCCTGCTGAAGTCAGTGTCGGTGCCGGGCGGGCCCAACCGCTATCCGCGCCTGGCCAGCTGGCGATTCCAGCAGGCTTGACTCAGCTCACCATTCGAAGGGTCGTCCATGCCACTGGTGCAGCTCCGGGTAGGTGCCCCGGTCGAGCAGCTCTTGCGCTCGCCGCTCGAATGCTGCGACCTCAGCCCGCCGGAGGAGGCCGGAGAGGTCTCGCCGCAGCGCGGCGATCCGTTCGTCATCACCGAGCAAAGAGGCAATGGCACCGAGCCAAAGCTGGGGCACCCGGGTGCCACCCAGTTCGATGAGCGCAGTTCGAAGCTTGAAATCGGTGTGGAAGGTGACTCCGTGGTCGATCCCGCGCAGGGCTCCNNCCCCCGGAGGCTGCTCTCCACCAGGGCGCTGTCCAGCTCCAGCTCCGGCGGCGGGTCGGGGATGAATTCTTGGAACGACCCGACCCCGAAGGGCGCCTCTTCTCGCAGGACGGTGGTCGGGGTAAACCTCCAGCCGAGAGCGCGGTCGACCAGACTGGTGGCGACCTCGCGGCGGTGGAGGGTTCCGGAGGGGAAATCCCAGAGTGGCCTCTCTCCGCGCGCCGGCTTATAGACCGCCATCAGCTCGCCCGCGGGTCCGGCTAGCCGGACCTGGAAGACGGCGTTGCTGCCCCAGGGCATCCGCTCTAGCTTGAGGACCGGCGCGTCCCTGAGCCACCGTCCGAGGTCCTCCACGTCCGCCCCCAAGGGCGCCTCGCGCGATCCCATTTAGAGTCCAGACTACCGGTGCCCGGCTATCCTGTCTCGCCGAAGCTGGCCGTGGCGCCACACCCCCGCGGCGATCTGCTCTCGTTATGAATCTGGAGGGAGGCGCTTGGTCCATTCGCTCGAGCAGCTGCTGACGTCCTTCGGGTATGTCGCTCTCTTCCTCCTGACGGTAGCCCAGTGCACGGGGATCCCCGTTTCCAGCGAGGTGGTGATCCCCTTTGCCGGCCTGCTGGTGGCTAATGGAACCCTCTCTTTGCCGCTGGTGATCCTGGTCACCGTGCTGGGGGAACTGGTGGGAGCGCTGATCGCCTATGCCATCGGCGACTGGGTGGGTCGTCCCGCAGTGCTCGCCTTCGGTCGGCGGTTCCACTTCCGGGAGGGCCACCTGGAGGCCGCCGAGCGCTGGATCGCCCGCCGGGGGGCCGTGGCCGTCGCGGTCGGACGCTGCGTCCCGATCATCCGCAGTTACACGAGCTTCCCCGCCGGCTTTGCCGGGATGCCGCTTTCCCGGTTCCTGCCCGCCACCCTGGTGGGGGCCCTCGTCTGGGACAGCGCCCTGGCGGTGGCTGGGATGGAGCTGGGCAAGCACTATGCCGACATCTCGAAGGTGCTGAAGCCTCTTGGGTACGCCGCGGTGGTGCTCCTGGCGCTGGCCCTGGTCTACGGTGTCTACCGCTGGAACAACCGAGGGACGACGAGGCCGACGACAAAGGAGTAGAGAGCTCCGGATGTCGGCACCCCTCCAATCGGCTGGCCCACGACCGAGTTTTGCCGTCAGATTAGCTGTCAAAG
>PKXE01000198.1:11472-13771 GCA_003132265.1 Candidatus Dormiibacterota bacterium | reverse complement strand
CTCGGTGCCCTGGGTGGTGAAGAGGAAGCCGATGCCGTGGTGGAAGCCGACCGCGGCCAGCAGGATGGCGATCCCAAAGGTGCCGAGGATCTCCACATACACGCCGATCTTGGAGATGCTTCCCAGCAACCTGACTCCAGCCGCGTTGACGATCGTCTGGACCGCCAGCAGAAGCGGGGTGAACAACAGGATCGTGTTGGGGTCGGCGGCATTGATATTGGTGCCGCAGAGGTTAGGAGCGGTAAGACCACTTCGGTGGCAAGCTCCGACGAAGCAGCAACCGGGATCGCCCCGGAGCCCACCGACCCGAGCGGTGGTCCTCAACTTCGGCACGGCTCCTTGTCCGCTGTGTCCGTTGTTTAGGAACGGTGTCGAGCCCCGCCTCCGGTGGAGGCGACCACCAGCCAGGCATCGGGACCATCTCAGAAACCCCCTAGCGGCACGGTGCGTTGCTGGCCCGCCTTGGCTCCGACCGTGGTCAGCAGCAGGGCGGGGAAGCCCATCATTCGGGGTTGTTCGGCTCCCTTGCTGCGCCGTTACTGGCCATCTGCAGCTTCATCATCGGTGCGAACAGCCGGTTCAGACGGCTTGGGGTCGTCGCCCCGGGGGAACCCCGCGGTGGAATCTCCGTGCCCATTCTGGTTCCGCGCGAGCGGTGGTCGGAAAGCGCTCAGTCCGAAGACTCCATGCAACACTAACTCGTGGCTCGTCAAAGCGATCGAGAAGGCCCTAGCGCCTGGGCCAGGGGCTCGGTCCTCGCCCGGAGGTGTCTTGCGCTGGCCCAGGTTCGCTCGCTAAGCTCACGGCCTCGACAGCGAAGGCCAGATCAGCGAGGAGGTGAGCCAGATGAATAAGAAAGTCGTCGCGGCTCTCGCCGCGGACCGTCCCATCTGTAATTCCTGGGTGCCCGACCCCCGCTGATCTAGAGACCACGTGGGCGGGCACCTCCATCCGGGAGGCGACCGCTTGACCGAATCTCCATCCCTGAACTTCGATTCCTTGGCCCCGCTCGGGTGGGACCGCACCCTGGAGGCGGCCTTCACCAACCTCGGACTGGAGCTCGGCAGGCCCGCTCGGGTCTCCCGAGTTGACCGCGGCCGGTGCACCGTCCTGGGCCCGGAACCGTTACGCGCCGAATCGTTGCACCAGCTGATCGCGACCGGAGACTGGGTAGTGGTGGGGCCTGGGCCACTGCCAGGTGACCGCGAGGTGGTCGCGGCGGTGCTGCCCCGCCGGACCGCGTTCGTCCGCGAGCGGAGTGGGGCCGAGTCCACAGCTCAGGTGATCGCGGCCAATGTCGACCGCGTCTTCTTGCTGTGCGGCTTGGACCTGGAGTTGAACTCCGCCCGCCTGGAGCGCTACCTGGCGCTGGCCTGGCAGAGTGGCGCCATCCCCGTGGTGGTGCTGACCAAGGCGGACACTCGCGCCGGGGATGAGGTGGTCGAGGCCGTGGCGCGGGCTCGGAGCATCGCCCTGGGGGTCGACGTGTTGGTGGTGAGCGCCGCCACCGGCCGAGGCGTCCAGGAGCTGGCGGCATCCCAGCTGGCACCGGGCCGGACGGTGGCCGTGCTGGGTCCCTCAGGGGTCGGCAAGTCGTCGCTGGTCAATGCCTTGGCGGGTAGGGAGCTGATGCCGACAGGGGAGACGCGCCGAGACGGCAAGGGCCGCCACATCACCACCCACGGCCAGCTGCTGGTGGTTCCCGGGTGGGGGGTGCTCCTGGATACCCCAGGCATGCGCAGCCTGGGCCTGTGGGATGCGGCTGAAGGACTATCACAGACCTTCGTCGAGATCGAGGAGCGGGCGGACAAGTGCCGGTTCTCCGACTGTCGCCACGTCAGCGAGCCGGGGTGCGCGGTGCTGGCCGCGATCGGCGCGGGGACCCTGGGGGCAGAAAGGCTCGAGAGCTGGCGCAAGCTCCAGCGCGAACTTGATTTGCTGGCCGCCCGCCAGGGTGATCAGCTGCTCCGTCAGGAGGCACAGCGGCGCTGGAAAGCACTCAGCCGGGAGGCGCGCCGGAATCCACGTTAGCGAAGGCCGGGCGGGTCTGAGCTCACCTGTCCAAGGCCTGGTCAAGGTCGGCGAGCAGATCGTCGACCAGCTCCAGGCCGACTGAGAGCCGGACCAGATTGGGTTCGACCGCCAAGGGCGACCCGGCAGCGGAGGCATGGGTCATCCGGGCGGGGTGCTCGATCAGAGATTCCACCGCGCCCAGCGATTCGGCCAGGGTGAAGACCCTGGTCAAGGAGACCATCTCGACCGCCGCCTCCTCGCCGCCGGCATGGAGGAACGAGACCAT
>PKXE01000198.1:0-11467 GCA_003132265.1 Candidatus Dormiibacterota bacterium | reverse complement strand
CGCGTTCCGGCAGTGGCGGTCCATGCGCACGGCCAGCGTCTTGACCCCCCGTTGGACGAGATAGCAGTCGAGGGGGCCGGGGACCGCGCCGGTCGCGTTCTGAAGAAATGCGATGCGCTCGGCGAGGGGGGAGTCGTCAACCGCCACGAAACCGCCCAGCACATCGGAATGGCCGCCCAGGTATTTGGTGGTCGAGTGCACTACCACGTCCGCTCCCAGCGACAAGGGGTTCTGAAGGTAGGGGGTGGCGAAGGTGTTGTCGACGACCAGGCGCGCTCCTTGGGCGTGCGTGAAGTCGGCCAGGGCCCGGATGTCGACGATCGACAGCAGCGGGTTGCTGGGGGTCTCCACCCAGACCAGCCTTGTCTGCTCGCGCCAGGCCCTCTGGAGGGACGGGGGGTCGGCAGCGTCAGCGACGTTGTAGGCGACGCCGGCGGGGGCATGGACCCGATCGACCAGGCGGAAGGTGCCCCCATAGGCATCGGTATTCAGGATCAGGTGGTCGGTTGGTACGAGCATGGCGCGCAGCACCGCGTCCTCGGCGGCCAGGCCGCTGGCGAAGGCGAAACCGAACCGCGCGCCCTCCAGGCTGGCGAGCTGCGACTCCAGGCTGCGCCGGGTGGGATTGCCCGAGCGCGAGTACTCGAACCCCTGGTGCCGACCGACGGCGGACTGCCGGTAGGTGGTGGAGAGGTGGACCGGTGGCACAACTGAGCCTGTCGCGGGGTCCGGATCCTGGCCGGTGTGGATGGCCCGGGTCTCGAAGCCGGGCTCGCGCGAGGTCACCTGGCCGGCCGGCCCAGCATCGCGCCCAGGACGTCGGACCTGGTGATGATGCCGACGGGGTGCCCGTCGTCCAGGACGAGGACGGCGCCACTTCGCTCCATCCGGGCCACCGCCAGCTCCAACAGTGCCCCGCTCCCGACGGTCGGCAGCGGCGGGCCCATCACCTCGCCGACCGGCCGGGAGAGCAGGCTGGGGTCGTGGAAGGCCGCCTCCAATAGCTCTCGGTCCTGCACTGCCCCGAGGACCTCGGCGGCGGCGAGGGGAGGCTCAGCTTTCACGACCGGAACCTGGGAGACCTCGTATTCCCGGAGCAGGTGAATGACCGACTGCACCGACTCGTCGGGATGGACGTGCACCAGCGGTGGGAGCTGCCTGCCTTTGGAGGCCAGGACATCGGCCACGCTCTGACCGCTGGCGCGAAGGAATCCGAAGTCGGCCATCCAGGCGTCGTTGTAAAGCTTGGAGAGGTAGCCCCTCCCGGAGTCGGGTATCAGAACCACCACCACCTGATCCCGGCTCAGCGGGCGGGCGACCTCCAGCGCTGCCCAGATGGCGGTTCCGGCCGAGCCACCCACCAGGATCCCCTCCTCGTGCGTGACTGACCGCGCGGTCAGGAAGGAGTCTCGATCGCTCACCGCCACCACCCGGTCGACTGCCCCCGGGTCGTAGGCGCTGGGCCAGAAGTCCTCGCCGATCCCCTCCACCAGGTAGGGCCGCCCCGTGCCGCCCGAGTACACCGAACCCTGGGGATCTGCTCCCACGATCTGGATCTCGGGATTGACCGACTTGAGGAACCGGCTGACCCCGGTGATGGTGCCGCCGGTGCCGATCCCGGCCACAAAGTGGCTGACCCGGCCACCGGTCTGCCGCCAGATCTCGGGGCCGGTCGAAGCCTGGTGGGAGGCGGCATTCGCGGGGTTGCTGTACTGGTCCGGCTTGTAGGCTCCGGGAATCTCCCTCACCAGCCGATCCGAAACGGAGTAATAGGAGTCGGGATGGTCGGGGGCGACCGTGGTGGGGCAGACCACCACCTCCGCTCCGTAGGCTCGCAGGAGGTCGATCTTCTCGGAGGCGATCTTGTCGGGCATGACGAATACACAGCGATAGCCGCGTCTGGCCGCGACCACTGCCAGTCCCACCCCAGTGTTGCCCGAGGTGGGCTCAACGATCGTGCCGCCCTCCCTCAGCAGCCCGGCCGCCTCAGCCGCTTCGATCATCGCCACCGCCGGGCGGTCCTTGACACTCCCGCCGGGGTTCAGGAACTCGAGCTTGGCGAGAAGATGGCAGTTCAGATCGCGCCCGATCCGATCCAGGCGGACGAGAGGCGTGTTGCCGACCAGGTCGAGCAGGGAATCGGAGACCTCCATGGCGGCCCCGGTATCGCTGAGGGGGCAGACCTCAAGCCCGCTGTCCGGCTGCGGCGGCTGGTCGGAAATGAGGGATACGGTGAGCCCCGCCCGCTGGAGTTGGAGGGCGGCAGCGGCCGCTGCCTGGGGGTGCTCCGGTCCTACCACGGCGACCTCTCGGGGATGCCTCTCCAAGACTCTCGCGATCAGCTGGGGGTCCAGGTCGGAGCCCGCGGACTTCACGATGTGCCGGGCCTTGGCGATCAGCCGCTCTGGGACGCCACCGGGCCCCACGACCAAGAGGACGTCCACCGCCCCAGCCTAGCGGCCCCGGCGGGGCGCCGTGGGATCCGGGAGCCATCGCGGACCTGCCTCGTCCCGGCCCGGGAGTGGCTCTGATAGCGTCGCCACCAGAGATGGATGCCGGGATCATCGTTGCCGGTGGCGGCCCGGTCGGATCGGCATTGGGCCTGATGCTTCCCGGCGCCCTGGTGCTCGAGGCCGCCACCTTCCCCAGGGACAAACCCTGTGGGGAAGGGTTGATGCCCGCCGGGGCCGAGCTGCTCCGAGAAGCGGGCCTGGACCTGGCCGCTGAGGGGTTCCCTCCGCTGCGGGGAGTTCGCTATTCGGTGCCGGGCGGCGACTCCGCGCGAGCCGCGTTCGCCAGTGGCTGCGGCTATGGAGTTCGCCGAACTCGGCTGGACTCGCTGCTGGCGGAGCGCGCCGGGGTCAGGTCGGGGGTGAGGGTCACGGCGGTGCGGCCCCTTGCCGACCGAGTCGAGGTGGACACCAACCAGGGGACTCTGGTCGGTTCGGTGCTCATCGCGGCGGATGGCCTGCGCTCTCCGGTCGCGAGGATGCTGGGATGGTGGCGTCCATCCCGGGGGGCGGCCAGGTATGGGCTGGTCGGCCACCTGGCTGTGGACCGACCGGGATCGGACGTGGAGGTCGGCCTCTGGGGAGCGGTGGAGACTTACTTGGCTCCGGTGGGGCCGGGAGAGGTCCTGATGGCGGTTCTGGGGTTGAGGGGTGAGCTACGCGCCCCCGGACTGACCACGGAGCAGTCCTACCGAGCGATCGTCGACCGGGCCCACCCGGAGTTCTCCTCCGCCCCTATTTTGGGCGGGCTGAGCGGGGCGGGCCCGTTCAACCTTCGCCCCCTTCGGGTGGCGCAGGGTCGCGTCTTCCTGGTGGGGGACGCCGCCGGGTTCCTGGACCCTCTCACCGGCGACGCCATGAGTGCCGGGCTGGCCCAGGCCAGGGCCCTGGCGAACTTCTTGACGGATGACCTAGACGGGGCGGCGGCGCGGTACCGGCGCTGGGTCGCGGCCCAGTGGCGGCGGCGCGCCTTCGTGGCCTCGCTGGCGCGAGCTNNTGGGCAGCGCTGCTTGGATTGGCTTCGCGATGAGCCGGTTTGCCGGATTCGGCATGGCGCTGCCCGACCACGAGCTGACCCCCGCCGCCAGCCTCGCGGCGCTCAGCCAGATTTGGCCTCATCTCCGCAGCGCCGGGCTGGAGGCGGTGACTCGCTACACGGTTCAGCCGGTGGACCAGGTATTCGCTCCCCGCTCGTTGGGGGAGCGAATGCGGGTCTACGAGGAGGAGGCCCCCCGACTGGCCCGGCTGGCGGTGGAGCAGGCCCTGGCGGCGGCCGGGTTGCAGCCCGAGCAGATCGACGTGGTCATCTCCGTCTCCTGCACCGGCTACATGGTCCCGGCCTTGGACGTACGGCTCGCCAACCAGTTGGGGTTCCGCAGCGACGTCATCCGGATCCCCTTGACCGAGCTGGGTTGCTCTGGGGGAGGAGCGGCGATCGCGGCGGCCCACCGCCATCTGCGCCTGGAGCCGCGCGACCGCGTCCTGGTGGTCTGCGTCGAGCTCTGCTCGCTGACCTTCCAGCCCGGCGACAGCTCGGTGGACAATATGACCGCGGCGATGGTCTTCGGAGATGGCGCGGCGGCGACGGTCTTGACCGGCGAGCAGGGCGGCCTGGAGGTGGTGGCGACCGGTTCCCGGCTGATCGCCGGCACCGACCGGCTCTTGGGATTCGACCTTCGGGACGACGGATTCCACCCGGTCCTGGACCGGCGGCTGCCCCGGCTGATCGAGCACGAGCTGGCTGGCGCTCTGGCCGGCTTCGGTGAAGGGCACTTCGATTTCCTCGCGGTCCACGCTGGCGGCCCGCGCATCTTCGATGCGGTCGAGACCGGGCTGGGGCTGATTCCGGGGTCCCTGGTCCCATCCCGGACGGCCTTCACCCGTTACGGGAATCTGTCCTCGGCCTCGCTGCTGTTCGTGCTGGCCGAGCTCCCGAAGGCGCCCCCGGGGCTGGGTCTCGGGCTGGCCTTCGGTCCGGGGGTGGCGGTCGAGATGGCGACCCTCAGAAGATCCCCGGAATGAACCGGGCCGTGCCAGCGAAGGCCTCCTGATATCCCGGAACCGCAGCGAGGAGGGCCTCCTCCGCGGTGATCCGGTCCACCAGGACTGCTCCGTCCAGCAACGAGAGTCCGAGCGCGCTGATCCAGGCACCACCGGCCATGGGCAGGGCGGCGAACTCCAGGATCACCGCCAGGTAGTTGGGGTGGCGGATCCATCGGTAGGGCCCGCCCGTCACCGGCTGCAGGTCGTCCGGGACGGCGGCCCTCACGTTCCACTGGTCGCCCAGCGACCGGATGCTCCACCACCTCAACCCGGTGGCTGCGGCCAAGAGTGCTATCCAAAGGCCGCTCCAGCGGGCTCGGCGGTGAGCCAGCCGGATCTCTAAGGAGGGCAGCACGAACAGCCCGACGTGGACTGCCACCATGAGTGGAAAGCTCCGGGCGGCCGCCTGGCGTCCGGGGCGGGCTGCCTCCAGCCGTTGCGAGAGCGCCAGCTCACGTCGGCGCTGCAGAGCGAGCGCCCCCACCAGGACGGCGTACCAGGCTCGCATGCCGGCTAGCTTAGAAGTTGGGAGGCGGGCGCTGGCTGGTTGTCTCCAGAATGCCGTCACAAGAAATGGGAACCCGGGGCGCGAATGGACGTCGGCTGACCGGGGCGCAGCCACGGTCGGACTGGTAGCGGTGCTGCGAGTCCCAGCCCCAGGACCTGACTCAATTAATGGTGACCACTCACTCGGGAGGTACGTCATAATTCGCCGGTGACCGCTGGTGGGCGACCAGAGACCTCAGTCCGGCTGGCCCTTCTGGTTGGGTTCGCCATGGTCTTAGCCGCCTGCGGCTCAGTCAGGCATCACCATGTGGCGCACCCAAGTCCCACGGTCTCCAACACGGTCAGTCCCACTCCGTCTCCGAGCCCGGCGACCCTCCCTCTCTGCCAGGCTGTTTCGATGGTCGCCGCCCAGGGGCAGAACAACTCCGCGGCTGGTCACATCGCGTTCACCGTTGTTCTGACCAACGATTCTGCCCAGAGCTGCACCCTGGAAGGGTTCCCCACCGTCCAGCTGTCGGCGTCGGGTCAGAACGTGGCCACCAACCAGACCGATGGCAACCCGCCAGCCGGAGCCCCTGAAAGCCTCACCCCAACGCTGGTGACTTTCACGGCCGGCGCGGCGGGGTCCTTCGTGTTCCAGTACATCGACGTTCCGAGTGGCAATCAGGAGTGCAATTCCGCTTCGGCCTTAGAGATCACACTGCCCGGGGGCGGGGGAACCGTCACCGCGTCGGCCAACGTGGCGCCCTGCGGAGGAAACATCTACGTCTCGCCGGTCCGGGCCGGGACCGCGGCGCCCTAGCGAAATGATCCGCTGCGGTCGAGAGTCGCGCTCGCCGCGCGCTGTTGACAACTAGCTCAGGTGGTCTTTTCCGACCTGCGTTGGTCACTTCCTAAGCTGGCATAGGGCGCCGCCGGCCATCCCTTATCGTGGGAGGGGATGAGCTCTCATGCGGCTTGACGTCTGGGCGGATCTGGTCTGCCCCTGGTGCTACATCGGCAAGCGCCGTCTGGAGCGGGCCTTGGCGGAGTTCCCGCACACCGAGGATGTCGAGATTTTCTTCCGTTCCTTCCAACTCGATCCACGGGCTCCGGTCGGGCGGACGCGGCTTCAAGTTGAGGTTCTGGTGGAGAGGTACGGGATGTCCGAAGCCCGGGCCCTGGCGCTGGAGTCCGAGACCGCTCGGACGGCCGAGGCCGAGGGACTGGAGTTCCGATTCGAGGGAGCGCTGACCGGCAACACCCTCGACGCCCATCGGCTGGTCCACCTGGCTAGGGACCGGGGGATGGAGGGGGCGGTAGTCGATCGGTTCTACCGGGCCCAATTCGCGGAGCAGCGGTCGCTGTTCGAGAAGGGGTCGCTGGTGGAGCTGGCCGCCGAGGCCGGTCTCGACCCCTCCGAGTCACAGACGGTGCTGGACCAGGGCGCATACGCGGAAGCGGTGTTGGCGGATGTCCAGGAGGCAGTGGATCTGGGGGCGACCGGGGTGCCCTTCTACCTCTTGGACCACCGCTACGGTATCTCGGGAGCCCAGTCTCCAGCGGTCTTCTTGGGCGCGCTGACGCGGAGCTGGGAAGACACCCACCCCAGCACCTCCCAGCCTAGCGCTGGCTCAGTCCCGGCGGGCCCCGATGGCCAGGCCCAGGGCCGCTAGGCCGAGCACCCCACCCAAGGCGGGCCTCAGCCCGCCCACGTGAGCCGCGGCGTGGATCGCCGCCAGCCCCACGCTGCCCACCGCCACCAGACCCGAGAGCACCAGGATCGCTCGTGCCAGCCAAGGCGAGCGCCGGCCAGAGGCGGCGGCCCCGGCCAGGGCGGTGAGGAGGGTCCAAAGGACCAAGCCCAGCACTGAGCCCGCCGCGCGGCCCGGAGCCGCGGTGAACATGCCGCTGTTGGTAGCGAGGAACTGGGCCACCTCGAGGCTGCCGAGGAGCGAGATTCCGGTCAGCCACCAGTACCAGCGCCACGGTCCGACGCTGGCGCTGGGCGCCGGCCCCGGGCGGGGAATCTGGGCCTGGCGCTTGGCGTCCACCGCCCCAGCCTACCGAGTACCCGCCGAGCGAGAGCCGGATGGGCGGGTCAACGCTTCCGGNNGAGATCCGACTTCGCCGGGTGTACGAGGAAGCGTTGCCGGAGGATGGCACCCGGGTTCTGGTGGATCGGCTCTGGCCGCGGGGAGTCGCCAAGGAGGCGGCCCACCTAGATGAATGGGTGAGGGCGGTGGCCCCTTCGGAACAGCTGCGCCGCTGGTACGGCCACCTGCCAGAGAGGTTCCCGGAGTTCCGGCATCGCTACCTCGCTGAGCTGGCCTCACCAGAACGAGCTCAAGCACTTGCCCATCTCCAAGAGATCGCGGGTGCCGGAACTCTTACCCTGCTGACCGGGACCCGGAACGCGGCCCAGAGTCAAGCGGCGGTCCTGCTCGACCTTCTGAATGGTGCCCAGACGGGTGATGCTCCCGTGGAGGAGGGTGGCGATCCCGCCTGCTGGCAGAAGCGGGTCTGTCCCAATTGCGGCACGCTGGCGGACACCGACCCGCCCACCTGGTGTCAGCAGTGCCATGAGGGGATTCCCGGCTAGGGCAACTCGATGGTCGGCCCGGTCTCCGTGAGAGGGCTCAGGGAACGGGCTCGGCCCCCGCCGCCGGGTTCCTCGGTTGGGCGGAGGCGTCCACCACCAGCCTTCTGAGGGGCGTTCGGGCAATAAAGCTGAGAGTGGTGGTGAAAGGCCCGGCGATCACCCGATAGAGGACCAGGGCGATGGCAGCGCCAACGCCCAGACCAACCAGCGCGTCGGCGGGATAATGCGCACCCACGTAGACGCGGTCAAAGGCCAAGGCCAGGCCGGCCAGGGCTGCCAGGGTGCCGAGCCGCCAGCTGTAAATCAGCAAGCCGGCGATGACTGCCCCGGCCACCACGGCGTGATCGCTGGGCATCGAGAAGTCCCGGACCCGGGGCACCAACACCAGCACGTGGTGCAGCGTCTGGTAGGGCCTCGGTTCGTGGATCAAGGTCGAGAGCGGCTGGTTGATGAGGTAGGCGAGGACGGCGGCGATTCCCGCAGACAGGGCCGCGGCGACATGCCGCGGCGATCGGCGCCGGGCCAGCCTCCACCCCACGATCAACAGTACCGCGAGGACCACCAAGCCGAGGAACAGCGCGTATACGCTGGCGATCCCGTGGGCCCAGTTGGTGTGGCGGCTGATCGAGTTCAGATCAAGGTACCAGTGGGTGTTCCAGTTCATGGGGACTCCGCTTTCACTGCTCGGTTGGGCCGACCATCGAGATTACGCTAGCAGTCTCCGTAACTCACCCGNNACTCGCGTCACCCAGCGATCCCAGTCCGCAGGCCGACCGCCGACCTGATAGTAATTGTCGGGATGCTGGCCACCTTCAATTCGACGCTCGCGATCGAGACCTCGGGACTCACCAAGCGCTACGGGGCGCGGCTGGCGGTGGACAATCTCGACCTGGCGGTGCGGCAAGGCGAGATCTTCGGTTTTCTCGGGCCCAACGGCTCCGGCAAGACCACCACCATCCGGCTCTTGCTGGGACTGTTGCGGGCCACCTCAGGCGGGGTACGACTCAACGGCCGAGAGCTGGCCGAGGCCCGGAGGACGGTGCTTCCCCAGGTGGGCTCGATGGTCGAGCAGCCGGGCTTCCATCCCTATCTCTCAGGACGAGACAACCTGCGCTCTCTCTGCCGCCTGCTGTCGCTGCCCGACCGGGCTGCTGACCTGGCGCTGGAGAAGACCGGCCTCGCGCCGAGGGGCCGGGATCGGTACGCCACCTATTCCCTCGGGATGAAGCAGCGGCTGGGGGTTGCTGGCGCCCTGCTGGGGAGCCCCCGCCTGCTCATCCTGGACGAGCCGACCAATGGACTCGACCCTCATGGCATCATCGAGATGCGCAATCTGCTGCGGGAGCAGGCCGCGTCTGGGGTCACCGTCTTCCTCTCCAGCCACATCCTCTCCGAGGTCAGTGTCGTCTGCGATCGGGTGGCGATCGTGCGCAGCGGCCGGCTGCTGCTAGTGGACCGGGTGCCCGACCTGCTGGCCCGGGACGCTCCCTTCGTAATTGATACCCCGAACCCAGAGGCCGCCCAGGCGGCGCTGACCACGGCCGCGCCCGGGCGGCGGATCCGTGTGGAGGGGGACTCGGTCGTCGTCGAGTCGCCTGGCCTGCGGGGTCGGGATATCGTCAGCGCCCTGGTCGCGGGCGGGGTCGCGGTGGACGGGCTCCGGCGGGCGGAGCTCACTCTGGAGGAGATCTTTCTGCGGATCACCGATGACGACGCCCCTCAACCGTTGGCGACACCTCCCTCACCGACCTCNNCCCTAGCCACGGGCCCGCCGCGCGCCCAGCACTCGTCGGCCGCGGAGAAGGGGGGCCGAACCACCTTCCGGGGACTGCTGGCGAGCGAACTCTTCAAGCTCCGGCGGCGGCCCCTCACCTGGGGGCTGATCGCGCTCACCCTCTTCTTTGTGCTGGCGGCCTACCTGACCCTCATCTACACCATCACCAACCACCCAACGGCCGTCCTGCCCGGCCACCTCTTCGCGGGGCCCGCGGGCGTCCGGAACGTCATCGTGCAGCAGCTCACCCTGGGACGCCGGGTGGGGGAGTTCTCGGTGGTGGCGGCGGCAGGAGCCGCCGTGGGGGTCGAGTTCAGCAGCGGCTCGCTCCGGATCCTGCTCTCACGGGGGGTGCCTCGCTGGCAGGTCCTAGGGGCCAAATACCTGGCTCTGAGCGTGTTTGCCCTGGTGCTCCTCGCGCTCGCGACCGTGGAGGCGGTGGTGCTGGCCGGCCTTCTGCCCTTGCTGGTCCATGCTGCCCCAGGGATCGGGCTGCTGAACGTGCGGGGGATGGCAGCGGTAGCCCGCAGCGATGGCGGCGTGCTCGAGAACTGGCTGGGGGTCATCGCCCTGGGCACCGCGCTGGCGGTGATTGGACGTTCGGCGGCGGTGGGGATCGGGGGTGGGCTCGCGTACCTGGTCGCCGAGGATCTCGGCGGCCATGTCCTGCCCGCGATCACCCTGGAGACCCACAACACTCTGTGGTCACAGTTGGTGTCCTACCTGTTCACCCCCAACCTCAACGCCGCCTTCTACCACGCGATCCCCTTGGACTTGGCTCGGGAGCTGGACTTCCTGGACGGCGCCATGCCGAGCCCGATGGTCTCCCTGCCGCACGCGCTGGTGGTGGGCGCCGCCTTCATCCTGGGTTTGCTGGTGGTGGCGGCGGTCCTCTTCTCCCGCCAGGATTGGGTCGGCTAGGCCGACGCCAGGCGGGGTGGCGAGGGCGAGCGTCGCGCCACGCTCCTCCGGTCCTTGAGGGCCGACCCGCGATCAGCGGCCTCGCGGATTCGAGGTCCCGGGCCTTCAGGCGATCGGGACACCTGCCGGCGCGCTATCGCTCAGCGTGAGCGCCTCGCGCCGGAATTGCTCCGCGAGCTCGCCGTCGGCTGGCGGGAGTTCTGGTCAAGGGCCTGGCTGGCGGCGATTACCGCTGGGAGCGGCCGTTAGCTATTCCATAACTTGCCCATTAATAGTTGTTAAGCGGGCAGGAATAGGATCGGGTCGTGTTGGCAGACGAACTGGGGGTGAGAGGACAACAAGGCGGCGTGGTGAAGGGTGGCGCCGCCCTGTCGGTCGACGAGTTGTTCGTCCAGTTCGGCGATCGACGGGTGCTCAAGGGCGTCAACGCCGATTTCGAGCCGGGGAAAGTCACGGCGATGCTGGGCCCCACGGGGTGCGGGAAGACCACTCTGCTACGGTGCTTGAACCGGCTCCACGACAACCGTCCGGGGTTTCAGTTCGACGGCCGCATTCTGCTGGACGGCGACGACATCTACCGGCGCTCAAGCGATGTCCGCGAACTGCGTCGGCGCGTGGGGATGCTCTTCCAGCGCCCCAATCCGTTCCCGCAGAGCATCGGCGAAAACGTGTCCCTGGGCGCGCGCGTGCATGGCCTTTGGGCTCGTCAAGACGTGGCCGGCCGCACCGAGGCCGTGCTCCGGGACGTGGGCCTCTGGGAGGCCGTCAGTGACCGCCTGAAGAGCACCCCGTTCATGCTCTCAGGAGGTCAGCAGCAATTGCTCTGCCTGGCTCGCGCCTTGGCCGTCGAACCGGATGTCCTGCTGCTCGACGAGCCTACGTCATCGCTCGATCCCCGCTCCACGGCCCGGATTGAGGAGCTCATCAGCCAGCTGAAGGAGCGGATGACGGTGGTCTTCGTCACCCATAACGTGCAGCAGGCGGCGCGCTGTGCCGACCAGATCCTGTTCATGCTCGAGGGTGAGGTTGTGGAGTTCGTCGACAAGGACCAGTTCTTCGCCAACCCGGGAGACGCGCGCAGCCGGGCCTACGTGGAGGGGCGGCCGGTCTGATATGCGCGGGGCGCCCCCC
>PKXE01000124.1:12165-14319 GCA_003132265.1 Candidatus Dormiibacterota bacterium | reverse complement strand
CCCCCATCACCTCCGGGGTCACGAGCAGGCGGGAGATCCTGGCCTGGGGCCCCGGGTGGTCGGTGACTGTCTCCTGCAACCTGACCTGGAGCCGATTCCAGGGGAGCTGATCGCGGCTCAGCAGCGCCCCCAGCGTCCCCACGTAGCAGGTCGCCACCGCTCCGGCGAGCAGCTCCTCGGGACTGGTCCCCTCCCCCTTGCCGCCCATGCCCGATGGCACGGACCAGGCTAGTACCTGTCCCCCGGTCTCGATCGTCCCAACCGCCGCCCGGCCGTGGCCGGCCCACTTCGTCACGACCTCAAATGTCAGGTCCGCCATGTTTCTCCTCCTTCCCCGTTGCGGGGGTGATTCGCTATCGAACTCCGCTCTCCGCCCTCGATCCAGCCCACGCGCGGGCCAGCCATTTCGCCCCGGCTGGGACGACTGCTCACCGAAGTGAGCTCACTCCCCCCTCTTGGCCCTCGCCGACGCCTTGGAGATGGGCGATACACAGCGACGGCTCGACCAACGGGTCGAGTTTCGTGGCGGTCAGCGGAACCCCGATCTCGGTTAGAGCTCCGCGCAGGAGACCGAGGTGGGCGGAACACACCAGCTCCGGGTTGGCAGTCGCCACCGCCAGGAAGGGGCACGAGTGGAGGCGAACCTCAGTCTCAGCGGTTCCCTCCACGACTTCCGGGCTGAAGCCGAGCTCGGCCAGCATGACCACCAGCTGCGACAACCCCGCAGCCTCATCGGCGCCACGAGATCGGGCCATCCGAGCGCCCCAAGCCTCGCCGAGCTCCACTCCCACCGCGCTGGGGTCGGCGGCGTTCTTCTCCAAATAGCCGGCCAGGATCTCCGCCAACATCCGATACCCGCCCTCCGGGCCGGCTGTCACCGGGGCTACGGCTCGCCACACCTGGCGCGGACGGCCTCTCTGAGGTCGATGCTCGAACTCACACGCCGCCAGCCCCGCCTCGGCCAGCACCTCCAGGTGGAAGCGCACCGTGCTGGCGTGAAGGCCGGTCACCTCGGCCAGCTCCCTGGCGTCCAACGGCTTGGTGGCCTTACGCAGACAGGTGAGGAGCGCCACGCGCGTCCAGCCGGCGAGGGCGCGATGAGCCGCTACTTCGCCTCCATTGCTAGGATCCANNCGCTGGCAGCTGCACTCAGCGAAACGGCGGCTGGCTGACTCCCCGGTTACATGAGGCTAAGTTGGTCCAGGCTCCGCATCAGAGAACTCACCACTTTGGGATCGGACACCGCGTCAATGACGGTGGGCTGACCGGCCTTGGCGGCGGCCAGCGCGCGACGTAGGGCCGGCGCGAACTCGTGGTTGTCCCGGACCTGCTCACCGCGGCCCCCCAGGGCCCGGCCGAGCATCGAATAGTCAACTCCCACCGCGGCGCCTCCCCCGTTCGAAGCGTGACCGGCACCCCGCCAGACGCCGTTGTTGATGACGATCACGATCACGGGAAGATGGTGCCGCGCGACCGTGTGCATCTCCTGGGCGGAGAACCCGAAGGCCCCATCGCCGGTGAACAAGCACACCGGCTGCTCCGGATGGGCCAAGGCAGCCGCGGTCGCGAACGGCAGCCCGACCCCGAGGGTGCCCATCGCCGAGCCCACCAACATGTTGCTGCCGGGTCGGTGGGCTCTCGAGAAGGCGATGCCCCAGATCACGCTGTCACCGCCGTCGGACACCCAGGTGCCTCCGCCCGCCTCCTCGAAGACTCTGGCCGCCTCCCGGGCCACCCACCCGGGGTGGAGTCCGGCGGATGGCCCGTCGGCCTCTCGTTCCCAGAGCTCCCGGCTGGCCTGGGCGGTGGCGAGCGCCTGGCTGGACCACTTGAGCCAGCGATCCGCGGGATGGGCCCAGGCCTGGGACAGCGCCGAGAGGGTGGCTCCAACATCTCCGACCAGGGCGAGATCGGCAGTCCTGGGCCCGCCCAGGTGCTCCGCGCTGATGTCAACCTGGATCACCTGCTGGTCAGTGGCGAACAGCGGTGGGCCCCCATACATAAGGTTGGCGTTGAGCCGAGAGCCGAGCAGGAGGATCACGTCGGCGGAGGGAATGGCGGCGCCGCCGTGCACCAGACTCCCGAGGGCCAGCGGGTGATCATCGTCGATCAGGCCCCGGGCCGCGCTGGTGGTCGCGACCGGGATCCCCGTCT
>PKXE01000124.1:3832-12152 GCA_003132265.1 Candidatus Dormiibacterota bacterium | reverse complement strand
GCGGCCCGATCATCCACCGGCTCGCCCGGGATGTCCGCCAGGACATCTTCCGGGATCTCCAAGTAGGCGACCCCCGGGCTGCCCCAGGACGCCTGTCTGATGGCCTCCACTGTGTACTCGGGAATCCGGCTGGCAGTCAGGCACTCAGCCCGCCACTTGGTCAAAGGACCCACGCTCGCCAGTTGCTCCAGATCTTGGACGGCGCCCCGGCCACGCAGACGGATGGCGGTGCGTCCCGCGATCACCACCAAGGGCGCGCCAGCCGCATTAGCCTCGGCCATCCCGGGCAGGGCGTTCGAGAGGCCTGGTCCGGCCGTGACCACCGCCAGCCCCGGCTGCCCGGTGGCCAGCGCCCACCCTTCCGCCATCAGGACCGCGTTCTCCTCGTGGCGGACATAGATGGTGCGGATCCCGGCCGGCTCGGCTTCCTTGAGCAGCAGGTTGACGTGGCTTCCCGGCAGCCCAAACAGCGTCTCGATGCCGGCCGCGCGCAGCGCCGCAGCGGCCAGTCGTCCTCCCGTGGGCGGCGGCTCACTCATGGCTGTCCTCGTGGTCCCGGCTGGGCACAGCGGAACGGCCCCGCGAGGTTTCGAGTCGCGCTGGTCGGCCCTCCATTCAGGGTACTCTCACTCGCCCTATGCTCCCCTCAGACTAGGTCCGAGGGAATGCGCGAAATCACCACCCGCACCCACGTAAATACCCGCGCCCGGGCTCCCGGCGCCGGGATGCCGACCAGCTGGCGGCGGCTGGGTTCACTCCGGGGGCCGCCTCTGGGTGCCGGGTCCTGGGCTCGGCCGCCAGCTCGGCCTCCGCTCGAGCGCGGGCGGTACGCGGGGTGCACGCCAGAAGTGCCGACCCGGGAGCAGGGCAGCCCCGATTCCGACAGCTCCCGCCGCGGGGCCAGCGAGAAAGAGCAGGCCCCCGGCCACCACCACCGACGCGCGGGCGGCCAGAAGGCCCGTCACGGCAACTGAGTACCCGGCGAGCAGGAGTGCGAAGCTGGCCCACCCCAGGCGGTCGTCGACGAGGTCCTTGAGCAGGGGGATCGGCCTGGCTCCAGCTGAGCCGCTGTCGCGGCTCAGCCAGATCAGGAACGGGATGATCTTGGAGTACTTACCGATGATGGCGAAGCCGAAGCAGCCCACGATGGCGGCGTAGCCGTAGGCGACCACCCAGTTTGGCCGCAGGCTCGCCCCGGAGGCGATCAGGACGCCGAGGGCGGCCGCCAGAAGCAGTGAGGAGAGGCTCACCGCCAGGTGCGCCTGCTCCAGGGAGATCCCCCGACGGCGCCGCCCCATCCACAGCCGCAGGAGATCGAACACGAACACCGCAGCAGACAGCCCAAGCAGTGCGGCGCAGGCGGTCACCGCGGGACTCCCGGGCCAGAGCAGAAGCGACACCGTCAGTCCCGCCAGCCCGGCGTTCCAGATGCCCAGGTTGGCATAGGCGAGGCGCCAGCTGAGGCGGTGGGACAAGGCAAACAGCTCCATCAGCTTGTAGGAGACGCCCATGAGAGTGCAGGCGAGCCACCCCACCAGCCCGACGTGGACGTGGGCGGCCAGCAGGTTGGGAGTGATGCCGAACCAGTTGAATTGCCAGTCGAGGGCCCAGGTCAGACCGAACCCCAGGGTCACCACCAACCAGCCCAACCCACAGAGGAGATAGGCTGCCATCGGGTGCCACGACCTAATGGAGGGATAGCTCAGGAGCAGATTGCTGGCGAAGTGGATCACGCCCCCCACCGCCAGCGAGCCGAAGACTGCTACCCCGGGCGTCCAATTGAAGTAGAAGCTGGGCACGAACCCCGCCACCCCNNGGGCGGGAGATGGTGGCTTGCAGGGCCACCGGAAAGAGCTGGTACAGGGCGCCCATGATCGTCATCGTTACCCAGCCCAGCACGGCCAGATGGGTCAGCGCTAACACCTGGGGGTCGTCGTAACCAGCGACCAGATGCGGGGCCAGCAGGGGGACTCCGCCGGCCACCAGCACCCACGCGACCAGGCCCGCCACGAAGTAGGGAAGTGGGACCCCTAGGCTGGCGGATCGTTTCGGCATAATCACCGCAGCGATTTTAGACTACTCACCTCACGTTAATAGTAGTATCGGCCCGTGACGGTCCATGCCAGCCAGCTCAGAGCCGACCGCGCCTGCTCCGGTGGGAGCCCAGTGCTCCTGACCTCCGAGATGCGGGCGGCAGCCTCACCGAAGACATCTCACTTGGAAATCGNNCGGTGTTCACGGGAGCACGGCCCCCCGTGACGACCTTGGCTTCCCTGCGCCGCCTGACGGTGGCGGCAGCACGCCGACACCGGTTCGGGATCGACCGGCTCGTCCTGGTTGACCGCAGGGGCAGCCACGCTCCGCTGGAAGACGACATCGCCCGGCGACTGAGTCACGTCACCGGGTGGGACATCGCGAGGCTGGGCGCCTCGGGGTTTGGTCCGGCCGAGGTGGCCCGGCGGATTGAGGTACTGGGTGGGCGCCGCCCCGCACTGGTAGTCGGCCCTGACATCCTCCAGCTGGGTTCCCTGGCGCTGAGGGCGGAGGCGGCCACCCTCCGTCGGCCCTGGCCGATGCTCTCAGTGCTCCACCACAGCCCGCCGGGCTGGATGCCGCGCATCCTCGTCCTCTGGTCGCGTGGAGGGCTGGCCCGAGAGGTGGCGAGGGCGGCGTGGGCCACCTCACAGGCACTGGACGGGCTGGTGTTCTCGGTACAGCTTCACGAAGTGAGCTCCCCGCCAACTTCACCGCCGGCGCCGCCCGGCCCACCTCTGCGGTTCCGGTCCTGGACCGCCCCGAGGCACCGGGTCCGGTCTGCCGGGCCAGCACAGTTAGCCGAGCTGCGCCGCGTGATAGCTGTCTTCGGTCCTGACCTGATCCTGGTCGACCCTGGGCTTCTTCCGCAGCTGGCGCGCTGCGGAGCTGGGCCGGCAGGTTCGGGCCGGGTACGCGGCCGACCTCCACGCGATGACGGGGGCGGCCAGAGCTCGCGGTTGAGTGAGGAGGAGGGACACCGCCGTGCCTGACCTGAAGACGCCGCTGCTGAAAGCCCATCAATTCTTTCGGCAGGGGCCCGTCTCGGCTGAGGGCTGGAGCGAGCTGGTGGCGAAGGACCGCGATTGGGAGTCCTTCTACCGCGATAGGTGGCAGCACGACAAGGTGGTGCGATCCACGCACGGCGTCAACTGCACCGGCTCCTGCTCCTGGAATGTGTACGTCAAGGACGGCATCATCACCTGGGAGTCTCAGGCGGTCGACTACCCGTCGGTGGGCCCGGACATGCCCGAGTACGAACCCCGCGGCTGCCCCAGGGGCGCCTCCTTCTCCTGGTACACGTACTCACCGCTGCGGGTCAAGTACCCCTATGTCCGGGGCAGCCTGCTCCAGATGTATCGCGAGTCCCTGAGCCAGCATGCGGACCCGGTCGAGGCATGGGCGGCGATCGTCGAGGACCCCGNNCCGATTCCGGCCATGTCGCAGGTCTCCTACGCGGCCGGGACCCGCTTCCTGTCGCTGATCGGCGCGGTCATCCTCAGCTTCTACGACTGGTATGCGGACCTGCCCCCGGCGGCGCCGCAGGTCTTCGGGGACCAGACCGACGTGCCCGAGTCGGGCGACTGGTGGAACGCCGGCTACCTGATCATCTGGGGCACCAACCTACCGGTCACGCGCACTCCCGATGCCCACTTCATGACCGAGGCCCGCTATCGGGGGCAGAAGGTGGTTGTGGTCTCGCCCGACTATTCCGACCACACCAAGTTCGCCGACGACTGGCTACCGGCCCAGCCCGGAACGGACGGGGCGCTGGCTCTGGCCATGGGCCACGTGATCCTGAAGGAGTTCTACGTCGATCGCGAGGTGCCCTATTTCCAGGACTACGTCCGGCGCTTCACTGACCTGCCCCTCCTGGTCACTCTGCGCGAGCGCGAGGGGGCCTACGTAGCGGACCGCTTCCTGCGAGCCTCCGACCTCGACTCGGGGGAGGAGAACGGCGACTGGAAGATGGTCGTCTTCGACGAGGAGACAAAAGCGCCGGTCGTTCCCAATGGCTCAGTCGGCCACCGCTACGGGCAGGAGGCGGGGCGGTGGAACCTCAAGCTGGGAGCGATCCAACCCGCGTTGAGCCTATACGGCAAGGGCGGAGAGGCGGTCGAGGTTGAACTGCCCCGCTTCGACGTCGGCGACACCGAAGGGGGCGGCTCGCTCCGGCGCGGGGTGCCCACCCTGCGCCTCGGGGGCCAACTGGTCACCACCGTCTTCGATCTCACGCTGGCGAATTACGGAGTCGGCCGGGAAGGGCTGCCCGGGGAATGGCCCAAGGGCTACGAGGATCCCCTGCCCTACACCCCGGCCTGGCAGGCGGAGATCACGTCCGTCGAAGCCGGCCTAGCGACCAAGATTGCGCGCGAGTTCGCGCGCAATGCCGAGCTCACCCAGGGCCGGTCAATGATCTGCATGGGCGCTGGGACCAACCACTGGTTTCACTCCGATCTGATCTACCGGAGCTTTATGTCCCTGCTGACGCTGTGCGGCTGCCAGGGGGTCAACGGGGGCGGCTGGGCCCACTACGTTGGCCAGGAGAAGGTGCGGCCGTTGACCGGCTGGCAGAGCATGGCCTTCGCCCTCGACTGGACGCGCCCGCCTCGCCACCAGGAGAGCACGCCTTGGTTCTACCTGATGACCGACCAATGGCGTTACGAGGCGTTCAATGCCGACGAACTCGCCTCTCCTCTCGGTCGCGGCCTCTTCCGGGGGCGCCAGTTCGCCGACTGCAACGCCCTGGCCACCAGGCTGGGGTGGATGCCCTTCTATCCGAACTTCGATCGAAACCCCTTGGCGATGGTCGAGGAGGCCAAGCGGGCGGACGCTCCGGTCGAGGACTTCGTGATCAAGGAGTTAAAGGAGGGCAAGCTCCACTTCGCGGCCGAGGATCCGGACGCGCCTCAGAACTGGCCCCGCGTGCTGACGGTCTGGCGCGCCAACCTCTTGGGCTCGTCCGGCAAGGGCCACGAGTACTTCCTGAAGCACCTGCTCGGCACCAGCGATCCCGCAGTCCGGGCGGAGGAGACGCCTCCCGAACTCCGCGCCCAGGAGGTGACCTGGCACGAGGAGGCGCCGATCGGAAAGCTCGATCTGCTGACAACGATCGACTTCCGAATGACCTCCAACTGCCTCTTCTCGGACGTGGTCCTGCCGGCCGCCACCTGGTACGAGAAGTACGACATCTCCTCGACCGACATGCATCCCTTCGTGCATTCCTTCAACCAGGCGATTCCCCCGCCCTGGGAGGCGAAGAGCGACTGGGACGCCTTCAACCTGATCGCGGAGACCTTCTCGAAGCTGGCGGCGACCCACCTCGGGGTGAGACAGGACCTGATCGCGGCTCCGCTCCTGCACGACACCCCGGATGAGATCGCCCAGCCGATGGGCCGGGTGCTCGATTGGAAGGCCGGCGAGTGCGAGCCGGTGCCGGGCCAGACGATGCCCAAGCTGATCGTCGTCGAGCGGGACTTTGGAGCGGTGGCCGAGAAGATGAAGGCGGTGGGGCCACTTTTGGAGGAGCGCGGGAGCCAGGTCAAGGGCGCCAGCTGGAAGCCGACCGAGGAGGTCGACTACCTGGCTCGCAAGCACGGAGTGGTCCGAGGTGGGGTGGCCGACGGGCGGCCGCGGCTGGATCGGGCGGAGCAGGTCGCGGAAGCGATCCTGGTGCTTTCCGGTACCACCAACGGCCGGCTGGCGGTGGAGGGCTTCCGCTCCTTGGAGAAGACGACCGGCCTGGAGCTGGCCGACCTGGCGCAGGCTCGCGAGGGGGAGCGGATCAGTTTCCGGGACACCCAGATCCAGCCCCGCACCGTGATCACCTCCCCGGAGTGGTCGGGGATCGAGTCTCACGAGCGGCGCTACTCGCCGTTCACGATCAACGTCGAGCGCGACAAGCCCTGGCACACGCTCAGTGGGCGCCAGCATTTCTACCTCGACCACGAGTGGATGCTGGAGCTCGGCGAGGGGCTGCCCGTCTTCAAGCCACCGCTGCACTACGGCCGGGTCTATGGCGATCAGACGACGGGGGAAGCGGGGCGGGTGGAGATCACGCTCCGCTACCTGACCCCGCATTCCAAGTGGTCGATCCACTCCGAGTACCAGGACAACCTGTACATGTTGACCCTCTTTCGGGGCGGCCCGGTGATCTGGCTCAGCCAGGAGGACGCAGCCACGATTGAGGTCAAGGACAACGACTGGGTGGAGGCGTTCAACCGCAACGGAGTGATCGCCTGCCGGGCGGTGGTGACCCATCGGATCCCCAAGGGGGTCTGCATGATGTATCACGCGAAGGACCGCCACTTGAACGTGCCCTTGACCGAGCTTCATGGGAACCGAGGCGGGACCGACAACTCGCTGACCCGCATCGTCTGGAAGCCGACCCACCTGATCGGTGGCTATGCGCAGCTCTCCTTCGGCTTCAACTACTACGGTCCCACCGGGTCCCAGCGCGATGAGCAGACGGTGATTCGCAAGCGCCAGTCAAAGGTGGTGTTCTAGGTGCGCGTCAAGGCCCAGGTCGGCATGGTCATGAACCTCGACAAGTGCATCGGCTGCCACACCTGCAGCGTGACCTGCAAGCAGGTCTGGACCAACCGGCCGGGTACCGAGTACGTGTGGTTCAACAACGTCGAGACCAAGCCCGGCCTCGGCTATCCCCGCCGCTGGGAGGACAACGACCAGTGGCGAGGCGGCTGGGAGCTCGACAAGCGGGGCCGGCTCCGGCTCAAGGCGGGTGGCCAGCTCCAGAAGCTGCTCAAGATCTTCTGGAACCCCAACTTGCCCACCATCGACGATTACTACGAACCCTGGACCTACGACTACGAGACCCTGATCACCGCCCCCCTCTCGGAGCGCGACCCGGTCGTCCGCCCCCACTCGCAGTTGACCGGCAAGCAGATGGAGGTCAAGCAGGGTCCCAACTGGGACGACATGCTGGCCGGAGCCCCGGAGACAGCGGGGCAGGATCCCGATTTGCGGGGTATCCAAGATCACGTTAAGTTTGCCTACGAGCAGGCCTTCATGTTCTACCTGCCCCGCATCTGCGAACACTGCCTCAACCCCTCCTGCGTCGCCTCTTGTCCGTCGGGCGCCATGTACAAGCGGGAGGAGGACGGGATAGTCCTGGTCGACCAGGACAAGTGCCGGGGCTGGCGCTTCTGCGTCAGCGGCTGCCCCTACAAGAAGGTGTACTTCAACCACAAGACCGGGAAGGCCGAGAAGTGCACGCTCTGCTACCCGCGCATCGAGGTGGGGCTGCCCACCATCTGCGCCGAGACCTGCGTCGGCCGAATCCGCTACCTGGGCCTGGTCCTCTATGACGCCGACCGGGTGCTGGAGGCCGCCTCCACTCCCGACGAGAAGGACCTTTTGAACGCGCAGCTGAGCGTCTTCCTGGACCCCGAGGATCCGGAGGTTCGCGCCCAGGCCAGTCGCGACGGCATCCCGGACGACTGGCTGGAGTACGCCCGCCGCTCACCCGTGTACGCGCTCGCCATGCGCTACCGGGTCGCCCTGCCCCTGCACCCCGAGTACCGGACACTGCCCATGGTCTGGTACGTCCCGCCGCTCTCACCGGTGGTGAACGCGCTGGAGGGGGATGGCTACGAGGCGGATCCTGACGACGTCTTCCCGGCCATCGACATGATGCGCATCCCGGTCGCGTACCTGGCGAACCTGCTGACGGCCGGCGACAGCGAGGTGATCAAGGCGGTCCTGCACCGACTGGCGGCGATGCGCGCCTACATGCGCAAGCGCCAGATCCTGGACGAGACGGACTCCGAGGTGGCGCGGGCGGTCGGAATGGCCCCCCCGGAACTCGAGGACATGTACCGCCTCTTGGCGATCGCCAAGTACGAGGACCGCTACGTCATCCCCAAGGCCCACACCGAGCTCGCCCAACGGCTCTCGGAACAGCCGGGAACCTGTGGCCTCGACTTTGAGGGCGGCCCGGGCAACTGCGGTGCCCTGCCCCGGCCCGAGGAGTCCCTCAACGAGCGGTTCATGATGCTGCGTCAGCTGCCCGTCGTCGGGCCGGAGGCAGCGGGGAAGTGAGGTTGCCGAGGGCGCGGCGACGGCCGCCCTACAAGCTCCTCTCGCTGCTCCTCCAATACCCCAGCGAGGAGCTGCTGGCGCAACGTTCGGAGCTGGCTCAGGCCATCGCCGAGTTGCCGGCCAGCCGCGCCCGAGACGCGGTGGAGCGGTTCTTCGCTCACTTTGAGTCCAGCTCGCCGCTCGACCTGCAGCAGGAATACGTGAAGACCTTCGACCTCCAGAAGCG
>PKXE01000124.1:2692-3787 GCA_003132265.1 Candidatus Dormiibacterota bacterium | reverse complement strand
CGAACCGCCCTGGAGGTGCTGCGAATGCACCTCCAAGAGGTGAAGAGCCCTTATGTACACCTGCTGGAGGCGGTCTCTCTCGGGTTGCCTCGGCTCCACCTGGCCGATCTGGAGACGGTCAAGCGACTGATCAAACAGGGCCCCCCCAACGAGCAGGTGGGGCTGCAGCCGTTCGCGCCGCCGGAGGTGATGCCCGCGATGGAAGCGCGGCGGTGAGGCTGGCCAGCACCTTTCTCTGGGTGGTGCTGCCCTATTCAGCGATGGTGCTCTTCGTGGCTGGGCACATCTGGCGCTACCGTTACGACAAGTTTGGCTGGACCTCCAGATCGACCCAGCTCCTGGAGGGAAGGTGGCTCGCCTGGGGCAGCAATCTCTTCCACTACGGTGCCCTGGCAGCGATCGGGGGGCACGTCCTGGGGATGCTGATCCCCACCCAGCTGACCCAGGCCGTGGGGGTGAGCGAGCCGGACTATCACCTGATCTCCGCCGTGGCCGGGTCGGCAGCGGGGATCGCGTGCGTCGTCGGGTTCGTCATCCTGGTCGCGCGCCGGGCCTACTTCCCCCGGGTGAGGCGGACCACCACCCCAATCGACGTCGCCACCTACGTGCTCCTGGCGCTGCTGATCGGCCTCGGACTCGCGGAGACACTCGCGGTGAACGCCTTCGGCGGCGGCTACAACTACCGCGACTCGGTGGCGATCTGGTTCCGGGGGCTGTTCATCCTCGACCCGCGCCCGCAGCTGATGGCCACCGCCCCCATCATCTATCAGGTGCACGCCGCCGCCGCCTGGCTCCTCTACGCGCTCTGGCCCTTCAGCCGGTTGGTGCACGTCTGGAGCATCCCCCTCCAGTACATCGGCCGACCCTACATCCTGTACCGCCGCCGCTACCCGGCCCTGCGCAGGTGACCGCCTCGGGGAAGCTCGGGCCGGCGCGCCCTCACGTACAGCTTCTGCTGGATGTCGTCCGCGCCGAGCTGCGGTCGCAGCGCTGCCCGGCCTGTGGGCGCCGGATGGGTGGCTCCCGGCTCAGTTGGGCCGGGGCGGACCTGGACCAGGTCACCCTCCAGGTGACCTGCCGTGGCTGCGGCAGCAC
>PKXE01000124.1:0-2667 GCA_003132265.1 Candidatus Dormiibacterota bacterium | reverse complement strand
GGCTACTTCGCGCTGGTCATGGCGACCGGGATCGTCTCGACCGCCTTCGAGGTTACCGGCTTCGCACCGCTCTCCTGGGCCCTGCTCGCGGTCGCGCTGCTCGGCTACGCGGCGCTGGTGGTCTTGTACGTGGCGAGGCTGGTCCGCTACCCGAAGGCATTCCTTGTCGACACTGCCGACGCCAGCCGCGCGTTCGGCTTCTTCACCTTCGTCGCCGCCTCCGTTGTGGTCGGGCTGCGGCTGGCTCTGAGCGGCCAGGCCGGCATCTTTGCGGCCCTCGCCACCCTCGCTGCCTTGGCCTGGGTGGTCTGCAGCTACGCCCTCGTACCCCGGGTCTTGATGCGTCCGGTGAAGGNNCGCTGGCGCTGGCGGCCGCCCGAGGCAGCGAGCTCTGGCCCGGCGGTCGGGGGTTCCTGGAGCTATCGGCGGTCAGCCTGTGGTCGGCGGGCTCCTGCCTCTACCTGTTGCTGATGGCCATCCTCCTCGCCCGCCTGCTACTGGTTCCCACCGAGCGCCAGGACCTGTCACCCACCTACTGGATCAACATGGGGGCGACTGCTATCTCGGTCTTCGCCGGAGCCTCCATCCTCGGTCTACCCGATGTCCCGGGTCTGGTCCACCAGGTTGGTCCGACGGTCGCCGGGGTCTCGTTCATGCTCTGGGCCTTCGGCACCTGGTGGTTCCCGTTGCTGGTGGTGCTGACCGTTTGGCGCGTCGTTGGGCGCGCGGGACTGCGCCGCTACGACCCCGCTTTGTGGAGCATCGTCTTCCCGCTGGGGATGTACTCGGTGGCCAGCATGGCCCTCGGCAGAGCGTTGCACTCCGCGGCACTGATCACCGTCGGCACCGATGAAAGCTGGCTGGCCCTCGCGGGTTGGGGCCTGACGCTGGGCTTGATGTTCTGGAGCTGGGCGTACCAAGGCTGACGCCGACGGCCAATTCCCAGGGCTGCGGTCCCGGCTGGCGCTGAGGAAACCGACAGCTGGCGCCCCGTCCCGCAACTAGCCAGAGCGGTTGCGGGCGCGGGCGCCCCCCAACCGCTCTACGGAGTCACGGCCACCTTGAGAACACCGTCTAGCTGCTGGGAGAAGAGGTCATAGGCCTCGGGGAGTTGAGCCATGGTGAAGGTGTGCGTCAGCAGGGGCGTCAGGTCGATGCGCCGGTTTTCCACCAGCCGCATCAGCGCCTCCATCCGCTGACGGCCTCCCGGGCAAAGGGTGTTGACGATGGTCTGGTCGCCCAGCCCCCCGACGTAGTCGGAGGGCGGAATCGTGAGGTCGTGCGAGTAGAGACCCAGGGAGGAGAGAGTGCCGCCCGGCCTGAGCACTTTCAGCCCGTTGCTGAAGGTTGCGGGACTTCCGAGGGCCTCGATGGCAACGTCCACGCCGCGTCCCTGGGTGAGGCGCCGAATCTCGGCCACCACGTCGACCGCCTCGAAGTTGAGGGCCACGTCGGCGCCCAGTCGCCGGGCCATCTCCAGCCGGCTGGGGACAGAGTCGACCGCGATGATGAGCCCGGCGCCCTTGAGCCGGGCGCCCATCGAGGCGCAGAGGCCGATGGGTCCTTGGGCGAAGATCGCTACCGTGTCGCCGAGGCCGAGACCGGCCTTCTCTGCCGCGGAGAAGCCCGTCGAGGCGATGTCGGCCAGGAGCACCACTTGCCGGTCGCTTAACGCGTCGGGGATGGGGGCCATGTTGGCCTGGGCGTACGGCACCCGGAAGTACTCGGCCTGGCAGCCGTCGACCGAATTGCCCAGCCGCCAGCCGCCGCCCATCACCCAGCGATCGTCGTGGCCGGCGCACTGCGCCCACTGCCCCTTGAGACAGTAGAAGCAGCTGCCGCAAGGCGTGATGGCGGGCACTAGGACCCGCTGGCCCACCTGGAAGCCCTCGATCCCCTGGCCCAGCTCGTGGATGGTCCCGACCGCCTCGTGGCCGAGCACCCGGCCTCTGGCGACCGGCCACTCCTCACGCATGATGTGGACGTCGGTACCGCAGATGGTGGTGAGCGAGACCCTGACCACCGCCTCACTGGGCCCCGCCTTGGGCAGGGGCACCTCGTCAAGGCCGATCTGGCCGCCGCCGTGAAAGACCAGCGCTCTCATCGTCTTGGGCACGACTCTTCTCCTGTCGCCTTGCGCCAGGGCTCAGCCGGCGACNNGGCGTGGGTCACGCACTGCTGAGAGACCGATCCCAGCAGCAGGCCCATGAAGCCCCCGTGGCCCCGGCAGCCCACGACCAGCATGGAGGCCCGCTGGCTGGCCTCGATCAGCGCCTGAGCAGCCGGCCCCTCGACCACCTTGGCGTCGATTCGCACCGACGGGTGCCGGTGGGATGCCTCCGCGACCTCGGCCTCCAGGACCTTGCGGCAATAGTCGGCCAGTTCCTGGGAGCCGGCCGGTTCCGTGCTGAAGCCGGGCGCCGCGACGACCAACGCGGGGATCAGGTAGGTACCGATGGCCACTACCTGGCGACCGTGGACCTCGGCCTCCTGCGCCGCCCACTCCAGAGCGCGGCGGGACGCGGCGGAGCCATCCACCCCGACCACGATGGGTCCGCTCTGGAGCTCTGGCTCGGAAATGTTGCTAGCAGCCTGGTTCATGGCCGCCTCCCAGCTGTTGCCGACTGTCAGGGCGCTGGTCGCCTTGAGGACGACCACCATCGTGCG
>PKXE01000068.1:15195-16647 GCA_003132265.1 Candidatus Dormiibacterota bacterium | reverse complement strand
ACCTCCGGCTGTTCCTGATGGGGAGGCATTTGCGAATTTCGTCTCAAACGTTGGCGAGTTAGCGAGCCTCGTCAGAGTCGAAGCGCCCGGGGAGAAATTCCCGGGCGAGCCGCCTGTTCCCCAGCATCCCGGCGACGCTGAGCACCACACCAGAGTCCCATCCTCAGACAGGACTCTGGTGTGGTGCTCAGCCAACCAACTCTGCCACCTTCTTGGCGAGCTTGTTCTCGATCTCCACGTTCCAGGCCGTCTCTGCCACATCGACGACGAGGAACAGCTCCGACAGCAGGAGGGTCTCCACTGCCGCCACCGCCAGATGCTCCAACCACTTGCCGACCCCGGTCCGGACCGTGAAGTTGTCGGGTTCGCCATCGATAAGGATCGTCAGCGCCCGATCGGCGTCAATGACTGCACTCAGAAACCCACCCTTCTTGGCCTGGATAACAGTCCCATGCGGGCTGGGCGGGCTGGGTGGCGACGCCTGGGTCTTGAAGCCATCGGACTTCAGGTAGTCCTCGATCTGACCCTGCAACCGTGCTAGGTCGGTGTGCTTGTCCTGGAAATGCTGGATCTTCTCTCCGATCATGAAGGACCTCCTAATGGTTCGGCAGTCTTGGCCGGGACCTGCTGCTTAGCACGCCAGACCTCAACTCTTTCCACCGAGTCTAGCCCGGCCTCAATTCGGGTGCCACCGGGAGATTGGTCGAGCTTGGCGAGGAGCGAGTTGCCTCCCTGCCGCCGGTGGCAGCTCTCACGCTTTGAGCCGTCCCTGGCTTAGCCAGTACTCTGAACCCGGACTTTTCCGATGAGGGTTCCACCACCACCCGATTCCCCTACGGCTTGGTGGCGTGCATCAAGAAGTCGGCCACTAGCCATTCGCTACTCGACTGTTCAGGTCTCCAGGTTACCCGGACCGTTGTAGTTCCTCGGAGAGGGGCAGTGGACTGTTTGATGATCTGGATTCCGAGCGATCGCAAAGTCTGGGCATCGGTCGTCACACGGTGTGGAGCACTTGGAGAGACACCCATGATCAGCTCGTTCGCGATACCGGCCGGTACTGTCAGACGCTTGCGCCGACACTGGAGCAGACACGAGGGCTGCCAGGGCTAAGGCAGCAACCACAAGAACTGCGCCCGGACACCGACCTTGAAGCATGGTAACTGACGCGAGACGCCTGACGGCCCCACTTGGTTCCGTTACTGACGGCCGGGATACCCACCGAAGGTCGCCCGTGGGTAGTTCAGTTCGCCCTCGACACGGGCTCGAGCGGTGATCGCCAATCCCTCCGTGGCCAGATGGAGTGCCAGATTTTGCTGGCCGAATCCTTGTAGTACGCATGGACCGCATCGTGTCGGGGGTGGTCGAGCTTCCCGATCGTCTTCGTCGCCCTCTCGACCCAGAGGGCGAGTAGGGCTGAGAGCGCCACTCGGCCCACGCGGGGGTTCAGGTCAG
>PKXE01000068.1:2857-15175 GCA_003132265.1 Candidatus Dormiibacterota bacterium | reverse complement strand
CGGTGCCCTCACCACTTGAATCCGCCATTTCTAGGCGCGAGGCGGCCTTTTGAGTTCAGATGAACCGCTAATCCGCCGACAATAGAAAGTCCCTTAGGCAAGGCGGTGCCAACGGGAATGGGGATCAGGCGCAACTGGAAAGGCGGACCGTGCCTAGGGCGCCCGGGCATTCGCAGTTGACGCGCTGGACTCCAGCATCGCCGACGAGCGGATTCGCGCCTCCAGTCGCCCTCTTCCCCTATCCAACGTGGCTTCAACGACCAGAGAACCGCTCTATGGTGGCAATCAGCTCGTTCAGGTATGCCTCACCCTCTCCGGCACTTATGCCCTCCTGTACACAGTGACCGATGTGGTCGCGGAGCAGGATGTAACCGATCTTCTGCAAGGCGGCCATCGCCGCGCTCAATTGGGTCAGCACCTCGGGACAGTAGCGCTCTTCCTCCACCATCCTGGCAATCCCCGCGATCTGCCCGTTCAGACGCCGAAAACGCGTCAGCAAGTCTTCCTTGCTAGCTTGGTACGACCCCCGTTCGCGCAGAGGTGCTACAGCTGGCTTGGGCGCGCGGGTCGCCGCCACTCAACTACGCTCCGACTCGACGCCCGCGAATCGGCTCGGATTCGCGTCGAAGGTCTCGGCACATCCCAATGAGCAGAAGTGGTATTCGCTACCGCCCTGGCTGCGGTGTGCAGCAGCCGTCGATGGGACCACCGTCATCCCGCACACGACGTCGACAACCGTCTCTTCGCTCTGCTCTGGATTCTTCATGGCATCCTCCCTTGATCTACTCGCCTCAGTGGTCTGCCCCGCCAGGTCGCCCTTAGCATATCGAGTGGGCATTCTCGCGAACTTGGTGTGGCACCGGTCCGAGCAGAACCAGAAGACGTTCCCCTGATACTCAGCCTGCGCCGGAGCGGTCGCCATCTCCACCTGCATGCCGCAGACCGGGTCAATGGCGTAGCCCACGCCCCCTCCGAAGTGGGATCGATTGCGGTAGAGGTAGTAAAGCGCTGCTAGCACCACGAGGAAGATGACGTCGAGAACTGCGGTGTAGTTCCAAGCGAAGGACTCGGGAACGATCTGAATCGGCCTGGTCGTCGGGACTAGGTGCAAAAACGAGAAGAGCGCGCCGATGACTAGTCCGGTCACGGACATCACCAGCCAGAATGCCCCTAGGATCCACAGGGTCAGCCGGCCACCGTAGAACTTGCGGTAAATGAGCAGCAGCGGCAGGGTGATGAGGTCAGCAAAGACGAAGCTGACCACTCCACCGAAGCTGATTCCGCCCTTCCACAATGCCGCTGCCAGAGGCACATTTCCGATCGAGCACACGAAGCTGACGATCGCGATCAGCGGACCTATGATGGCGTTCTCGACCGAGGTCAAGACCCCTTGGTGGCTGATGAAGACGATCGACCAGACGTGGGTCGGGACCAATGCTGCCAGGAAGCCGGCCACCCCAAAGCCGATTAGCATCTCCCGGCGCAGCATGGTGATGTCCGCCATAGCATAGGTCGCTGCGTCAGACCATCCCGCTAGAGTGCGAATCCGGACTCGGAGCGGGGCTAAGGAAGACCCAGCGCTCTCTGGCATATCAGCATGTTGGTGCTCACCCGGAGTGGCGTGGCCCGGCTCCAGCTTCCTGCGGGCCGACTCCACCAGCGAGTGAGGCAGAGTGAATCGGCTAACCAGGGCCAACAGGGCCACCATCAAGATCCCACCGACAAATTCGCTGGCCGTGAACTGCCACCCGATGAGCAGGGCCAGCACAATCCCCAGCTCGAGGACAAGGTTGGTAGACGCGATCATGAAGACCATCGCGGCAGTGAAGTCCGCCCCCTTGGCGAAGAGCGACTTGGCCATCGCCGAAGCGGCGTAGGAGCACGAAGAGGAGACCATGCCCAAGAAGGTGGCGCGGCCCAGCCGACCCTCGCCTTCGCGCCCCAACGCCCGCTCCATCTGTCCCCGCGTGACGAAAGCCTGCACGGCGCCGGAGAGCCCGAATCCGAGCACGAGTGCCCAGAAGGTCTCCCAGAACATGAAGAAGCCCTCACGCAAGCCGTCACCGATCGCCGTCAGAGCCGTCAAGCTGGTTCCTTGTCAGTGGTCATCTCTCTCCCGCTGAGTATACCCCCTGGGGGTATCTTACGTCGTACCGCGAGACCCGGCACCTGGGCACAGCGCAAGAGTGAGACAGGCTGGCTCCTGCCCCCGGTCGAGGCGGGGGGGCGCAGCAAGCGGGCCGAGTTGGCCACGATCCACGTCCAGGCGCCAGCCTGATCTCGACCGCAAAGGTGGCTGAGATCAAAAACTGGAACAATCGGGAACGGGGGCTGGAAAGGGGCTCCTGGCCGCTGCAGAAAAGGCGCATCTGCTGAGGCTTCCAGAAAGACGCAAATAGCTCGATGTGAGCCTCGCGTAAGTAATCGCCAAAAAGCAACTAGGTTTCGGACCGAAAAGGCGCCTCAGGGATCTGGGGCGCACTTTTTAGTCTCCGGTCGCAAACCCCGGCTGCGGCGGCGGGTAAAGGGGGCTCGAAAGCCTTAGAGGTGGCTCAGACCGCGCGCTAGGACATGTTCAGTTAAATGGCTGTCGCTNNAGGGCGGCCGTCAGGCCGCCAGTGGCAAGACCACCGCGTGCTTGCGGGGTACCGGCCAGCCGGGGATGGAGCAGCCCGAGCCACCACGTCGGCCGTTTGGGCCCGGTGTGCGCCGGGGTGGGGAAGACACCCGCTCCTTGAGACGAACGGCATAGAGTTCGCGTTCGCTCATCAACGCCTTCCACTGATCCTTCTCAGCCTTGGAGGCGTTGGTTGCGATCCCTCAAGCTGTAAGATCCCGCCGCTCGTACACGAGGATCGAGACGCCGAGGAGGATGATCGGGCACGCGACGAGGAGCAGCATCCCGGACCACGCCACACCGTTGGCGAGGACGCCGGCGCCGCCGACCCAGTGGAACGGCGACACCGCGTTGGCGAAACTTCTCAGCGCAGGCACGAGGGCCCCAAAGACGTTCAGCACGTACATCGCCACAGCAAGAGCGGCCGCTATGCCACCGCCCACCCCGGACGACCCGGTCGCGGATGCGACGAGAAACGCCAGCGTGCCGAAGCCGGCGGCGAGGAGCGCAACCGCCACCAGCGCCACAGCAAGGGCGCCCAGGCTCACGGCGAGTCCCTGCGACGGGCCGATTGCCGCGACCGCCACCCAGATGGCCGCCGCGATGACGAACACTGGCAGCAGCGCGCCGACGGCCTTCTCGACGGCGAGTCTTCGGCGGCGGATGGGTGTCGACAGAAGAAGATCGATCGTGCCGTTCCGCTCTTCCGCGGCCAGGGCACGGCTGCCCGCGAGGATGCCCATCACCAGGAGCAGCGCGGGCGCGAGAATGCTGAAGAGCTCGGTGCCGAGGTATCCCGAAGGGGACAGGTAGTCAACACCTGTGCCGAGGAACGCACTTCTGAGCGCCTTGGGCATCGAATCGAGGAGTTGCTGTAGGCCGGCGCCGCTGCTACGGATGGTGGGATACAAGAGGATGTACATCACCGAGAGCAGCACCGCGCCGGCGCTCCAGGCAAGGACTGCGCGCCGGTGATCGGCGAGCTCTCGACGGAAGACGTCAGCGTGCATCGCCGGTCTCCGCGCGGTAGTAGTCTCGGAACACCTCGTCGAGGTCGACCTCAGCGCTGTGGAGGTCGCGCACCTGGAAGCGCGCGGCGGCCTTCACGACGGCGTCGAGGTCGCCGGCCACCGTGAGCGTCAGCGTGTGATCGGTCGAGATGACGTGCGACACACCGGGAAGGCGCTCAAACACGTTGGCCTCAACCGGCTCGAGGAACTGGATCGAGAGCACGCGCCGTCCCTGCTGAGTGAGCTCGTTGACGTCCTGCACGGCGACGAGTTTGCCCCGACGCAGGATCCCGGCGCGGTCGCAGAGGTGGGTCACCTCGGGGAGATCGTGCGACGACATGAAGACGGTCGCGCCACGGTCACGCGACTCGCGAATGAGGTCGTGCACGGTCCGCTGCATGAGCGGATCGAGCGCGGCGGTCGGTTCGTCGAGGACGAGCACTTCCGGGTCATGCATCAGCGCCTGGATCACGCCGACCTTCTGCCGCTGTCCGTGGGACATCGACCCGCAGCGCTGGCCGAGATCGCACTCCATCCGGCGAGCGAGCTCCTCAACACGCTGCCCGGGCACGCCACCACGCAGCCGCCCGAGGTAGCCGAGCAACTGCCGCGCGGTGAGGTGGGGATAGAGGCGCAGGTCGCCGGGCAGGTAGCCGATTCGTCTGCGCACCTCCACGCTGTCGTGGTGGCTGTCGAGTCCGCAGACGGTGGCGCCGCCCGCGGTCGGCCGGATGAGATCCAGCAGGCACCGGATGGTCGTCGTCTTGCCGGCGCCATTGCTTCCCAGGTAGCCGAAAATCTCGCCGGCCCGCACCTCGAGATCAAGCCGGTCGAGAGCCCGCTTCCGCCCGTAGTCCTTGGTTAGCGCCTCACAGACGATCGCGTTGGAGGCGGCCATCNNTGATTTTAAACTCAATTTGACTGGCCGTGACTCTACTGTCACAATGACCGCGCTGTCCGGTGCCGCTCAGGGCGCCCACTCGCCGGCCGGCTGCGCCGGCTGCCTGGTGGAGAGGCAGTCGACCCCACCTCTCCGCGCACCAATCGCTACCGATGCCGAAGTGGGGCGTGGCCTCCGCAGTCAAATTGCAACAGCCTCGACGCCTCTCGGATCACCGTCCGCGTCGGACATGACACGGACAGTGCCGAATCGCGCCATCTCGAGGATTGGGCTGAGCGCGTCGCGCTGGGCCCCGCCGATCTCGAAGAGCACGTGCCCTCCCTCACGGAGCCACCCGCGGCCCTCGCTCACCGCCCGCCGCACCACGAAGAGGCCGTCTTCGCCCCCGTCGAGGGCGAAGATTGGTTCGAAGGCGCGCACGTCGCGGGGTAGGTACGCGATCTCGTCGGTCGGGACGTAGGGAAGGACGGCGACGATCACGTCGACCGTCCCCTTCCACGACGCCGGCACACCCTCGAAGAGGTCCCCTTCCACGACGGTTACGCCGTTTCGTCGCGCGCACTGTGCGGCGACGGGATCGCGCTCGGTACCGAGGACCGAGGCGCCCGGGCGACGGTCGAGGAGCACGCACGCGATCGCTCCACTCCCAGTGCCGAGATCGATCGCTCGGCCGTCCGGCGGGAGCAGCTCCGCGGCCCGCTCCGCCAACGGCTCGCTCTGCCACCGCGGGACGTACACGCCCCGGGTCACGGCGACCAAGCACTCGCAGAACACCGCCGTCCCGGTGATCCACGCGAGCGGCTCACCAGTCGTTCGTTGCTCGACCAACGCCGCCAGCACCTCGGCATCGCCCAGAGCGGCCGCCGCGAGCTCCTCGACCTCCTCCGCGGCGAAGACGCAACCGGCGGCGGCGAGACGGCGCGTCGCCTCCGACAGGTCACCTCTCGACAGTCCGGGCACTGCTCGATTAGAACACGGAGCCGCCGTCGCCGCTCAGGTGACGGGCAGACACCCACGCTGGGACCGGTCGCGTCCTATGGACAGAGGTCCCAGAGCAGCCGGTAGTAGCGGATGCGCTCACGATCCGCAAGGATTCCATAGGCAGATAGCAGCTGGTCCTCCCAGCCTGGTCCATAGTTCCACTCGGCACTCCAAGTTGCGATGGCAAGGTCAGCCCAGCGGTCCCCGACGCCCATGGCGCCGAGGTCGACATGGCCCGACCAGCCACCGTTCTCGCTGAGCAGCGTGTTGGGGGCACAGGCATCGCCGTGGCACACGACGGCATGGTCGAGTGGAGGGATGGTGGTGAGCTCATCCAGGGCCTGTTCCACCGTGAGGCGTTGGTGCTCGACATGCCAGGTCGCTGGGTCGAGAAGCCCGAGCGCGGCCTGTTGCCGAGCAGTGTCGAGGCGCTCTTGAGCGGACCAGGTGAATGGACAGTGCGCGACCGGCAGCGCGTCATGAAATACGCGCAGCCCCTTGCCAATGGCGGCAACTGCAGTCCCCGGGGCACTCTTCCATCGGCCGCTAACCGCAGACTCGCCCGGCACTGCCTGGGTCACCAGCCAGGTTCCGGTTTGATCCTCGCCAAAGTCCAGCACCCTAGGGACCGCAGTAAGTTCTCCAGCCCAAGCCAGGCGTGCAACCTCCGCCGGCAGGTCGAGCCCACTCCCGGCCGGCGCCCATTTGATGAAGCGTAGTTCTGGCCCCGCGCCCACCTCGAAGGTGGGACCACCTAACTCCTTGTCCCAGACGGCCCGCACCGAACCACCCCCAGCCACAGCCCTGACGGACTGGGGAATCNNGGAGTGCCCAGCACATCTCCAAGTCTGCCATCTTGGTTCGTGGGGCTGGTTGAGATCGACCCGGCGCCGGACCTGGGACCCTACGGCACGCCCCTCAGCCTGAGATCATCGAGCGCCAAGCCCTTCGGCCTCACTCCGATCTCAACTAAAATCTGGACTGATCTAAAAACTTGGAAAAATCCGGGAGAGGGGATGGAAAAGCCCTCCTCGCCGCGCCAGAGTAGGCCCATCCCATGGGGCTCCCAGAAAGTCGCAAATGGCTCGATGTCNNGAAATCCTCGGGCGCTTCGCCTTTTAACGGCAAAAGAGCTCCACTGAGATCAGCTCAGGGTTGGTCGCCGACCTGAGGAACACGCGCTTGCCTGTCTTCAGACAAGCGGAATCTATGGGGATCAGGTCTGGAACTGCGGAAGGCGGCGGGACTAGGCCGCTAGGAGGGCTCGTCCCCGTCTGGAAGGCGGTTTGGCCAGGGCAGCCTGGTCCTCCAGGTGGCGCAGATGGAGGTTGTGGGCGATCCAGCCCAGTATCGAGCGCAGAGTCACATTGTCCAACCTGCGCATCCGGAATTGGGAGCGAGCCATGCCCACCACGNNTTCCCAGCTGCCCCAGATCGGGAACTGGTAGTCCGGCGGGGAGTAGGCGGCCTTGGCAGTTGCCGACTTGATGCAGCACTTCTCATCGTCGCCGTGCTCAGCGCTGCAGACTGCCAGCACCGGATCCCGCCGGCGCATCGAACCAGGCACCTTGAGACAGCCGAGGGGTCGGTTACGGAATCCCGGCAAGGTCACCCGAGCCAGGTTCCTCTGGCCGCTGCGCCCGCCGGCGCGAGTTTGCTTTGAGAAGACCAGTGCTAATTGCCACCCACCAGGGGCCACCCGCTGACAGTGGGTAGGAGGAGCACCCCCAGTACCGTGCCCGCCACCAGGCTTGCAGCCACGGCGCTCTGCCGGGCACCGACTCCAGCGAGGCGCTCTCGGCTTCTGCTCAGCCAATCACGGGTCCCCAGCCGGACCACGTCAAGCAGGTGAGCGAGCACATGTAGCGACATCAAGCCGAACCACACAACGAAGCTCGCCTTGTGCAGGAACAGCAGCGGCAGACGCCAAGTCGGTGGGCCCAGCACCAGGACGATTCCAGTACCGATGACCACCAGGGTCGAGAGGATCACCAGCGGGCCCAGGAGACGCAGAATGAGGAAAGGAGCTCCGCGCCGCTGGTAGTCGGCCGCTCCCAGGTAGAAGCGGACGAAACGCCACAACGTGGAGCCGATCTTGAGCAGAACCGGCGGCAGCAGCAGCAGCCCCACAAAGACGTGGGTGCCGAACAGCGGCCGGATGGCCAGAATGGTGAGTCCTTCCATCGCCAGTAGGACCAGCAACACCAGTCCGAGGGTCCCGGTCAGTCGGGCGTTCCCCTCGACACCGGGGTCCAGCAACGGCTCCGGGTCAGTCCATTCCCTCGGAAGGCGGGCATGGTCGTGCAGCGGCTGGTTCACTCTCCCACTCATCAAGGCCAACGCTATCCAATGATCCTGAGACTCGGCTGAGAGGATTTCCCATTGTCGGTGGAATTTCGGTGGTGGCCTGATGCCGGAGCCGCCTGAGGCCAAGGTCTGGAGGCCACCGACCGGGCCCGCTCTGGACATTGCGGCCACGACCTCCTACCAGGAGTCTCTAATCCACCTATCAGTTGCGCTTGCCACAATCTGTCCATGACGATGCGATCCCGAGACCCCATGGAGCGGAGGCGAGCCGGCCAGGCAACCATCAGACGGCTTACGAGTTGGATCGGCGTGGGACGAGGGGCCGCCGCCTCGCCATGCGGGCGAAAGTACTTCGGCTGGTCTGAAGGTTGAGCATGACCCATGTTGCCTACCAGGTCACAGTCACCCGTAAGCAGGCTCTCAGCCATCTCCCAGGTTGGTGTCAGAGGGTAATTACCCATGCCCCAAGCTAGCCGCGACGCCCTCGCACGTAGGACTGACGGAACGGCCCTTGTTCGCCGTCTCACCAAGCTGGGCGGGGTTGCTGTGGTGGTCGCAGTTGGAGCAACCGCAGCCGTAGTGGCTCACTCGCTGCCCGGCAGGTCNNTCCGCGGGTGGATCAAGTGGATCAAACGGTGCTTCTTCCATGCCAGCCGTCACCTCCGGGGGCTCATGACGGGTGGTCCGCGCTGGCTTCCCATGCCCGCACCCGACAACCTGGCCTCCGCCAAGCGCGAGGCCTTCGGAACCACCGCCCAGGTAGTCGCGCGCCCCGCGGGGGCGCTCACTCGTGTCCTCCCCATCGTGGACGCGGAAATTCGGGCGCTCGATCTCGCTGCCAGCCGGTTCAGACCGGACTCTGAACTGGACCGGCTCAACCGGTCACCGAACGCCGAGGTGAGGGTGGGACCGATACTGGCCGAGTTGCTGGCGCTGGCACTTCACTGGGCCGAGCGCACTTCCGGGCTACTCGACCCTTGCGTCGGCGCTGCGGTCATCGCCAACGGGTACGAGAGTGACTTTTCCCATATGGCTGAGGACGATCCAGTCCCCGTTCGATTTGTACCGGTCGAGTTGGGCTGGAAGTCGGTTGAGCTCACCGGGCTTACCGTGCGCCGACCTCCCGGCCTGGTGCTGGATCTTGGAGCAACGGCCAAGGCCTGGGGCGCGGATCGGATGGCCTCCCTGGCCAGCCAAGCGACCGGCGCGTCGGTGCTGGTAAGTCTCGGGGGCGATCTGGCAACCAGCGGTCCTGAGCCTCGGGGAGGCTGGGTGGTGCGGGTGGCAGACGACCACGAAGCGAGTTCAACCGATCCGGGGCAGACAGTTACCCTTCGGACGCGGGCTTTGGCCACCTCGTCGGTGACGAGGCGGCACTGGCGGCGCGGCGGAGTGGAGTTACACCACATCATCGATCCGCGGACGGGGGCGCCGGCCGCGGGTCCATGGCGGACGGTGAGCGTGGCAGCCGCCCGGTGCCCAGAAGCCAACGCCGTAGCGACGACTGCGATCGTGGCGGGCGATGAGGCAGTGGACTACCTGGCGCAGTGTGGACTACCCGCGCGCCTGGTTTCGAGGGACGCGCGAGTGCTGCATCTCGGCGGCTGGACCCGTGATGGCGACGACCTTCCCCAGGCCAAGGAGTGGCTGCGCAGGCCGATCGTCGGAGCGATCCCGTGAGCCTAGCGGTCGCAGCGACCGGGCCGTCCGCGCTCTGGTATCTCACCCGCAGTAGTGGGCTGATCCTGCTGGCCGTGCTCACGGCGAGCGTGGCGCTGGGCATCCTCAACAAGAGCGGCTGGACACCTCCAGGGTGGCCGCGTTTTGTCATGGGCGACCTTCATCGGAATCTCGCGCTCCTGGGGGTGGCTCTGTTGGCCATCCACATCATCACGGCCGAACTCGACCCGTTTGCGCCGGTCGGTTGGCTGGCGGCGGTGGTGCCCTTCCTTTCTCCCTACCGCCCGCTCTGGCTCGGCCTGGGCACGCTGGGGGTGGACGTCTTGATCGCGGTAATTGCGACCAGCTTGCTCCGGTCTCACTTGAGTTTGCGACTCTGGAGGCTGATCCACTGGCTCACCTATCTGGCCTGGCCCATGGCGCTGCTTCACTCCCTCGGAGCTGGCACCGACACCCGCCTGGGCTGGGTCTTGCTTTTCGACCTGCTATGCCTGTTCCTGGTGGTGGGGGCGGTGCTGTACCGGGTCTGGCGTCTCTCCGCCGCGCACCTCCAGTTGAAGTGGTCGGTGGCGGCTGTGGCTCTGAGCACAGCGCTGGCGGTCGCGGCTTTCGCGGCTGTCGGCCCGTTGCGGCCCGGGTGGGCCCGCTCGGCAGGCACTCCGACAGCCTTGCTGGCAACGGGTGGTGGCCTTAGCAGTTTGTCCGGCGCCTCGCCAGGCTCCCATGGTCAGCTGGTCAGCTTCGCAGGGACGTTCGCGGGGACGCTGATCCCTCAGAACTCGACCACGACGACATCCGTCGAGATCTCCGGGACCGTCCGGGGCGGTCCTGGCGGCACGCTGCGGGTGACGCTCACCGGAGTTCCTTTGCCGGATGGGGGGGTGAACCTCGCTTCGGGGCGGGCGACCTATCGGACCACCTCAACGCGGCAGTCGTACACGGGACAGCTGACCGCTCTTCAGGGAAACACCATGGTCTTCCGCCTCACCGAGAGCAAGGCCCAGCACGTCGATCTGCAACTCAGCCTCCAGGCAGCCGCTGCGGGTTCGGTATCGGGGACCGTGGTGGTCGGCGGTCTGACGCCTCCGGCTTCTTCGGGCGGCTCCNNTCACCCCGGCTAACGGCCGGGCCTGGACGAGGGATCACGGAGTCGCTCGCGTCTCATCTGGAGCGGCTGGGCGATCCGCTCGGAGCAATCGGAAAGACATCGCCGACTGAATTCATCCAGATGGTCCGCGCGTCTGGCCTGCGCGGTCGCGGAGGTGGGGGTTTCCCCGTCGGCGAGAAGCTGGCGGCGGTGGCTTCCCGCACTGGCTTCGGTAACCGGGCGCTCGTGGTCGCCAACGCAGCTGAGAGCGAGCCCGCGAGCGCCAAGGACCGCTTCCTGCTTTCGGCGCGCCCTCACCTGGTCCTGGACGGCATCGAGATCGCGGCCAGGGCGGTTGGAGCTAGGCAGGCGTACATCTGCATAAGTCAGCGATCTGATCGCGCCGTGCGTGCCCTGCGACAGGCCTTGGTCGAACGTGTGGAGGCCCGGTCCCTGCTGGTGCCGGTCGAGGTGGTCCTCGCCGCCCCAACCTTCGTTGGCGGAGATGAAACGGCTCTCTTAGGCTGGGTCGCGGGCGGCGCACCCAGCCCCACTCTAGTGCCGCCTCTGCCAGCGGAGAAGGGCCTGAGAGGCCGTCCCACCCTGGTCCAGAACGCAGAGACTCTCGCTCATCTCGCTCTGNNGGCACCATGCTGGTCACCGTCAGTGGCTCAGTCGCCAGAGCGGGCGTGTACGAGGCGCCCATCGGGGTCGGACTCGCGGATGTCCTGGAGGCGGCCGGGTGGTCAGCCGAGACCGACTTCATCCTCGTCGGCGGGTATTTTGGGAGTTGGGTCACCCGACAGGACGCCGACGGGAGGGCACTGTCCCGCGCGAGCCTGGCGTCGTCGGGCGCGTCGCCGGGAGCCGGGGTGATCCTCGCCCTGCCCAACTCTGCATGCGGCATCAGGGAAACGGCCGAGGCCGTCGACTGGCTCGCCGGCGCAAGCTCGGGCCAATGCGGCCCGTGTGTCCATGGCCTCGCGGCGGTGGCAGCCTGCGTCGCCCAGCTCGCCTCGCCGGCAACAGCCCACCGAGCTGACCTAGAACGCCTAGTGCGCTGGTGCAGCGAGATCGAAGGCCGCGGCGCTTGCCGACACCCCGACGGCGTCGTGAAGCTGGTCCGCAGTTCCTTGCACGTGTTCGCTTCCGAGGTAGAGGTCCACCGACGGGGTAGGTGCAGCGGCTCGTACGAGGGATGGCTGCCCCTCCCGCTGACCGGCAGGGCGAGCCGATGAAGGGCCTTTACCTTCACGTGAACCCTATCGCGTGCGCCGGTCACGGACTGTGCGCCGAACTCTTTCCGGAGGCGGTGCGAATGGATGACTGGGGTTACCCCGTCGTGGACCCATCGCCCATTTCCGGGCGCATCGAGGGTCATGCGCGCCGAGCAGTGGCAGCATGCCCCACCCTGGCGCTTGCCTTGCGCACGACCCCTGGTCGCCGGGCCGGCTTGCTGCGACGCGACCAATCCATCGCGAATCGTGACCGGAAGTAGGGTTCCGGCCACAATGCAGCGGATCACTGTCAGGAAGCCTCGTCCGAGTCTCCTGAACCCCCTTACCAAGGCCGGCGGACCGAGGCCGTCCGCCGGCCGGAGCGCGCCGACCGGGCCCGGCCTAGTACCCTGGCGTGGCGGCGACTTCGCGAGGTATTGACTGATGCGTATTGCGGGAGAAACCCTGGGTGCCAGGGGGGCCGTCGCTCTCTCCTTGACCGCCGTGGTTGCAGCCGT
>PKXE01000068.1:0-2792 GCA_003132265.1 Candidatus Dormiibacterota bacterium | reverse complement strand
TACGCCTACCAGCTGTATCCCGGGTCGACCAGCGCCAACGCCAAACTCGCTCTGGCCGGATTCTCCTTCACCGCCACCCCCTCCGGCTCATCGGTGCGCTTCACTTTGTCCGTCACGGGAGGGGGGCAGGCGCCTCAGACGAACACTTACCCCTCCACTGACCACATCTACTTCATCGAGGCTAGCTTCGGCGATGACTCGGGAAACGCTGAGTACAATTTCGGTGACGATGGAGTTGTCGTCACCGATGCCACCGGCCACGTGGTCGGTTGACCGTGGCCCGTAGGAACCGGTTCGCCCGAGCCGCCGCCCGGAGGGTCGACGCCGATCCTCGCAGAGTTCCGGCTGTAGCCCCTCCAGCCCCCCGGCCCGACAAGGTGATCCAGACGGCCCAAGCCTGGGCCCCGACGGTGGCCAGACTGGTGCTGGGCCTAGTCCTGCTCTGGTTTGGACTGCACGAGGTGCTGCAACCCAGCCTGTGGACCGGATACGTGCCGGTCATCTCCGCGACCTCGAAGTTCGCCTTGCTGATGGTGCTGCTCCACGGCTGGGTACTGGTACTGACGGGCGCAGCGTTGTTGTTGGGCATTGCCCCCCGCCTGGCCGGCGCACTCAGCGCTCTGCTGCTGCTTGAGATAGTCCTCTCGCTCAGCGTCACGGGCGGGGTATCGGACCTCGTTGCTCGGGACCTGGGGGTGTTCGGCCTGGCGCTGGCGGTATTCGCGAGCGACCGACAGCGGTTGGTTCTTCGCGATTGACGCTCGGCTCAGCGGTCGCGGCTCCAGCCCGGCTAGCGACGTGTGAAGGCCCCTTCTGGCTTCCCGCCCGGCCCGAGCCGCTGCCGGAGAAGGCCATCACTTCGGTTGACCTGAACGCAGCACCGAAGCCCGGACCCTCACGTCAGTTGAACTCGCCCGGAGGCTCGAGCATCAGGCGGGGGAGCGCGCTCGAGCCGGACGGCTGGGGTCAGGCAGGCAGCGATCACACGACGTGCTGGCCGGAGAGCGCCCTCCTCCGCCAGACAGCGACAGCGGTGTCGGAAAGCCCCAGTCGTCGAAATCTATGGCTTGGCGCGCCACCAGAGCGAGGATACCGGGCCGGGGCCAGCGTGCTGGCCATCGTCGTCGCGACCTCGGTGGGACTCCCTTGGCCCAGATCCGTACAGACCGCCAACGCATACCGGTCTGGTCAAGCTCTCCAAACGGTCCTCAGGCACCGCTCCCCCACAGACATCAGCACGATTGATCTGGGCGTGGCGTAGGCGCCAATCAAGCTCCGCTCAGACTCACCGCATTCACGCGCCATCTTGTCCAGCTCGTCGCGGAACTCATTGCTGAGAGTCCACATCGCTGCCTGCGCTTACGCTGACTCTGTCCTGACTCCCATGGCTCCATTGAACACCTATTTCACCCGACCGCCGGGCTGACCAAACTCGACCTGGCCGCCACCGGGCCTTCCGGTGACCGGAGTGGTGGGCTCTACCTGGCCGCCCATTGCACAAGCGCGGATCCCACGACCGCGAGATGGGTCGGGGGGACGCGGGATAGCATCTCCTCCAACGCGGCACGGCGCGCCGCCGCTACCGCGTCGCGCAGCTTCCTGGCCCTCGGGATGGGTACCCAGCGCTCTCCGCCAGCGGGCCCGAGCGTACTCTCCACCATCTCGGCGGCCTCCAGTTCGGCCCTCACCGCCCCCGCTGGCCCCTTGGTCTGCGTGGCCGAGCGATCGAACCCCTCCGGGGTGGCGCCTTGGTCCGGAAGCGACAGCAGTACGGCCTCGGCCCCGGGCGAGAGCTGCCAGAGCAGAGAACGATCAGGCTGGCTGAGCCTGCGGTCGACATCCGAACTGAAGCGGTCCAACGCGGCAACCAACTGGTCGGCGAGCAGAGGCAGCTCACCCACCTCCCGGTTTCCCTGGGCCCGGCTGACATGGATCCGCACCGTCGTCCCGGCGTCTGAGGATCGGATCTGAGCCAGGTTGCAAAGTTGATTCACCAGCCAGAGCCCCCGGCCGTGCTCTTCAGGAAGCATGGGACGCTCCCTACCCACCAGCGGATTCTCGATGCGGCCCCGCTCCTGGACCTCGAAGACCAGCCCGGCAGAATCCGCCCAGACCCGCACCTTGCCGCGCCCCCCGCCGCGGTGGATGCTGTTGGTGACGAGCTCGGTCACCGCCCACTCGAGATCGGCGCGCCTCATCGTCGGTAGCTGCGCCTGCACAGCTCGCCGGGCGAAGAAATCACGAACCTCGAGGTATTGCCCGGGCGCGAACACGAACTCGTCAACCTGGCCCTTCGGCGCCGGCAGGGGACCCTCGAAGTGCGCGGTGACTCCGTCGATTCCCACGTACAGGTCACTGCTCAACTGCCGCCCCCGGTGGCGAACCACGGGGTGGGTTCGGTGGCCCACCTCGAGAGCCGTTTGATCCAGACTCGCTACGTCGTAAGGGCACAGCAGCCGTAGCTGCGCGCGCTTAGCGAGCACCAGGTTGAGCAGGGCCCCGTGCCGCTCGCACTCCGCGAACTCGTCAGCGCTGCGTTCGGCCCAGACCGGCTCCCCGATGCCGCGCACCGGCCGACCCTCCGGGCTCGCCTCTTCCACNNNGCACCGCCACCATGACCACCTCGCCAGCGGCCAGCCCCTCGCGGATGAATGGCAAAGTCCCGGCGAGGAACCCACCCTCCCCCTCGTACAGAAGCGCCTCGTGGTTGGGATGGTCCGCGGGCTAATCGACGACGCTGCCTTCGGCCGGCATTGGTGCCGCCCTCGCTGGTCCGAGATTTAGCCTCCGAG
>PKXE01000036.1:9729-11252 GCA_003132265.1 Candidatus Dormiibacterota bacterium | reverse complement strand
GAGCAGAACAAGGGCGGCCTGATCGTCAACATCATGGGTCTGCGGGGCTTCTTGCCCAGCTCCCAGGTGGCGCGCACCCACTCCGGCAACCTGATGGACTTGGTGGGCCAGCAGATCATGGTCAAGATCCTGGAGGTCAACCGCAAGCGCAACCGGCTGATCGTCAGCCAAAGAGCCGCTCAGGACGAGGACCGGGCCCGCTTGCGAGAGGAGCTCTTTGAGCGCCTCAGCGTCGGCGACGTGGTCACTGGCCGGGTCAGCGGACTCACCTCCTATGGAGCCTTCATCAACCTGGGCGGGGCCGACGGCCTGATCCACATCAGCGAGCTCTCCTGGGACCGGGTCAGCAACGTCTCGGACATGCTGGCGGTCGGCGACGAGGTCACCGTCAAGGTGATCAAGCTGGACCCCGAGCTGTCGCGCATCTCGCTCTCCTTGCGCCAGATGAGCGACGACCCCTGGGACAGCATCGAGGCCCGTTTCCCGGCGGGCACCGAGATCGAGGGCACCGTCACCAAGACGAAGAAGTACGGGGCCTTCCTGCAGATCGCCGATGGCGTTGAGGGTCTTCTTCACATCAGCGAGCTCTCCTGGGAGCACGTTGAGCGCACCGAGGACGTCCTCCGGGTCGGCGACACCGTCAAGGTGATCGTGCTGCAGGCGGATCGCACCCGCCGCCGGATCTCACTGTCCTACCGCCAGCTCCTGCCGCGGCCTGACCATCTGCCTCCAGAGGAAGCTCCCGGAGATCAGGACTACGCAGCCGCCGCCGACTATGAGCCCGACATGGACGAGGAGTCGAGCCCCGAGCCGGCGGCCAAGCCCAAGCGGAGTCGGGCCAAGGCTGCGGCCGAGGTGGACGTTGCCGAGGTTGCAGGTGAGGCTGAGATGGCTAGCCCGGAAGCAGCGGCAGTGGCGCCGGTAGAGCCGGAAGCGGAAGCGAGCTCGCCGGCGAATGAGGCTGAGGTGGCCGCCCCGGAAGCAGAAGCAGCGGCGCCCGCCGAGCCGGAAGCGGAGGAGAGTTCGGCCGCCGATGAGGCTGAGGCGACCGCTCCGGAAGCAGATGCAGTGGTACATGCCGAGCCGGAAGTGGAGGAGCGCGCGCCCGCCGATGACGACGCGGAGAGCGCCGGGACCGACGAGGCCTAGTCAGACCTCCGCCGGAGGAGTGCGGATCTCGCGCTCCGTAATCGTCGCCCGCGGCTCGACGTGGCTTCCAGTGCGGCCCTGACTCTGCGGGCCTTGCCAGCCGAGTCTCCCCAGGCCAACGTTGCCGCGCCGGTTACCTCCAGGGCCGAGTGGGGAATAGAGGCCTTGATTCGTGCCCCGTTTGAGCGATTCACCGAGCAGGCTAGGCAGGTCCTGACCATGGCTCAGGACGAGGCGGTGAAGGCCGCTCAGTCCTAAATCGGAACCGAGCATCTCCTGCTCGGACTGCTTCGGCAAGCCGAGGCACCGCTGCTCAGGTGCTGCTCGCACTCGGGGTCGACTTGGAGCAGGTGCGCCAGGAGATCGCCCGAAAC
>PKXE01000036.1:0-9689 GCA_003132265.1 Candidatus Dormiibacterota bacterium | reverse complement strand
CCTCAGCCTAGTTTTCGATCCTCGCCGGCCGGGCTGGCCAAGGTCAGCCCCCAACTCATCTGTCGTCCCGGCTGGGCCCTCATCCCGTCCGATCAGGCGAAGGTGGAGTGGCCCCGGGGTTGGCAGCGCTCGAATTGGGCATAATGCGCTTGTGATCGGCCCCGTCCCGAGCCCCCGAGCCATTCCAGCCATGGCGGTAGCCAGCGCTGCCGACCGTCCCTCCACCGGGCTCAAGGAGATGATCCATGTATCCGTTTGAGCGCTTTACCGAGAAGGCCAAGAAGGTCCTGACGCTCGCTCAGGACGAGGCGGAGAAGTCCCACCACTCGTACATCGGTACTGAGCACCTCCTGCTGGGGCTGCTGCGCGAGGGCGAGGGTCTGGCCGCCAAGGTGCTGGCCAACCTGGGCGTTGAGATCGACAAGGTGCGGGACACCATCGATTCGGTGTTGGGCCGCAACGAGCGGATCATCGTTCAGCAGATCATCCCTACCTCCCGGGTCAAGAAGGTGATCGAGATCGCCTTCGAAGAGGCCAAGCGGATGAACAACACTTACGTCGGAACCGAGCACCTCCTGCTCGGTCTGCTGATCGAGGGTGAGGGCATCGCCGCCCACGTGCTCGAGGATCTCGGCGCCAACTTGGACAAAGTCCGCCACGAGCTGGACTCGTTGCTGAAGGAGCAAGGTCTCGAGGACGAGCCGCCTCCCGAGCGCAAGAAGTCGAGCAAGACTCCCTTGCTGGATCAGTTCTGCCGCGATCTCACCGAGCTCGCGACCAAGAACCAGCTCGACCCGGTCATCGGTCGGGAGATGGAGATCGAGCGGGTGGTGCAGATCCTCTCGCGGCGCACTAAGAACAATCCTGCCCTCATCGGCGAGCCGGGGGTCGGCAAGACCGCGATCGCCGAGGGACTGGCCCAGGCCATCGTGAACCAGGAAATTCCCGAGTCGCTGGCCAACAAGCGGGTCCTCACCTTGGACATGGGCGGCCTGGTGGCCGGGACCAAGTACCGGGGCGAGTTCGAGGAGCGTCTCAAGAAGATTCTCGATGAGATCCGCTCCTCCAAGGAAGTNNCGAGTACCGCAAGTACATCGAGAAGGACGCTGCCCTGGAGCGTCGCTTCCAGCCGGTCTTCGTCGAGGAGCCCAAGCTGGAGGAGACGGTCGAGATCCTCTCCGGAGTGCGCAGCCTCTACGAGAAGCACCACCGGGTGACCATCAGCGATGCCGCGGTGCGGGCCGCGACCGAGCTCTCGGGGCGCTATGTCAGCGACCGCTGCTGGCCTGACAAGGCCATCGACCTGATCGACGAGGCCTCGGCTCGGGTGCGGATGAAGCTGACCACCACGCCTCCCGAGTTGCGCGCCAAGCAGCGTCACATTCGCTCGCTCCAGACCCGCAAAGACGAGGCCGTCGAGAAGCAGGACTACGAGCTGGCCACCAAGCTGGACGAGGAGGCGAAGCCGCTCAAGGCCGAGTACGCGCTGGAGGAGGCCGCTTGGCGCGATGAGTTGGGCAAGACGGTGCCCGAGGTCAACGAGGAGAACATCGCCGACATCGTCTCCTCCTGGACTGGCATTCCGGTCAGCCGCCTGGTCGAGGCGGAGACCCAGCGGCTCCTCGCCATGGAGTCGGAGATTCACAAGCGGTTGATTGGCCAGGATGAGGCGGTCAAGATCGTCTGCCAGGCAGTCCGCCGGGCCCGGGCTGGGCTCAAGGACCCCCGTCGGCCGATCGGCTCCTTCATCTTCCTCGGCCCTACCGGGGTGGGCAAGACTGAGCTGGCTCGGTCGCTGGCCGCCTTCCTGTTCGACAACGACGATGCCCTGATCCGGCTGGACATGTCCGAGTTCGCCGAGCGTCACAGCACTGCCCGGCTGGTGGGCTCACCGCCGGGGTACGTGGGCTATGACGAGGGCGGCCAGCTGACCGAGGCGGTGCGGCGCCGTCCCTACAGCGTCGTCCTCTTCGATGAGATCGAGAAGGCCCATCCCGACTTCTTCAACTTGCTGTTGCAGATTCTGGAGGACGGACGTCTCACCGACGCCAAGGGCAAGGTCGTCAGCTTCGCCAACACCATCGTGATCATGACCAGCAATCTGGGCATCCAGGGAGTGGGCTCGAACATCTCGATGGGCTTCCAGACCGGGGTCCCCGGCCGCAGCGGCGAGGACCAGGAGCACAGCAAGATGCGCGAGCGCATCACCGACGAGCTGAAGCGGGCCTTCCGGCCCGAGTTCCTCAACCGAGTCGACGCGGTGGTGGTCTTCCACCGGCTGCGCACCCATGAGACGCGGCAGATAGTTGACCTCATGCTGGTGCGGGTCCGCGAGCACCTCCAGCGTCAGGGCCTCAGCCTTTTGGTCACCGACCAGGCCAAGGATCTGCTGGCTGAACGCGGGTTCGACAAGCAGTTCGGGGCCCGTCCGCTTCGTCGGGTCATCCAAGCCGACATCGAAGACCCTCTCAGCGATGAGTTGCTGCGGATCACCTTCTCGCCCGGGGACCTGGTCACCATCGACGTGGAGGACGGCAAAATCCGGACTCACGTGGTGCCGGGACCGCCTCCACCTACCGAGGCCGTTGAGGAAAAACCCCCAGCTGTTGAGCCCGCTGGGGCGGGAGCCGCCGGACCTAGCGGCGGCGATGGTGGCGGACCGGTCTGAGCCCGGGGAGGCACCCGGAACCGTAGCCACCGCCGGCAGCGCCGACCCGACGCCCGCCGAGCATCCATCGAGAGAACGCGCCTCGCGCATTGCCAGCCTGCTGGGCATGTCAGTGGGCGCGGTCTTGGGGACCCTCTACGCGACGGTCATCCTCAACAACTTCCATGGTCCCCTGGCGACCTGGGAGGGCAAGACGGTGGTCCTGGTCGTGGGGCTGGGGCTGGGGTGCGGCCTCGGCTACCTGCTGGGACCGGCCCTCAGCGTCCGCCCCTACGCTTGGGCCGAGGAGGAGTTGGCCAACATCCCTTTCTCCGAATTGGTGGGGGCGCTAGCCGGGGTCGTCGTGGCGCTGGTGATCGCCGCCCTGGTGGCTTTGATCGCCTCGGGTCTGCCTGGCGGACTGGGCTGGCTGGTGGCCGTCGGGGTGGCGTTCATCCTGGTGCCTCTGGGGATCTCAGTGGGGCGTCGACGGCGGCGCGAGCTTTCCCGACTCGGCATCCCACTGGGGGTCGCCGGCTCTCCTCTGGCACGGGTGGTGGTGGATACCAGCGCCGTCATCGACGGCCGCCTCCTGGACCTTGCCCGAGCCGGGTTCTGCCTCTATGAGCTGCTGGTTCCCCAGTTCGTCCTGGCCGAGCTGCAGTCGGTCGCAGACTCCGCCGATCCCATCCGAAGGGCTAGGGGTCGGCGGGGACTGGCCATGCTGGAGGAACTGCGCTCGCTGCCTGGGCTGGACCTCCAGTTCCCCCAGGCCGACTACCCTTCCATGCCCGAGGTAGACGCCCGCCTGATTCGGCTGGCCCGGGAGCAGCACGCCGCCATCCTGACCGTTGATTTCAACCTTGACCGGGTGGCTCAGATCGAGGGGCTGACCGTGCTGAACCTCAACCAGTTGGCGACTGCCCTGCGGCCCGCCCTGGTGCCCGGCGAGAAGCTGGAGGTCGACGTGGTCAAGGAGGGGAGGGAGGCCGATCAGGGGGTCGGATACCTCCCGGACGGCACGATGCTGGTGGTGGAGGGAGGGCGGGCCCACCTGGGCCAGCGCATCACCGCGACGGTTCGAAGCGTCATCCAGACCGCCTCCGGGCGCATGGTTTTTGTCCAAGCTCCCGACCTGGGCGAGGACGACCCCGGCCCGGCACCGGCCCCCGGTCGACGCTCCAAGCCCGCGGCCATCCCCAGGTCCTGAGTTTGGGTGAGGCAGCTCCCGGTACCACTGCCCTGGTGCCGGCGGCCGGAGCCGGCGCCAGGTTCGGCGGCCCCAAGCTGTGGGCTGACCTCAGTGGTCAGCCGGTGCTGGCGTGGGTGCTCCAAGCCCTCGGAGACCCCTCCAGCGGGGTGGACGAGCTGGTGGTGGTCACCGATCCCAGCGAACACCGCCGGGTCATGGAGCTGGCCTCCGCGTCGGCACCCCGGTTAGGCTGCCGCTGCGTCGAGGGCGGGGCTCGCCGTCAGGAGTCGGTCGAGCGCGGGCTGCGACTCTGCTCTCGGGAGATGGTCCTGGTCCACGACGGGGCTCGCCCTGGGGTGACCTCCGAGCTCTGCTCCAAGGTGCTCCGAGCAGCCTGGGAGGTGGGTGCCGCCACTGCCTGCGTCCCGGTTGCCGATAGCACTGCAGTGGTCCGCAGCGGCCGCCTGGAGGAAGTGCTGCAGCGGGCCGACCTGGCGGCGATTCAGACCCCTCAGGCGTTCCGACGCGATCTGCTGGTCCGGGCCCACCGTGAGGCGTCGGCCGCGGGCCGGGATGCTGACGACGACGCCGCCCTGGTGCTGGCGCTGGGCGAGCCGGTTGCCGCTGTCCTGGGCGATCCCCGCAATCTCAAGGTGACGAGGACCGAGGACATATTGGCGCTGCGCGCCTGGCTCGGCAACAGCGCCTGGGCGCGCCAGTGAGCGTCCGCCGTCTCCCCGGGGTGGGACTGGGGGTCGACGTGCACCGCTTTGGCGGCCCGGGACCGATCTGGCTGGGTGGCGTCGAGATCGAGCACCCCCACGGCCTCTTGGGGCACTCCGACGGTGACGTGCTCTGCCACGCCCTGGCCGACGCTCTCCTCGGCGCCTCCGGCCTGGGGGACATCGGTGAGCACTTTCCCTCCAGTGACGATCGCTGGCGGGGAGCGTCCTCTCTGGACCTGCTGCGCCGGGTCGGGGACATGCTGGCGGCCGAGGGGATCGAGATCCTCGGCCTGGACGGGACCGTGGTCGCNNGGGCTGGAGGTGGCCTGCGTTTCGGTCAAGGTGAAGTCCAGCGACGGCTTGGGCCTGACCGGGCGGGGAGAGGGGATGGCGGCCCTGGCGGTGGCCCGGGTGGGCGCCGGAAGCCGGACCGACCGGGAATAACATAGGCCGGCCATGCCCATTCGCCTCTACAACAGCCTGACCCAGGAAGTGGGGGTGCTGCACCCTCTGCATCCCGGCCGGGTTCACATGTACACCTGCGGTCCCACGGTCCACGATCGGGCCCACATCGGCAATTTCCGAGCCTACCTGGCCGAGGACTTGCTCCGAAGGCACCTGGAGGCCCGCGGGCTGAAGGTGGAGCAGGTGATGAACATCACCGACGTCGACGACAAGATCATCGCCAAGGCGACCGCCCGGAGACAGACCCTGGCCGAGTTCACTGCGCCCTTTATTGAGGCCTTCTTCACGGACCTGAAGCGGTTGGGGATCCAGCCTGCCAATCACTTCCCGAGGGCGACCGAATATGTCGGCGCCATGGTGGCCTTAGTGGAGCAGTTGGTAGCGACCGGCCATGCCTACGAGAGCGAGGGATCCGTCTACTTCCGAGTGGAGTCCTTCCCCAACTACGGTCGACTCTCTCACCTGGACGCAAAGGGGCTCAGCGCCGGAGCCAGTGGCCGGATCGATTCCGACGAGTACGAGGCCAAGGAAGCGGTGCGGGACTTCGCGCTTTGGAAAAGAGGCACGGAGGGCGATTTGGCCGCCTGGCCATCGCCATTCGGCTGGGGGCGCCCCGGTTGGCATCTGGAGTGCTCGGCGATGGCCATGGAGCTGTTGGGGGCGTCGATCGACATCCACTGTGGTGGCGTCGACAACAAATTTCCCCACCATGAGAACGAGATCGCCCAGTCCGAGTCGGCAACTGGCAAACCTTTCGTCCGGCTCTGGTTCCACGTCGAGCATCTCCTCGTGGAGGGGGGCAAGATGGCCAAGTCTCAGGGCAACTTCATGACCCTGACGACCCTGATGGAGCGAGGCCACAGCCCGCTGGCGGTTCGCTACCACCTGCTCGGCAACACCCACTACCGCCAGAAGCTCCACTTCCGGGAGGAGGACCTGGTGGGCGCGTCCGAGTCGCTGGACCGGCTCGCCACCTTCTGGAGGCGCTGCGCGGCGGCTCAGGGCGGTGACCTCAAGACCGCTGGGTCCGGTGATCCTCTGGCGGCGGCCGCCCAGCGGGCCCGAGATGGTTTCGAGGCCGCGATGGACGACGACCTCAACCTGCCCCGAGCGATGGGATCACTCCATGATCTGGTCCGTGAGGGCAACCGCCTGCTCGACGAGGGGCGTGCCGGTGGCGATGGATGTGGTGCGGCTCTCCTCAGCCTGCGGATCGCCGACAGTCGGTTGGCGGTCATCGAGCGGGCGGCTGTCTCCGAGGACCCCCAGCTGACCGGGGAGGAGCAACAGGCTCTCGCCCGCCGGGAGGAGGCTCGCCGGAAGGGCAACTTCTCGAAGGCGGACCGGATCCGCGATCAGCTGCTGGAGCTGGGCATCGTGGTCGAGGACACCAAGGAAGGCACCCGCTGGCATCGCCTCTGATGCCAGAGATTCTGTACGGGCGTAACCCGGTCCTGGAAGCGCTGCGGGCGGGGCGCCGGCTCCGCCGCCTGCTGCTGGCTCCGGGCCTCAGTGGCGATCAGCGGCTGGGGGAAATCGTGGAGCTGGCCTTGGCGGTGGGCGTCGTTCAGGAAACCACTCCCAGAGGCCGGCTCAACGACGTGGCTCACACCGAGCACCACCAGGGAGTTGCCGCCTACTTCGACGGCCGCCAGCTGGATAACATCGATGTCCTCCGGCGGCTGGTGAGTTCCGCGGCTGCGGGCTGGCCGCCCATATTCCTATGTCTGGACGGGGTCCAGGATCCTCAGAATCTGGGCTCGCTGGCCCGCAGCGCCGAGGCCTTGGGAGTCACCGCCATCGTCCTGCCCCGGCACCGCACCGCGCCACCCTCGGCCGCGGCAGCCAAGGCCAGTGCTGGAGCCATCGAGCACATCCGTCTGGTGCGGGTGGTCAACCTGGTCCAGACCCTGCGGGAGCTGCGGGACCTGGGGGTGGTGGTGGTGGGTCTGGACGTGGCCGGCGACTCGCGTCCAGACCAGACCGACCTGCGCCAGCCGCTGGCCCTGGTGGTCGGCGCCGAAGGCGAGGGTCTGCGTCCTCTCACCCGGCGCCACTGCGACGCGCTGGTGGCCATCCCCATGGGTGGAAAGGTGCAGTCTTTGAACGTAGCAGTGGCCGGCTCCCTGCTGCTCTATGAGATCGCGCGGCAGCGCGGCTTCGCCTACGCTCGGTAGGTCAACACGNNCGAATCTCCCCGTCGGCTCCTCTTTCTGATCTCAATCCGTGACGCTGGGTGTCATCTCGTGTCATCTGCCCAAGTGTATGGATTGAGCGTATGGTTCGGGTGGGTCGAATGCTCCCGCGCTAAGGTATGGATGTGCTCGGCGTCATCTAGGCAATAGGGGCGGCCGTCGCGGCTGTGGCGGCATCCCTGGCGATCGCACCGGAGCGGTTCATGTCCAGCTCAAACCAGGTCGACCCCCTGGCCCTGCGGCTCTGGAGGCTTCCGCGAGTTGCCAGGCGGCGTTCACTCAGCGCGCTGGCATGATCGTGATTGAGTGGCCCGCCGGGGTCGCCTTGGAGACGCTGCTGGCCCAGGCTAGGGAGTATCGAAGATTCGCTCGCAGAAGTACCGCGTAGGCATTGTGATCTCAGCCTGAGTGCCCTGGTGACACGCCAGATGGCCCCTGTTAGTGTGTCAGGTAAGGTGTCAGCCTTGCCGCTTGGCTCCGAGATGGGTCTCCATGTCACCTCAGTGGCGTTACCCAGGACCGTTGATCGCGGCCCGGATCCCATCGATGTACGCAGTGCAGATCACCTCGATGGTGTTGGGATCCATGGCGACACGGAGCGCTCGGACTGCCATCTCAATCCCGGGACGACCGCGCCGTCCGAACAACTGGTCCAGGTACCGAAGCCCATCGGTGGTCGGTTGGCCGGCAGTTGCGTCGCCAACAAGTCCGGCGAGAGTTTGGCCGACCTGCGCTGGCGACGTTGTCTGCATGATGCGCACAACATCCGCCGCATCCTTGTCGCCCACACGGTGTGGCTTCCCCTCCTCGAGTCTGTCGTGGAGCTTGTGGGCTTTGGCGACCAAGAGTGCTGCCACTCCTGCCACTTCCGCCTCGATCGACCGGTCATCTGCGGGGTCGAGAGACGTGCCAAGGATCGGGGAGTGGTCGACCAGAACGGCTTCCAGGCCTGGAATCTGACGAGCCGCCCGTTCCCCGTGGGCTCTCAGCCGTGCGCCACGACGGCTTCCACTGTCTGCCACGCCCCGGGGGACGATCAAGTCCACGGGGACCAGGTAGGGCCAGCCGTCGATCTCGACTGGGGCCACCCAGATCCCGGGTTCGATGTGACCCCCAGGTTGGGTCATCATCAGGGTGAATCCGGCCTGTTCCATGGCCTGTTCGAGCGGGGGATCGTCTCCGAGGAGCGATGGATTGAGTGCAAGGTCACCGTCGGTCGTATAGGGAGCGACTGACATGTCACTAGCGCCCGTTCGTAGGTATACCGCCTGTGCTCCAGCGATGATGATCGCCGGCCCATGAGGTGCCAGCGCGAAGAGAGCATCGAGCAGGACCCGTCGCGCTTCGACGTAGCGAGGGTCGAATTCGCCGCTGGCACTGCTTGGGTCGGTCACAAGCTGCTCGCCCTGCCGTCCAGCTCGTCCAGCGACTGAAGCCGCCAGCGGGACTCGTCCTCTTCCATCCACGTGAGCATCGCCTCGCCCTCTGACGGCATACGCCCGTTGCCGGTCAGGCAATCGATGGCGACCTGTGCAGCCGCGACGTACATCACGCCGTCGTCGACGGTCGTCCGCTCCCAGATGACTGGATCGAATGGGCGCAAGAGAACGACGTTGCTTCCTCGGTCAGAAGGGAGCAAGCCCAGCTGCGTGGCGACTGCGCCAACGTCGGCGGAGTACACCACCAGCAAGGCGGGAGCGGCGACCGGGGCGAGCCTCACCGCGGCAAATGAACCGGTGACAGCGAGGGCTGAGGGAGTGTGCGATCCGGCGAGCTGTTCCAGCGCGCTTGCCGGTCCATTCGGAGCGACGAACGTCGACGCGACGTTCGTCTTCAGGAGGTCGTATCCGTCTGTCCAACGGCGGATGAGACCGGGCACGTCGACGGATGTGACCTCGCCCCGGCGCGGTCGCTCGATAAGCGCATCGCTGTCGAGCGCATCTAGCAGCCGCGAGACGTACCCAGGGGCAAGATCTGTCGCTTCAGCGATCTGGCTCAGCTTGTATGGCGGCGCGACATCAAGTAAAAGGCGGACGAGCCGTCCCGCCTTGGGGCCCCTGACGCGTGCCTTGCCACGCTCCATCGGTGCGGGATCCCGGCTTGCACCCTGGGAGCTGATGAAAAGCGGGGGGTACATTAGGGTGATCCTGACGTTCCCCGTCAGATCAAGGAAGTTGATGTCGTCAGCCGTGAGTGCTTCGCGAGTGCGCCCGCTGAGCCAGGGGGCGACCACAAGGATTGGGGTATTGGGATTCAGTTGGCGATATCGATGGGCTGGTCCAGAAAAAAGGCGCTCTGCGTCTCGTGGGGTGAGAAGACGTTTTGCCTCGACCATGAGGCTGGACCCACCCTGCGGGCTCTGGAGATCGAGGATGGCGTCGATGCGAGCCGGCGGGCGGCTCGGATCTTGCCCGGTAACGACCCTGTTGGCCCACTCGACCTTCCAGACCGGTGGTAGCGTGGAG
>PKXE01000030.1 GCA_003132265.1 Candidatus Dormiibacterota bacterium | reverse complement strand
ATGTCCGAGAAGGGTCGGACCTGGCCCAACTCGACGATGACCGTGCGGCGCCGCTGCGTGCGGAAGGCCATTCCAGCCTCAAAGAAGACATTGGGCCGAGCCTGGTATTCATCAAGTGACTCAGTAGGTGAGCCGGCTAGCTCGTGGCGAAGGTGAGTTCGCTCATCGGGAGTCAACAGCACTAAGACCGCTCGTGCCAGGCTGAAGCCTGCATCCAGAGCTTCTCCGGTGTATGGAGACGCGCTCCCGGTGGCCGCTACTGCCTCTTCGAAGTCCACGACGCCTAGCCCTATCGAGGATAGGAAGGACACCATGGCATCTTTTGCGTCGGTGTTGCGCCCATAAACCAAGAAGACCTTGTGAGGATCGCCTGCCTCATCGCTAGACGGCGACGGCGCCGGAGCTGCGCGCGGCCCTGACCGCGGGGGCGAGGCTGGTGCTGCTGACTCAAACAGTGGTGCGAGCGCTTGGGAGAGCTTGGCCATCTCGGCGTTTTGCGCTTGGGTAATTTGCTCGATGCGCTCTAGGAGCTCGGCTGTCGTCGAGACTCCGAGATACCTCCGAGCCCCCCGCTCGTTGACAGTGAAGGACCAGCCGTCCGGATTGGTGCCGCGGCCGCGCCAGAAGCCAGGGAGCCCTCCGACAATGAGATCAAAGACCGCTCTGAGGGCGGTGCTATCGGTCGAGAGGCCAAGACTGTCCGCGAGTTCACTACTCGTCACGGTGAGATAGTCATCGGCCGATTTCGGTTCGTATTCGGTAGCTCGACGGGCTACCTCGCCTATCACAGCAACGAGATNNGAGCCCGCGAATCGTCAGGCGAACCTCCTGCTGGTCAGGCTCCCATCGCGGGCGGAATTGGCTCAAGTCGGGCCACAGGAGTCCAGGAGGTAGCTCAGCACTCACTGCGAGCAGGTCAATCTGTTGTTCACGGTTCAGGGACACGTCCAGCTCCCTGGTCGACGGCCAGCGGTTGTTGGCCTTGTAGAACTCCCACACGCGTTGCAACAGTGCGCGACTGGGCTCCGGGAGCGCCCCCGTAGACGCTTCTGTCGTTGGGGAGGGGGCCGGCAAAGGTTCCAGGATTTCGTCGGTTACGTCCTTACCTTCGGAGAAGATCAAGAACTCGGTGGGAACGCCCGCCACCGTCCGCTGCCCCAAAACTCGCNNGCTCGATCTGATCTGGGGTCAAGCGGTGGCCTTGGAGGTTGATTGACCTGTGCTCACGGTAGGGAGTAACCACCCGAGCTTCGAGTTCCTCCCGAGTTAGGTCGAGTTTCCCCACCCCTGGCCACTTGTGGCTCCGAAGAGTGATCCAGACGTGGTAGTAGCTCATAGCGTCCCGGGTGCCCGCGTCACGCCAGCTTCCAGTAGCCGCGCCGACCGTCTACCTTCTCGAACCGCCCATCTCGAGCCAGGGTCTTGTGCAAGGTGGCATAGGCCGAGTCCGCTCTCAAGAGCTTTCCAGCCTCCTGGAGGTCCCTGGTCAGGTCGGCGACCCGCATCGGCCCGTTTCGACTCAATAGCACCTTGACGGCGTCGCCGATGGACCCGAGGTAGAGTTCCGCGTCCTGAGGTTGGCTGCCTGAACGGATCCAGTTGAGGGTAGCTTGCAGCGTCCTCAACTCACNNCCCGGCGAGAGCCTTCGCAAGCTCTTTGTCCGCGTCCCGGAGTTGCTCCAGCCGCGCCTCGATCTCCGTCGCCGAGCCCGTTGGCTTCGCCTTGCCCACTACAGCTGGTCAGTCTAATCATGACGAGGCATTGCCTGGTATGGTATAAGTACATCCGGTACTACCTCACTCAACTAAGGAGGCCGCCGATGACCACGCTGGATCAGACCTTCATCAAGCGCCGCGCAGCACTGCCTTTTGGCCGCACTCCCCTCTCTGAGGTCGAGTTCGCTCTCGCTCGGGAGACGGCAGCACACTTCAAACCCCGGGATCTGCAGCGACGGCTGTCGGCGATGCTGCTGCTGGCTCGCGGGGCCGGGGCCTCGTCCCCGGACATGCGCTACCTGTCTGGGGCTGACGTGTCGACGGTGCCCCATTCGGGCACCTGGGTCGAGATTCGACGCCCGGGACACGAGCGGCGGGTTCCCGTCCTGGCCAAGTTCTCGGATGAACTGCGGCAACTGGCCCGACAGGCTCGCTCCGGACCACTCCTGGGGGATCGGGACCAGCCGCTGCCACTCCCGGCCTCTGCGCCGGGCCGTCTACTTGAGCAGCTGGTCGCGCGGCTCTGCCAGCACCGCCCGGGGAGCCTTATCACCATCGAGCGCCTGCGCCGAGCGTGGCTCGTTGAGCACCTCAACGGCGTCCTGCCCTTGCGCGAGTTCCTCACCGTAACCGGCGAGCGATCCCTGCAGGCGGTGCATGAGCTCGCCGACTTCTGCTCACCCCCAGACATGGATGCGGTGCGCATCTCCCGGTTCATGGGGGCGGTCAGTGACGCTGAGGTGTTTGACCTGTCCGCCTGGGGCTTGGACTGAGGCCGGAGCGTCAGGGACTGACGGTGTTGTGACATGGCTGCTGACTGGCCTGCAGACGAAGTGGACGCGAACGATGGAGTCGCGCCGTCGAGCGACCGACGCGGTATCAAAACCTTGCAAACGGCGCGACTGCATGTCATACTTGACAATGCACATGCAGGACCAGCCACTCGGATTCAATCCGATCACAGAGGTTGCTGGACTGGCGCTCTGACGCCAGCAGCGGGGCTCGCCCTCGCTCTGCATCCCGGCCGGTTCGTGTCCCGCTTGGGCTTGAGCGCTGTGCTGGATGGCCTCGAGACAGTTGCTCTCAGCGCAGTTGAGAACGACCGCGACCAAGCGCTCACTATCTCCAAGGCCGTCTGGGATCGGGCGCGGCTAGCGCAAGAGCGCCTTGACCTGCCGACGGCAGATGCCATTTGCAAGCGCGTTCGCCTCAGCTGGCGTCGAGCCCTTGCTTTAGCGCTGGCTGAGGCGTCGCGACGAACCACCCTCTTGGGTCAGTGGGACAGCTCCCACGCCGCCGAGTGGGGTGACGACGGTCCAGAGCTAGCAGTCCGCGCCCTCAAGGCGGTCACGGCGCGCATCGGACGCATCCCTGCGGCGTTCGAATACGACTACGAAGTTAGAGCCATCGAGATGGAGAGCCAGCGGCGCAAGGCTTGGAAGCCTCTGCGGCTCCCCCTCAGCAGCTACGTGCTGTCCACGTTTGGGACGTGGAACACGGCTCTGGTGGCCAGCGGCATCGCGTTGCCGCGTGCTGGGCAAAGACGTCATCCGACACCAACTTTGGCGGAGAGCCTCGATAGATGCATCGACCATGTCGGTGTTCTCCCTACCAGCGAGTACTTTCTCGAATGGTGCGCCCGGATGGACATTCCCACGCCTCGGCTCCGTGGATGGGCAGGGGTCGTTGACGAGGTTCG
>PKXE01000105.1 GCA_003132265.1 Candidatus Dormiibacterota bacterium | reverse complement strand
CTGCCAGAGGGGGGCGGCCCCGGTGATTCCAGATGAGACCCGTGACAGCGTCGTGTAGTCCGGATTACCGACCCAGGTCGAGGTCAACAGCGTGGGAGTCCAGCCAAAGACCCAGTTGTCCCCGATGCCTTCCAGATTCCCAGTACCGTAGTCAGAGGTGCCAGTCTTGACCGCCACAGTGCGGCCGGGAATGGTCAGGCCATTGTTGATCCCGAACTCAGGCTGGCGGTTTTGATTGCTCTGCAAGATCTCATTCATGATGTAGGCCACGTCCGGGGGAACCACTTGCTGCGAGTTCTCCGCCACGTTGTACCGGTAGAGGGTCTTCGGGCCCCGCAGAATCTTGAGGATGGTGACGGGCTGGTGGAGGACCCCTCCACTGGCCAGCACGGAAGCCCCGGTTGACATGTTGACCATGGTCAGGCCAATCGACATGCCTCCCAGGGTCAGGGCGTCGCCGTAGGTGTTCTGCGGGTTCAACAGCCCGGTCACCCCCATCCGCTGAGCGAAGTCGACGACGTCTGCGAGTCCGGTGATCACCTCAACCTTGACCGCCGGGACGTTGATCGAGTTGCCCAGGCAGATCTTCAGCTGACAGATTCCGGTGAAGGTTCGCGAGTAGTTGACCGGGGCATAGCCGTTGATGTTGATCGGCTCATTGAGGATGGGGGTCGTCATGGTGAACTTCCCCGAGGCGATCGCGGCGGTGTAGGTGAACATCTTGAACGAGGAGCCGGAGCGCCGTGGCGAGTCGGTCATGTTGATCTGGCCCCACTGGCCAGCGGGGTTGGTCGTGCCCACCATGGCCAGGATTTCGCCGGTCCGGGGGTCGACCGACTCCAAGGAGGCGTCCCCGATGTTGAAGTCGCGCTGCATCTCAGCGTCTTTGGTGGGGTTCTGGAGATCGGCGATGCCCGCGGCCTGGTCGGCGGTGTCCAGTGACGTGTAGATGGTCCAGCCCCCGGGATTGAGGTAGGCGTCGCCGAACTGAGCCTGGAGCTGGCTCTCCGCGAACTGGACGAAATCGGGGTCCTGGACCACTTCACTGTCCTGCCAGGGGTAGAAGGTCAGCACCTCCTTGAAGGCCGCCGCCGACTGCTTCTGGGTGATGTACCCGTTGCGCACCATCGCGTTCAGCACCACCTGCTGTCGATCCTTGGCATAGTTGGCGGGCCCGGTGACCCCCTGGTAGAGGATGGGGTTGTAGGCCGTCGGGGCATCGGGGATCCCGGCCAGGAGGCTGGCCTGGGCTAGGTCGAGCTTGAGGGCGGGGATGTGGAAGTAGAGCTCGGCGGCAGCTCCGATGCCGATCGCCTGATTGCCGTAATTGATCCGGTTCACGTACATCTGGAGGATTGACTTGGGCTTGAAGATCTTGGAGATCTCGTAACCCAAGAGCAGTTCCCTCACCTTGCGGGTGATTGTCTTCTGAGGGGTGAGGAAGGAGATCTTGGCCAGCTGCTCGGTGATGGTGCTGGCCCCCTGGAGGGTGTTGTGATGCAAGAGGTCGTTGACGCCCGACTCGATGATCCGGGGCAGGTCGGCGGAGCCGGTGTCCTGGTAGAAGTGGCGGTCCTCGACCGCCACCGTGGCCTGGATCAGCAGTGGGCTCACCTGATTGATGGACACGCCGACGTGGTGGACTCCGGGTTCGTGGAGCACGGCCAGCAGGGTCCCGTCGCTGGCGAGCAGCTGGCTGTCCTCCGGAGGGCCCAGGTTGGGTAGCGCCGCGACGCTGGGCAGCCCCACCTGGAAGGCGGCCAGGACGATCATCCCTGACCCCACCCCAGCGCATGCCAGGAGAACGCCCACCAGGCCGGCGGTAGCGACGTTGCGCAGCCACCGGTGGCGCCTCCAGAAGCCGGCCTTGGAGGGTCGCTGAAGCCCGGTGCGCCGGCGGAGGCCGGCCCGGCGGGAAGCCCGCTCGCGTGGGGTGACTTTGATTTCCTGCATTCAGCTCACGCGGGAAGGGGGCAGGCCCCCCGCCGACCGATTATGCCAGGCTCCGAAAGACCACTCCAGAAGGCACTTTGCGGCTGGGCTGGGTGACAGCTTGGTGGCGAGAGTTTCACGACCTTGCAAATACGCTGCCGGTCGGGGATGAGTTACGCGCCGGGGATGCAAGACTCGGGCGGAAGGTCCAGTCCGGGAGAGGTCCCCGAGCCAGAGAATTGAGTTCATTGCCGATGTCTGCAGCCGCCATGGCCATCTCAGCCCCCCAGCGGGCCCAGATCGGATTCCCGCCCGTACCCCAAAGTCCCAAGGAAGCTGGCATCCCAGCTGGCTTCATCTCCGATCTGGTGCTCAAGGTCATCTACTTCAACGGCGCCATGCTGGGTCGGGAAGTCGCCCGCCATGTCTGCCTGCCCTGGAATATCGTGAGTGACTCGCTCAAGTTCCTCTCCGACGAGGGCTATGTCTCCACCACGGGGATCCGAGGCACGGTCGGCGGATCCGACTTCGCCGACGGGCTGCAGTACATAATCAGCCGGTCGGGCCGGGAGCGGGCCAAGGAGCTGGTCGAGGTCAACCAGTACGCGGGGCCGGCGCCGGTGCCGCTGGACGTCTACATCGCCGTGGCCCGGCACCAGGGCCGGAGCAGCAACCCGGTCACCCACCAGATGCTGAGGGCAGCCCTGGACCATCTCGTGCTGCCACCCAGCGTTCTCAATCGTTTGGGCCCGGCCCTCGGGGCGCGCCAGTCGATCTTCCTGTACGGCCCACCCGGGAACGGCAAGAGCAGCATCGCCGAGGCTTGCGCCTCTCTGCTCGGCGACGCCATCTTCGTTCCCCATGCCCTCTACGTGAAGGGCGAGGTGATCCGGGTCTTTGACCCCATGCACCATCGTCCGGTCGCGGCTGACCTGCCCGCCCACGACACTCGCTGGGCGCTCTGTGCCCGCCCGGTAGTCCGGGCTGGGGGCGAGCTGACCGGCCGTGAGCTGGAATTGAGCTTCGACCCNNGACGACTTCGGCCGCCAGCAGCTCAGTCCCCAGGACCTGCTCAACCGCCTTATCGTCCCGCTGGAGGCGGGGTTCGACTACCTCAACATCGGCCGGGCCGGCACCACCGTGATGGTCCCTTTCACCGAGGTGCTCATCCTCTCNNGAGGTCCCCAATCCGTCGGTGATCGAGTACGGGCGGATCTTCCGCCGGGTCTGCGACTCGATCGGTCTGGAGTACGATCCGGCGGCGGTCAACTACCTGATCGAGGAGCACTACCGCAAGGCCGACCGTCCGCTCCACGGCTGCGAGCCTCGGGACATCCTCGATCATCTAATTCACGCCGCCTCCTACTTCGGCGTCGAGCCCAGGCTGACCCCGGAACTGCTCGACCACGCGGTCTCCGC
>PKXE01000127.1 GCA_003132265.1 Candidatus Dormiibacterota bacterium | reverse complement strand
GTACTTCGCCATCATCCCCGCCCTCTTCGCCTCCACCTACCCGCAGCTCGAGGCCCTCAACCTCCTCCGTCTGCACAGCCCTCACACGGCGGTGCTGTCGGCGGTGATCTTCAATGCCCTGGTCATCGTGGCCCTCATTCCGCTGGCCCTGCGGGGCGTGCGATACCGGCCCGCCAGCGCCACTGTCCTGCTCCGGCGCAACCTGCTGNNATCTTCATCAAGCTCATCGATCTGGGCCTGACCGCAGTGGGGCTGGCCTGATGCTCATCCACATCCGCCGCTCTCTGATCGCTCTGGCGGTGCTGACCCTGATCTGCGGGTTGCTCTATCCCCTGGCCGAGACCGGACTCGCAACCTGGTGGTTCCCCGCCCAGGCCGGTGGCTCCATCACCGCCGACGGTTCGAGCCTGATCGGCCAGCAGTGGAAGGGCGCAGGCTGGTTCCACGGCCGTCCTGACGCCGACGACCCCTTGGCCAGCGGCCCCTCAAGTCTGGGGCCGACCTCCAGAGTGCTGGCGTCGGAGGTGCGGGCCGCCATCCGCGCCGAGCGGTCGCTGGGCGTGGACAACCCGCCCAGCGACCTGGTGACGGGCTCCTGCAGCGGCCTGGATCCTGACATAGCGCCCGCATCCGCCATGGCCCAGGTCCAGCAGGTCGCCCGAGCTCGTGGCCTGGGGGCGGCGGTGGTGCGCCGCTTGGTGGTCTCGCAGGAGGAGGGGCCGCAGCTGGGCTTCCTGGGTGACCCCANNACCAGGAGATCGGCGTGGTCCGTTCCCAGCTTGCGGCGGATCCGGTTGGCGTAGACCCTGACGTAGTGGGCGTCGGCGCCGTAGCGACCTCCCCAGACGTGGGCCAGGAGCAGCTCTTTGGTCACGATCCGGCCCGCGTTGCGAGCCAGGTACACGAGCATCTCGTACTCGGTGGCGGTCAGCGCCACGCGGCGCCCGGCCACCGTTACCGTCCGGGCCGCGAGGTCGAGGTGGAGAGCGCCGACAGAGATCTCCGGCCCGCCTTCCTCCTGCCGGAGGTGGCGCAGGGCAACCCGGATGCGGGCCTCCAGTTCCGCCATCCCGAAGGGCTTGGTGACAAAGTCGTCGGCGCCGGCGTCCAGGGCGGCGACCTTGCGGTCCTCCTCCCCGTGGGCGGAGAGGATCAGCACCGGGACCTCACTCCAGCTCCGCAGCTGGCGGCAGACCTCGATCCCGTCCATGTCGGGGAGCCGGAGATCCAGCACGACCACCTCGGGGCGATGTCGGACCGCCTCTACCAGCCCCTCAGCCCCGGTGCGGGCCGTGTGGACCTGGTAGCCGCGCGCCCGCAGCCCGATGCCGAGGGCCCGCAGGATGGCGGGTTCATCGTCGATCAGCAGGAGGCTGGCCATCGGCGGGGCCTACGCGGCCGGCAGCCGGATGTCCAACTGCAGCCCTCCCTCGGGGCCGGAGCGGGCGCTGATGGTGCCGCCCGTGGCCTCGATGAAGGCCTTGCAGATCACCAGACCGACTCCACTCGGCTCGGGCGATCGGACCTCACCGCGGCTGGCCGGGACCGGGCTGAAGAGGGTCGCCAGACGCAATTCGCTGAGCCTTGGTCCCGCGTCCGCGACCTCCAGCTCCACCCAGTCGGACTCACGGCGGGCCCTGATCACGACCGGAGTCCGATCGGGGGTGTGGCGGGCGGCGTTCTCCAGCAGGTTCACCAGTACCCGGACCACCAGGGCCCGGTCCACGCTGACCCTGAGGGAGCCAGGCACCTCGATCGCGACTGGGTGTTGCTCAAGCCGCCCCCGCATCGCCTCCAGGGCCTCGTCGATCAATTCCAGCAGCGCCGCCGGCTCTTTGACCAGGCGCCGGATTCCGGCCTCGATCCGGTACATGTCGAGCAGGTTCTTGACCAGGCGGGTGAGGCGGTCGGTCTCATCCTCGGCGGTCGTCAGGAGCTCTTGGCGGTCAGGTGCTGAGAGTGAAACCGCGGGGTCGCCCAGGTCGGAGAGGGCGGCCTTGATCGAGGCCAGCGGGCTGCGTAGATCGTGAGCCACCGAGCCCAGCAGGGCTCGCCGCCAGCCGTCGACCTCGCTGAGGACGCGGCTCTGCAGCGCTTGCTCGCGGAGTTGCGCCCGCTCCACCGCCAGGGCGGCGTGGTTGGCGTAGGTGGTAAGCAGCTGCTGGTCGGTGGCGGAGAGCGGTGGCCCGGCGAGCACGAGCACCCCGATGGCCCGCTCCGCCGTGCTGAGCGGCAGCGTGCGCAGCCCGCCCAGCCCGGCCAACGCCACCGCTGTGGATGGGGTGCCCGAGACAGTGCCGACCTGGAGCGCCTCCGCTGGGAGCGGCTCTCCGGCCTGGGCGGCGACGGCTAGCCGCTCGCCGAGTGGCAGCAGCAGCGCCGCGGAGGTGAGCCGGAACTGCCGCTGGACGGTCTGGACCACCGTCGCCAGCAGCTCCTGCAGAGCCTTGTCGCTGATCAGCAGGTCGGACACCTCCAACAGGTGGCGCGCGTCGTCGGTCCGGCGGCGGGCCTGGACCCTCGCTTGCTGGAGCGCGAACACCACCCGCGCCACTATCAGCATCACCACCACATAGACCCCGAGCGTCACCCAGCCGCCGTAGCCGGAAACCGCCAGGGTGGTGTAGGGGCGGATGAAGAGGAAGTCGTAGCAGAAGAAGCCGATCGCGGTCGCCACCACCCCGGCGAACCAGCCCCCGACGGCGACCCCGACCACTACCGGGATGATCAGCACCAGGCCGCTGGTGCCAGTACCGAGCTGCGCTCGGGCGGGGAGCATCAGCGCGACTAGGATTGCTGTCACCCCGACCGCTGCCACCACTCCGATGGCCGTCCTCTGGCTGGGCAACTTCACCCCGTCAACCGCCGTCGGCCCCTGCGCCCTCGGCCAAACTTCCAAGGCGGGCGCCGGCAGAGGGGGCGATGATGTGGACATCGAGGCCGGCCAGGCCAGCCTGCTTCAGGATCTCTTTGATGGTCCCGCCCCGACCCAGGCCCCACTTGCGCTCCCGGTCCGAGCCCAC
>PKXE01000005.1:8232-8920 GCA_003132265.1 Candidatus Dormiibacterota bacterium | reverse complement strand
TCGCGAGTGGTTCGGCGAGAACTTGCTCGAGGATGCCTGGCGGGGCCCCGAACCAGGGGGCGTCTCGATCTCCGAGGCGCATCTGCAACCGGTCCCGGACCGGGTCGGCTGGAGGTGGCAGGCGGGCACCTGTCAGCCGGAACCCATCGGCCTCGTAGCCGCGGCGGGCCCCCGGATTGTCGGCGCTCACCCAGAGATAGAGCTCGGAGCCCTCAACCAGTCGGTGCCAGGCCACACCGCCGCGATCAGGGCCCCGGGCCACCCCCTGACGCCGCCAGGCCGGATCGACCCACATCGAGATCAGTTGGACACTGGCGTCAGCCTCGCGGATGGCGCCGACCAGCCCTACCCATTCTTCACCCCGGTCTGCCAACCACATCTGCTGGTCAGCGGTTGGTACGGCCCGCTCCCGCCAGGTCGACTCCGGGAGCGCTGGCTCATTCGCCCAGGTGGCGCCGAACCCCTCCGGGAAGTCTGCCCGGGCGGGCATCCGGATATCGCGGTGACGGGCCCAATCGGCCCCGGCGACCGGGAGCACCTGGAGAATCGGTTGGTCTTTCCCTATCCCTGGCGCCCTACCTGGCCGGATCGTTCCCTGCCCGCCGGCCATCTGGGGATAACGTGTTGCTGACCCAGGGGCGGCCGATCCTTCGGCTTGCCACCGCACCGGACGGAGCGCGCATCGCCG
>PKXE01000005.1:7165-8166 GCA_003132265.1 Candidatus Dormiibacterota bacterium | reverse complement strand
CGGCCACGGGGGCGCCCTGCTGGAGCTGGCCAAGGAGAGAAGCGCGGGCTGTCGGCAGCTGTGGGCCTTTCAGCGCGACACTTGGGCCCAGGCCTTTTACGAGCGGCGCGGCTTTCGTCAGCTGGAGTTCGGAGACGGCGCCACCAATGAGGAACGGGAGCCGGCTGTGCTCTACCGATGGGATGGGCCGGACTGAGGTCCAGGCATACCGGCGAGGGGAAAGCCTCGCGAACTTAGCCCGCTCTAAGCTGGGACGTCTGGCTCTCCACGGCTGGCATTGGCGCGTTCGCGGCTCCAATACCCCTTGGCTGAGACCTGCTCACGGGAGAGCCCCTGGGCGAACAGCTCGTCGCGCAGCGTGAGCGCCACGCTCACCTCGGCAGCGATGTAGACGTGCCCCCGGCCTGCGGGAATTTGCCAGCCTCGCAGCTGCTCCAGGAGTCTTTCCGCGTCTCCGGGGCTGGCACTGCCCCGGTGCAGCCAGTTGACCTCCACCAGACCGGGGGAGTCGACCGGCTGCTCGTCGAGAGGTCCCGATACCGCCAAGATGGCCCGGCCGATCGTTTCCCCTGGGAGCGCCTCCAGCATGGCGAGGGTGCCGGGTAGGTAGGTCTCATCCCCAACGAAGAGATGCCAGGCTGCCCCCGCAGCCAGGGTGATCTTGCCTCGGGGCCCAACCACCTCGGGCAGCAGCTGGCCCGGCCGCGCTGCGTTCGCCCAGCGGGCCGCCGGGCCGTCACCGTGCATCACCACGTTGAGGTCGACCAGCCCCGCGCTGGGGTCCGCCCGGCGGATGGTGTACCGGCGGCTCACCAAGTCACCGCCCGCCAGCGGCAGCCTCAGCATCAGGTCCTGTCCCGGAGCGAACTCGAACCCCCGGAGCGACTCCCCGCCCAGGCGGATCTGCCTGAGGCTGGGGCCGAGGTCGGCGACCTCGGCAACCTCCAGCGACATGGTCTGAGGTTGGGGCAGGGCGGCCGCGACGGTCGGGTCGGCAGCCG
>PKXE01000005.1:0-7006 GCA_003132265.1 Candidatus Dormiibacterota bacterium | reverse complement strand
AAAGGAACTTGGAGTGGTTCAGCGTGAAGAAGAGGTTGTTGAAATTGGGCTTGCCAATGATCGCGGCGATGAGCGGCGTGAACAGGCCCGCGACCAAGGCTTCCACCACCGCCGCGAAGGTAAGGCCCATGACGAAGGCGACCGCCATCTGGACCAAGTTGCCTTGCATCACGAACTTCTTGAAACTGGACACGTTCCAACCTCCTCCTGGGCGAACGGACGACGAGTGCGAAAAAGCCTACCTCGCCGGTCAGCCTAATCCTATTTCATTCCACGGCGCCCGCTGGGCGCTCTGGCACAACCCTGAGAACCTCACCGACCGCCAGCAGGACACCCTCGAAGGTTTGGCCCGCGCCAACCGCCCGCTTTACCGGGCCTACTTGCTCAAGGAAGCACTGCGCCTGGTGTTCCATGTGTGCAAGCGGCGCGCTCTGGCGGAGCTGCGGCGGTGGATCCTGTGGGCGCGCCGCTCCCGCCTGGCTCCGCTCGTAAAGCTTGCCCGCACCATCACCAACTACCGGGCCAGCATCGAGGCCGCTCTGCGATACCGCCTATCCAACGCTCTCGTCGAGAGCACCAACCAGAAGATCCGACTGATCAGCCGCCGCGGCTACGGCTTCCACTCCGCACAGGCCATAATCGCCCTCGCCAAGCTCAGCCTGGGCGCCCTCTGCCCTCCGCTGCCGGACCGCTCATGACCCACGCAAACAGCAGTAGTGCCCCAAAAAGGGCGGAAGAGACGCCCGATCTACAGGCTGCTGTCATCCGTGACCACGGGCGGAACTCGCCTCTCACTCCTCGCCTCGTCGGGTTCTGAGCCATTCCGCTGAAGCCTTGGTTCTCTGCACTACAATTCCCCGAGGGGAGGGCGCTCCCGTCGACAGGCTTCCAGGAAAGGATCAAAATTGGCGACCAAGGAAGACTCCAATAACAGCATCCTATATCAAGGTCTGTTTCGCGTCTATCGCAATGCAGTCGTTTCCTTTCTACGGGTACGCCTGACTGCAGCCTACCACGAGGAATGGGAAGAGCAGCTCCGCAAACCGCTTCTAAAGGAGTGGGATGGCGTGATCGCTAATGCGAAGCAGCTGCGCTCCAGGGGAATCCTGACCGCCGAGCCCTCTGACGCCGCTGACTACCTAAGTCTTAACCACTTCTATCCCATCTTCGAAGCTCACATTAAGACGCTTTGGCCGGTCGAGAGTCAAGACCCTGTATGGCGACAGAACGTGCTTACGTGGTCCAGGCAGACCAAGCACATCCGCGACGCGATTGCGCACCCAACGACCGAGGATCTCACCTTCAACGACGCGTATGTTCCACTCGACGCGGCGCGTCGACTTCTCAATTACGTGAACCCGGAGGCCGCAAACAGAATCGCTCAGCTTCAGCGACAGTTGAGGAGCGAACGACCCCCGGAGCCCGGAGACGCCCTCCTAACTCTCCTGCCCCCACGGGAGGACGTTGTTCTAGACTTTATCGGCCGGGGTCAGATTTTAGCCGATCTTAACAAGTGGTTTATCGATCCACAGTCCCGGCGATGGCTCCTTTGTGGCGACGGAGGCAAAGGCAAGACTGCAATTGCCTACGAATTCGCGACGCGCGTTGCCGCTGCGGGTTCCGCTGACTTCACGTTAGTCGTTTGGCTCAGCGCCAAGCAGCGACGATTCGTCGATGGAGTAACGATGTCCGCCAGTCCCGACTTTGTTGACTTAGCCGGGGCAGTACGCAGGCTGCTCGAAGCATATGGTATGTCTGATGAAGTGATCCTTCCTGACGCCGTCGACACTTTGCTCAGGCTCCTAGACGAGTTACCAGCACTCATCATCGTTGATGATGTCGACACGCTCAGCGGGAGTGCGGAAGCGGCCAATGAGTTCTTGGCCTTGCGAGTCCCGACTACTCATAGCAAGGTGCTGTTTACCTCGCGACGCGTGCCGCTAGGTATGGGCGCTGCCGCTACTATCGTGTCGGGACTCTCTGGCGAGGAGGGTAGAGCTTTTGTTGCGAGCAGGATAAAGCTGTTTGGTATTGAACCTGCTCGAATGGCCAAGCTAACAATAGAGAAAGTCTTGGATGTGACCGACGGCTCCCCTCTTTACATTGAGGACCTGCTTCGGCTCGTGAAGACCGTTTCGCCCGCTCAGGCTGTCCGAGGGTGGGAGCAACGGGGTGGGCTGGCGGCCAGAAAGTACGCGCTAGAGAGGGAGGTTGAGCTACTTACCCCCGACGCTCGCAAAGTCCTACTGACGCTTGCGTTAGTCGAGGGATCGGCAAGCATCGATGAGCTGGTCGTCACTACCAATATCTCTACTGACGCCGCGATTCAAAGCCTCGACGAGCTCGGTAAGCTCTTCCTTGTCCCTCAGCCCAGTCTATTTGAGGATCAGGAGCGCTATACGCTCAACAGAAACACGCGTAGTCTCATCACAGAGGTGCTGGGTGGAACGCACGAGGCCAAACAGATAAAGGCTGCGATCCGGCACGTCTGGGGGCAGGGAAGTGGGCCTCGCGACACGCGGGAGGTTGGCGCGCTCTGCCGCCAGGCGGTCTTGCTCGTGCGAAGCGGACGAGAATCGGAGGCAGAAGCTCTCTTGACCGCTGCGCTGGAGGGAGATTACCCCAGCGAGCCCAGACTTCTTGGACAGTTGGCTTGGGTGTACAAGAAGTCGAGCCCGGCTCGGGTGGCCGAGGCTAGAGAGTTTTTCAGGCGTGCTGCAGAACTGCGGACAGCCAATCCGGACACTTATTGGCACTGGGCTAGTATGGAGCGAGAACAGGGGCAGTGGGACGAGGCGCTGCGGATCGCCTCGCTAGGCTTGGCTCACACCGGTGCGGAGCATAGCGGGCTGCTCGTGGTCGCCGCGCTATCGGAGGAGCGGAGAGCTGCCGATCTCTCCGCAGCTCTCCAAGAGGATAGGGGAGTCGCCGCGCTCGAAGCTGCGGCGAACTATTTGCAACGAGCGGCGGAGTGCCGGGACTCCGGATTCCGGGCGCAAGAGCTCTCTAAGGTTTATGCAGGGCAGGTGCGACTCGCACGTAAGCGCGGGCGCATCGATAGGATCGATACTATCCTGAGGGCTTGGGCTGAGGCGCTACCGACGGACGTCTACCTAAAGAACGAGATCGCATCTAGGGCGAAGGGCGTAGCGTATGACGATCTTAGCGTGACGGAACGCTAGCGTTGCGAGACCGCACCGCGGGCGCCACCGAGCCGGCTGTTCAACGGTCCGCACCAAACCACCAGCTGCACCTCTACGTCACGTCCAAAGGTCGCGCCATCTCGCGGCCGAGACTTCACATGCCGCAGCCGCACTGTCCAACGGGGTCACCGCTGTTGGGCAGCCCGCCGCCACTGACGGGCTGGGGCGGCTAGGAGGCAGAATGGCCCTAGCCGGCAAGCGCCTCTCGGACCTGGGCGAGCTCCGCAGGAGAGAGATGGTCGCTGAGTGGCTTGTTACCACCGAAACTGCTGGGGTGGGGGACGAAGACAAGCAGCCGCTCCTTCCCAGCCACCTCTACCGGCCCCTGCAGGTGACTAGGGGCGTCTGGGCCTAGGTGCTCACCGAAGGCGAACTTAGCGACTGCTCCAACCACCACCACCACATCGGCTGGCGAGGCGGCCAGCACGGGCTGGAGGTACCGGGTGGTGCAGGTGCGAAGTGCCGACCAGACCCCCTGCTCGTTGGGGCTGCCACAGTGGACCACCTCGGTGAGGGCGTAGTCGCGTCCGGGCACGGGCATCTTAGGGAAGACATCGGTAGCGCAGGTCTTGGCCCAACGCCAGTATCGGACCCATTGACCGCGGGTGCCGTGGCAATCCACGAGGTACTCGCCCTCAGCGATGCCCGGGAGCTGCCCCTCGTCGAAGGCGCCGTCCTGGCAGGCCAGGAGCACATCGTCTGACGACGCGGAGCTCGGATCCTCGGGGTCACTGCTCGGTTCCCCTCCACCCGCGGGGTTCGAGCTGACGAAAAGAAGGGGCGCTTCTGCCAGGTGCCCGACCCAGGGCTCGGGGATCCAGTGGCCATGGTGTGGGCTCCCCGGCCCTACGGCAACGTCGTAGCAGGCCAGCCGGTATCCGTCCGCGCCCAGGCACTGTGTAAGGATGGGACACCGGATGGTTTGGACTGCGAGTTCGCGAGCGGCGCCGTCGAGGCGGCTAGCCACGATGGCGCCTCGGCAGGAGCTTGTCCGGCACTTCGAAGGATCCGAGGCTGCCTCTGAACGGAATGGGGCTACGCAAAGGCATCGGGTTGGCCAGCACCAACTGCCACTTGCGGGGCAGAGCCCAGGGGGATTTCGCGTTCCGAACGCAGTCGACGATTTCCACCGTGCCTATCACAGCGCCCAATCGAGCCTGAGGGGGCCTCCCTCCTCTTCACCGGCCCGCCCTACAACAGCCAGTTTTTCATCGAAACGGGTGGTGCTGCGCAACTAGGCAGGCCGCGCAAAGGTGTCGCGCTCTACGACGGCGCTGGAAACGCTGGCAAAAAGCTGCTTGGACCTGATCGGAAGTCGGAGTTCACCACGCGTTAGCCGGTCAGTGTAGTATGCGCCCACCAGCCCGCCTGAACGGTCAAACGTGACTTCCGCAGTACCCAAATGGCAGTCACTGCGATGGCGCACTGATGCACGCGGGATGTTGGAATAGGTCCAGGCAAGCCGCCACCGTCCATCGCCTTCGCGCACGAGACTTGACTGCTCTGTCGTCGAGCTAGACTCTCCGGTGAAGAGGGTAATGTGCTGGCTGGACGCGGTCTGGGTAATCCTCAGGATGGTGGGTATGGGCGGAATCGGATGGCCATTCTCTAGGTAGGACGACACCAATTCTCCTAACCACGTTCCGCGCAGATCCGGCTTGCCGGTAAGCTTCCGAATTGGCGCGAGGCCCCAGATAAAATGCTCATAAATCAATATAAGGAACGTACTAATCGATGTTCCGTACGCATAGACCTTCAATGCGGTCGCAGCGGGATCGCTTCCTCCGTATGCGATTGAGATCGCCAGGCCAACCGCGGCCGTAACCCCAACTACAACCTGTATCTCTCTCCGACCGAGCATCAGTATGTCAACAGCCTCCATGCCCCGATCACGACTTCGCGTGCATCTTCCACAGACCGTGTCTGTGCGCCTCTCAGGGCCCACTTCCTCTCATTGGGCTCAAGCCAGGTGTCGTGTATGCTCGCGTCGGAGAGTCCCGCCCATAGCTCTACGAGCGTGGCCCTAAAGGCGGTGTCCAGACCCCCGGTTGAAAGGGTGGAGTCAGCCACATTGTAGACAAGACACTCCATCATGTACGAGGGTTTGGCCCCTATGACACCATCGTCAACCAGGCCTTTCTCGGCGCTCTTAAGGGCCCTCACAAAGTTCTTGTAGCGCCTATGCGTCCGGTCATTCTTCTCCCTGCCGTTTGAAAGCTGTTGCGCTGGCCAGTTGACAATCGAGTCGCCCGACTTGGCGTACACCTTGGCGCCGTCGTACCAACTGGTAGCGTCAGCGGACGAGTACTTGCGGAAATGGAACCCGGGAACTACGTCAATACTGGGTCGGCTACCGGCGACTTCAGGGACGCGGAGCGCTATGGAGCCACTGCTGTCCACCGCATCACCAAACTGTGCGAACACGGCTTCCACGACTGACTTGCGCCACTTCTCATAGGTCCATTCACCAGTGTATTGCGGCAGCACGACGGGAGGGCTTACGCTCGGGAACGACTCGTAGTAAATCGCCTCGTGGCAGTCGACCGCAATGTCAATATCGCTATCCCGGCGGACATTAGTGTTGTTGGCGTACGAGCCTTTGGCGTAGACACGCTTCGCCACCGATGCCAGTGGTGATGCGGCTAGTGCTTGGTCGACCATCCGAAGGGCCCTCTCTTGCTGAGCGACCTCGTCGTCGCTGGAGGGCTGTATCCACTTACCGAGAAGCTCCTCGCGCTCCTGTTGGTTCACCCAAGTTTCCTGGTCTCGCTGGTTGACGCCGCGCCGGTGGCACCACAAGTATTCATCACACCGCCCCGAATTCTTCGCACTTGCCCAGCTCTCTGGTGCCCGGCCTCTACTGATCGCCGAAGCTGTGAGCGGCCACGCGCGAGCCGTAACGTGGTCGTCTATCGTAGGTCCGGCCCCGTCCCGCCGCAACTCCCTTTATCTGGGGGCCTGACGGTCCGGGTGAGATCGGAGTTACTCAGAGAAGACGGCGGACCTCGTCGACGAAGGTCGGCACGCTGGCTAGGGCGAGACGGCTGAGCAGGTCCTGGGGGGAGAGGCTGGGGCGCCGGGTGTCGCCGGCCGGCTCTCTGATCACGGTGGCGATGACCTGGGGCGCCAGGTCCAGCTGATCCAGCAGGAACTGGTCCGGGTCGGTCACCTCGATATCAAACTCCTGGAGCGCCGCCGCGGGGAAATCTCTCGTGTTGTTGGGGACGATGCTGCCGGCCGAGCCCCGAATCGCCGCCGCCAGTACGTGCCGGTCGTTGGGACCGGTCAGGACCAGTTGGTTCTCCAGCCTCTCCCAGCCCGCCACCAGCGCGGCTTCGAAGGCTGCATTCATCTGGTCGAATCTATCGACGAATTGGGGAGCCGGTATCTCCGGGTGCCCCCGGTGCCGAGCGCTCAGCGCCTCGTCGATGATTCGCTGCGACCACAGGGGGCGATAGAGGTTGCACTCGGCAACTCGCAGCAGGGTGTCGGCGAGCGAGACCGGGACTAGGACGCAGCCGTCGAGCAGGGCCGCATAGGGCGCTGGGCTGAGACTAGGTTGGGGCACGGACGGGGCGCCGGCGGCGTGCCTCCTCCAGGGCGGCGCGGTAGTCCTGGGCCGACTTCTCGTAGAGCCCCATCTCACTCGACTGGTTGGTGAGACTGCGGAGCACCTCCCGGCGCTCAGACCTCCGGCTGACCTGATAGGCGAGGAGGTCCAGGAGACTCACCCGGCGATGGCGCCCGGGGCGATCGAAGCGGATCCTGCCCTCCTCAAGCAGTTTCACCAGAGTCGGTCGGCT
>PKXE01000107.1:2522-7372 GCA_003132265.1 Candidatus Dormiibacterota bacterium | reverse complement strand
CGCTTCCACGATCTCCGGCACACGACGGCGACCCTCCTACTCGGCCAAGGGGTGCATCCAAAGGTCGTCGCCGATCTTCTGGGGCACGCGACGGTCGCGATCACCCTTGATCGGTACTCTCACGTCGCCGTGGCGATGCACCAGCAAGCGGCCGATGCCCTCGAAGCGGTCCTGGGGGACCATGGGCCGCCTCGGGTTGGATCACTGGTCGGATCAACTGACCAACCCGCGCAGCCCAAAACCGGGTGATTTGATCTCAAATCAGGGACCCGGAGGGGTGGCGCAGTGGTGCCGGGAGCGGGACTCGAACCCGCACGCAGTGACCTGCACAGCGCCCTGAACGCTGCGTGTCTACCATTTCACCATCCCGGCCGCAGCTGAGAATCGTAACTGACGCCGCCCGGCCCTCCCGAAGCGTGGTCGGGGCCCACTCCCTCGGTCAGAGGCTCCAGTCGACGACCCGGCGGAAGCGCTGGGTGGGATCGCCGACCGCGGAGACACCCGGCATATGGACCGAGCTCAGGTGAACGTAGACCTCAACCGGGGTGTACAGAAAGACGGCGGGCATGTCCGCGTGAAGGCGCTTAGCCACCTCGCGGTAGGCGCTCTGGCGGGCGGCCACGGTCGAGGCCGTGGCCAGCTCGTCCAGGGCGTGGTTGAGAAAGAGGTCCGGGGCCGACTGACTGAAATTGAGCGACTGGCCAGGTGCTACGCCCGAGCGCCACAACGAGGTGAGGTCAGGGCCCGGCCCGTTGTCGAACCCGACTAGCGCCACCTGGAACTGCTCCTGGGCCAGGGTGGCCGAGACGAAGCCGGCCTCGGGCACGGTCTTGACCTTGACCAGGAATCCTTGCGCCTCCAACTGGGAGGCCACCCCGGCGGCCGCCTCCGGCAAGGGATCCAGGTCCGGGACGTCGAGGATCAGGCTCAGCGGCTGGCCCCCTTTCTCCCAGAGATGGGAGCTGGAGGAGCGCAGCCAGCCGGCCGTCCTGAGGATCTTCGCCGGCGAGCCCAGCGCGCTGGCGCTGTCACTGGAGCTGGCGGCCCAGCCGATGGAGTCCGGCAGCGGCCCGTACTGGGGATCCCCCAGACCGGCCAAGTGGTGCGCCAGCAAGGAGTGCCGGTCCACCGCGGCTGCAATCGCCTGCCTCACCGCCAGCGTGTTGAGTGGGGGCGACTGCAGGTTCATGAGCAGCTCGACAAAGTTGTAGGTCGTGATCCTGGACCGGATCAGCCCCGCGGGCAGCCCCTGGAGGTCGCTGGGGGTCGCCGCCAGCCACCCGTCGACGGTGCCCTGGGCCAGCAGTTGGTCGACCGCCGCCGAGCTCGGCTCCAAGAGCACCTTGAAGCCGTCCAGGATCGGGCGGGGACGGTAGTACCGATTGCGCGAGAGGCTGACCTGCTCGGCGCTGTTGCCCACCACCCGGAAGGGTCCCGCGCTGGGGGCAAAGAGAGCGTCGGTGTGCTGACCACCCCGAAAGAAGAGGTCGGGCAAGGACTGGTAGTGGGCGGCGGGCAGCACTGCCTCCTCGGCGGCGGTGGCGAAGCTGGCGCTGGGTCCCGGCAGCACGAAGGTTCCGGTCCAGAGCGAGCTGGCGAAGAGCGAGACCCCAGTCCAGGGAGCCGCGACGTCGGGATTGGGAAACCTGGAGGATTGCAGCACCGCCAGGGTGAAGGCGACATCCTTGGTGGTGATGGGGTGCCCGTCGGACCAGCGCCGCTTCGGCGAGAGGGTGAACCGGTAACGCACTCCGCCGCCCTCTGAGTGCCAGCTAGTCGCCACCCCCAGCTTCGGCTCCCCGTCGGCCCCGGCCGCCATCAAGCCGGGGCCGGTCAAAGCGCCGACGGTCTGTGCCACCGGGTCGCTGGGCGAAAGCAAGGGGCTCAGGGCCGATGGCCCCACCGGGGCGACCGCCGCCTCGACGTAGACCTGATGGGTCGCCATGGTCCCAACGGAGATGCTCAGCGCCGCCACGCCCCCCACCACCACCACCACGCTGCCGACCAAGGCCACCAGCCGCAGCGGGTGGCTGGCGGCGCTGAAGACGCCCCCCGGGGGAAGCTCGGAGGCTAGCTGGCGCCCAGACGAATCTGCACGACCGCCACCAAGGCGAAGGCGACCGTGAGCCAGATGGAGACGCGGAAAAGCACCTTTTCCAGTCCGCGGCGCGTCCGATAGCCGCCACCCGTGTCCGTCCCGCCCCCGATCGTGCCGCCAAGGCCGCTTGACTTTGGGGTCTGCAGCAGGATCGTGACGATCACGAGGAGCGCCAGGATCATCTCCAGGATGCCGATCGCGGACTTCACGGGGCCTCCGCCACAAGACTGGGCGGATTATAGCCCGGACCCCGATGACCGCCCCGCAGGGGAACCTCTTCGAAGCGGTTGGGCTCCTCCCCCTCGACCAGCGTCCAGGCGGTCGCCTCCGCCAGCCGGCCGCCCACCACCGAGATCACGACGTAGTGGTAGGCCGGCCAGGCGCGATCGGTGTCGAACTGACTTGGCCGAGCCGGATGGTCGGGATGGGTGTGGTAAAAGCCAATCACCTCTTGGCCGGCCTCGCGAGCCTCGCGCTCGGCCCGGATGATGTCCCGGGGGTCGAGTTCGTAGCGGTCACGACGACGGTCCTCCACCAGATTGCGCCCCTCGAAAACCTCGCTGACCGCCACCACCGATGAACCAGGGATACCCACCAGCACCCCGCAGCCCTCGTAGGGGTAGGCCACCTCGGCGAACTCGGTCATCCGATCGAACAACTGGACCGGGAAGAGCAGCTTCTCGGCCGTGGTCACGCTCAGCTCGCCCCGTAGAGCCCAGCGCTCAGGTAGCGGACACCGCCGTCGGGGAAGATCAAGACCACGACACCTTCGCGCAAGCCCTCCTCTACCAACTGATCGACCCCCCAGAGCGCGAGCCCCGAGGAGTGCCCGGTCAAGATACCTTCCTCGCGGGCCAGCCGCCGGGCCAGATCATAGGCGGCCCCCGTCGGGCCAGCCAGGTTGCGGTCCGCCACGCTGGGGTCGTAGATCCCCGGCACAATCGCGGTCGGCATGTGCTTGAGGCCCTCCAGGCCATGGAAGGCGTCCTCGGGCTGGAGGCTGATGCAGCTGATGGCGGGATTGAACTCCTTCAGCCGACGCGCGGTCCCGACGAAGGTCCCCGAGGTCCCAAGACCGGCCAGGAAGATGGTGACCTCCCCCTCGGTCTGCTCCCAGATCTCCACCGCGGTGGTGTCGTAATGGGAGCGCCAATTGAAGGGGTTGTTGTACTGATCGGGGCTGAAGTAGCGGTCCGGGTCAGCGGCCTGGATCTCCCGGCAGAGCAGGATGGCTCCGTCCGACCCCTCCTGGGGGTCGCTCAGCACCAGCTCCGCCCCGTAGGCGAGCATCAGCTGGCGCCGCTCCTCGCCGACGTTGTCGGGGACGACCAGCTTGACTGGGAAGCCGAGGGCGGCCCCCAGCATGGCGTAGGCGACCCCGGTGTTGCCGCTGGTGCTGTCCAGCAGCACCTGGCCCCGGCCCAGCTGCCCTGAGCGCTGGGCCTCCTGCACCATCCGCAGGGCGGGGCGGTCCTTGACCGACCCCCCCGGGTTCATGAACTCCGCCTTGCCCAGCACCAAGAGGTCAGGCGCCTCGTCCTCGAAGAGGTGGATGCGCAGCAGCGGCGTCTTGCCGATGCAGTCGGAGATGCGGCGGTCCGGAGGCGGGGCCATGACCTGCAGCCTTCTCTCGGCTGAAGTCGGCATATCCCCACTGTAGCAGTCGGGATTGGCGGTGCCTAAGGCCGAGCCAGGCTCTGGCGGCGGGTCACCCAGTCGCCCTTGGCGAAGCGCGCCGAGCTGCCCAGTTCGCGCTCGATCCGGAGCAAGCGGTTGTACTTGGCCGTCCGCTCCCCCCTGGAGGGAGCCCCGCTCTTGATCTGGCCGGCGCTGACCGCGACCGCCAGGTCGGCCATGGTGGTGTCCTCGGTCTCCCCCGAACGGTGGCTGATCACGATCCCCAGGCCGTGCCGCTGGGCCTGCTGGACCACGTCCAGAGTCTCGCTCAGGGTCCCGATCTGGTTCAGCTTGATGAGAATGGCGGTGGCCACCCCCTCATCGATCCCCCTCTGGAGGCGAGCGGGATTGGTCACGAAGATGTCGTCGCCCACCAGCTGCACTTTGGGCCCCAGCCGCTCGGTNNGACCCAGTCCTGCCAGAGGTCGATCAGCTGGCTGGGAGTGAGGGTCCGGCCCTCGCCCCGGAGGTGGTACTGGCCGTCCTCGTAGAGCTGACTGGTGGCGGGGTCGAGCGCCAGGGCGACCTGCTCCCCAGCCCGGTAGCCAGCGCGCTCGATGGCACTCAGCAGCAGCTCCACCGCCTCAACGTTGCTCTTGAGGCTGGGGGCGAAGCCACCCTCATCACCCTGGCCAGTGTCGTACCCCTTCTCCTGGAGCACCTGGCGCAGGCACTGGAAGACCTCGGAGCCGGCCCGCACCGCCTCGGCGAAGGTCTCCACCCCGACGGGCACCACCATGAACTCTTGAAAGTCCACCGAGGTGCGGGCATGGACGCCCCCGTTGAGGATGTTGAACTGGGGCAGCGGCAACACGCAGCTGTCCACGCCTCCCAGGTAGCGGTAGAGCGGCAGTTCCTGGGCGGCCGCCGCCGCCTTGGCGACCGCCAGGCTGACCCCCAGCAGAGCGTTGGCCCCGAAGTGGGACTTGTCAGGAGTGCCGTCGGCCTCGACGAGGCGGCGGTCCACCTCGCGCTGGTCGAGAGCGTCCAGGCCGAAGAGCAAAGGGGCCAGAACCTCGTTCACGTTGGCCACGGCCCGGGTCACCCCCCGGCCGCCGAAGCGGTGCGCCTCGCC
>PKXE01000107.1:0-2512 GCA_003132265.1 Candidatus Dormiibacterota bacterium | reverse complement strand
CCGGGAGTCCAAGATCTCGCCCGCCAGCACCTGTTCGATGAAGGTCAAGCCCTACCTCCGCGCACTTCCAGGCTGCGCCCCGGGGAACCGCTAGTCTCGGCTTAGCGTGAGCCCACTCAGATTTCCGCTTCCTAGACTAACGACCGGACAGTGGATCACCCTGGGGGTGATCGTCTTCATCGTGGTGGCGGTGTTCTCCGACGTGATCACGAGCCTCAAGGAGGTGAGCTCCGGTGAGGGCGCCCCGCGGGCCCAACTCAACGGCGCGTTGCCCACCGGAAGCCTCCAGGTCGGTCATCGGAACGCCTTCACCTTTGCCCTCGACGACACCGCGGGAGGCGCCATGGACCCCGCCTGCGTGGGCGGAAACCTTGCCGCCGAGTTCAAGGTGGTGCGGGTCACCTTCCTCGGCACCCCCGGCAGCGAGTGGCGGGACGGCCGGTCGTGCGGTGAGATCCTGGAGACCAACGCGGTGGTGCCAGTCGTGATCACGGTCATCCCCCTTCACCCGGGGACCTACAGCGTCAAGGTGGTGCCCCAGGAGGACGGCAAGCGAGTCGGCTCAGGGACAAGTGGAAAGGTCACCGTCCGCCCCTGAGCGAGCCCTGGTCGCCTCCAACAGAGCGGCGTGGACCCTCGGCGACCCGGCCACGATGTTGCCGCTCCGGGGCAGCCCAGCCGCCCCCTCCCAGTCCGACACCACCCCGCCTGCCTCAGTGACCAGCAGCGCCCCGGCGGCGATGTCCCAAACCTTGAGCCCGAGCTCGAAGAAACCGTCGAAGACGCCGGCCGCGGTGAAGGCCAGGTCCAGGCTGGCCGCCCCCGGCCGGCGGAGATCCTCCACCCGCTTGAGCACCCGCTCCAAAGTGCCGACCAGGCGAGGGATCTGCTCGGGCGTCTTGAAGGGGAATCCGGTGGACACCACCGCCTGCCGAGGATCCGGATCCCCCAATTTGAGCCGCCGGCCCGCTTGGTCGTGGGCGCCCTCACCGGCGGCGGCGGTGAAGGTGAATCCCAGGAAGGGGGCGTGAACCGCCCCGACTACCGGCTCACCACCTTCGAGCAAAGCCACCGAGACGCCGACCATCTGAAAACCGCGACTGAAGTTGGTGGTGCCGTCCAGCGGGTCCACCACCCACCCGTTCTCGGGGAATTCCCCGCCCCTTTCCTCGGCCAGAATGGGGAGCCCCGGGAAGACTGAGGCGAGGATGCGGACGACCACCGCCTCGCTCTCGCGGTCCACGGCAGTGACGTAGTCGCCCGGGCCCTTGCTCTCGGTGGCGTGGAAGCCCACCCCGGCGGCTTTGATCACAGCTCCGCCGGCTTGGACCGCGTAGCGGGCGGTCGCCAGCGCCAGCCGCCGGTCGGGGCGGCCGGGGACCGAACTCAGCGGCCCCGACCCCGCGGCGGTTCGCGCGAGACTTTCTTCTTGCGCTTCTTGTCCTTCTTCTGGGCGGGAGCGCTGCTGACGAAGGTCTCTCGGGGCGGCTCCGGGGCTTTGGGAGGCGGCGGCGGTAGCTCTGATTCGCTCATCTCGGGTCCTATGGTGCCAGTTCGAAGCCGCCGCCGTCACGTCGGCTCGGGGTGTAGCTCAGCCGAGTCGGCTGGGATCCGGCCGCAGCCAGCGCCAGGGCAGCGGCCGGATGCGGGCCAGGACCACCCCGCGAACCAACTCCAGCGGCAGCGGGCCGAAGTCCTCGCTATCGGTGCTGGCGCTCCGGTTGTCGCCGGCGACCCAGACCAGCCGGCGCTCCCGGCTGAGAGCCGAGACCCGTTTAATCAGCTCGAAGTCAGCTCGGTGAGGATGCTCCACCACCACCACCTGGCCAAGTCGGGGGCCACTCGGGGACGGTCGCCCAACCACAACCCACGCACCCTCCTTCAGCGTTGGTTCCATGCTCCGACCTGACACCACCGCCAGCTGGGGCGCCAGCTGGCGAATTGGCCCGGCTAGTCGAGCGAGTTTGCCGCTGACCACGGCCTGATGGTACGTTTGGCTGAGGTCCCACCTGGGGCCTAGCGAAGTTGCGGTTGAGGGAGTTCAGCATGATTGGCAGATTGACAGCACGTCTCGCCCCCCGGCGAGTAGTCCACGCCCACTGCGATATCCCCTGCGGGATCTACGACCCGCACGAGGCCCAGCTGGCGGCCCAGACCGTGGAGACCATGGTCACCAAGATCAAGGCCCTCCCCGATGACGACTCCGAGGCGAGGCGCAACTCCTTCGTCCGCATGGTGACCGTGAAGGAGGAGCACGCGGAACGGGTCAAGCACGAGATCCAGGTGCTCTGGAGCGACTACTTCAAGCCTGAGCACCTGGAGAAGTTCCCCGAACTCCACGATCTGGTTTGGAAGACCCTCAAGGCAGCGTCCGCCACCAAGCAGAACGTCGACGCCGAGAAGGCCGCCGAGCTGCGGGCGAAGGTCGACGAGGTGGCTCGGCTCTTCTGGGAAACCAAGAAGTAGCCGTCGGAGACCCGGCCAAGCTAGGTTCCGGCCGGCCGGCCGGAAC
>PKXE01000193.1:1812-6371 GCA_003132265.1 Candidatus Dormiibacterota bacterium | reverse complement strand
TGACGATGCTCGACGCCGCTGCCTCCGAGGCCGGCCTGACCCCGCTCGGCTACCACGCGGTGCTGGTCCTGGGCGGGGCGGGGTTGGAGGGCGTTCAGGAGCAGGAGCTGGTGGAGCAACTGGCCTCCAGCCGGGCCCATATCTCGGTGCTGAGCCGCTCTCTCTCGGAGGGGGGTCTGATCTCCCGGGCCCCTTTGCCCTCGGACCGGCGGCGGATCGTCCTCAGCCTCACCGACAAGGGCTGGTGGGTGGTCGCCGAGATCGCCGAGCGTCATCGCGAGCGGATGCGGGAGTTGGTGGACGGCTGGGACCCCCAGGCCTTCGAACAGATCATGGAGCGGATCATGGTCGTGTATCTGGGGCTGGAGGGCCGGGTCAGAGTGGAGAGGCTGGAGCCGGCCACGAAGAGGCGCTGAGCCCACGGGTCTCGCGACCGCGATAATGGGCGGCCGGATGTCACCCTGTTCGGTCCCTTCCTTCCGCCACGCGCTTCCGGCTGTCAGGGGGAGCGCTTGAGGTTGGACCGCCCCCAGATCCCCCCCAACCGGCGCCGCCAGATGGAGGGTCCCTCGTACCTGGGCCCGACTTCCTTCGCCAAGGTGGTCCAGCTAAGTGAGCCCGATGAGCTGGACCGCTGGAAGCCCGACTTCGCCATCGTGGGAGCCCCCTGGGACGACTCCACCACCTTCCGGCCGGGGGCCAGGTTCGGGCCGAGGGCGGTGCGAGTCGCCAACAACCAGCCCCCCGACTGGCACATTGACCTGGAGGTCGCTCCGCTCGAAGAGCTGACGCTCGTCGACTACGGCGATGCCGTCTGCCCGCCGGGGCTGGTCGAGCCCTCGCACGAGGCGATCCGGCAGCGGGTCCACGAGGTCGCCTCGCGGGGGATCATCCCGGTGGTGATCGGTGGGGACCACTCGGTGACCCTCCCGTCGGCAACCGCGGTCGCCGACGTCGTGGGCCGGGGCCGGCTGGGCATCGTCCACTTCGACGCCCACGCCGACACCGCCCCCGAGAGCTTCGGCAACCCGCTCTCCCACGGCACCCCGATGCGCCGCCTGGTGGAGTCGGGGGCGGTCCCCGGACCCAATTTCGTCCAGATCGGGCTGCGCGGCTACTGGCCACCTCGCGAGGTCTTCGAATGGATGAAAGCCGCGGGGCTGCGCTGGCACCTCATGGATGAGATCTGGCGGCTGGGGATCTCTGAGGTGGTCCGGCGGGCGGTCGCCGAGGCCCTGGACGGGCCCGAGTTCATCTACCTCTCGGTCGACATCGATGTGCTCGATCCCGGCTTTGCCCCGGGCACCGGCACCCCCGAGCCGGGCGGGATGACTCCCGCCGACCTCTTGCGGGCCATCCGGGAGGTCGCGCTGTACACGCCGGTCGTGGCGATGGACGTGGTCGAGGTCGCCCCCGCCCTGGACCCCGCTGAGCTGACCGCCCAGAACGCCAACCGCTGCATCCTGGAATTGCTCTCGGCGACCGCCGCCAAGCGTCGCCAGGCCAGCTCCCTGCGATCTCCCGGCTGAGTTAGGCCGGGGCTACTCCAGCACCAGCACCAGCCGGCTCTGGGGCAGCTCCTGGTACGGGGTGGAGCCCAACCGCAGGAACTTCAGCCAGGGTGCTGGGACCAGCACTCCGATGTGCAGAAGCTGCAGCCGCAAAGCGGCGGACCTGGGCTCACCCAGGTCCGGGTAGCCGATCGCCCGACCGTCCGAGACGACCCCGCAGCTGGCCGCAAATTCGGCGGCCAGTTTGTCGGTCACCGCCCAGAGCCGCTCTTCCGGGATCCGATCCGCCAGCTCTGACCAGGGTGGGAGCCGGAGGGTGAGCTCGCCCGCTGTCCCCCCCTCCGGCTCAACGGCCTCCGCGATCAAGGGGACCCCATTCCAGAGCAGTGGCTCGCCCAGCATCAAAGGGGCACCGCGCCGGCGACCCATCGCGTAGCGGTCCCCGTCTGGGTCGGACTGGGTCTGCGCCTCCTGGCGGAGGATGTCGAGGGCCGTGCCCGCCAGCCAGGGCCGGCCGGGTTCCAAGGGGCAGCTGAGCGAGATGGTGGTGGCGTCCGAGGTCGGCAGGCAGCAGCGCCACCCGGGCGCGCGAGGCGGGGAGCCGAGGTCCATCTCAGTCAGCGTACCGCCCCTGAGCCAAGGCAGCCGATGCCGACCCTCGCCGCCGGCGGCGGCCGCGCGGTACGCTGGGGGGGTCGGCCCATCCGGCGCAAGGAGGCGGCCATGCAGCTAGCCCAATCGAGGCCTGAAGAGTGAAGGCGGGAACCGAGCCTGATCTGGCTGCTCCCGAATACCGCGAGACCTCCCTGGAGGGGGTCGATCACATTGAATTCTTCGTCGGCAATGCCCGCCAGGCGGCCCATTTCTACCGCACCGCCTTTGGCTTCGATGTGGTCGCCTACCAGGGCCCCGAGACTGGGGTGCGTGATCGCGCCTCCTACGCCCTCAGGCAGGGAGACGTCACCCTGGTGATGACGGCGCCGCTCACCCCCGACGGCGAGATAGCCGACCACGTCCGACTTCACGGCGATGGGGTCCGGACCCTAGCCTTCACCGTGGACGATGCCTTCGCCGCCTTCCAGGACGCGGTCAGCCGCGGGGCCCGACCGGTCGCGGAGCCCCACGTCTTGGAGGACCAGCGGGGGGCGGTGCGGCTGGCCACGGTGCGGACTTTCGGGGACACGGTCCACACCTTCGTCGAGCGGGCGGAGTACGGGGGGAGCTTCCTGCCCGGCTATCGCGATGAGTTCAAAGGTGGCGCTGGTGCCGGGCTGCGGTTGGTCGACCACTGCGTCTGCAACGTCGAGCTGACGCGCATGGACGAGTGGGTGAGTTGGTACAACCGGGTCTTCGGCTTCGATGTCTTCCAGGAGTTCGACGAGAGCGACATCGCCACCCAGTACTCCGCGCTGCGCAGCAAGGTGGTGCGCGGGGGGAGGGAGGGTCGGGTCACCTTCCCGATCAACGAGCCCGCGAAGGGGCTGCGCAAATCGCAGATCGACGAGTACCTCGACTACTACCACGGCCCGGGGGTCCAGCACATCGCCCTGCAGAGCGAGGATATCGTCGAGAGTGTCGACTGGCTGCGCCGCCAGGGGGCCGAGTTCCTGCGCGCTCCCGACAGTTACTACGAGAGCCTTCCAGAGCGAGTCGGCCCCATCGACGAGGACATGCAGAGGCTGCGCGAGCTCAACATCCTGGTCGACCGGGATGAGCACGGCTATCTGCTCCAGATCTTCACCCGCCCGGTCGAGGACCGCCCCACTCTCTTCTTCGAGGTGATCCAGCGCAAGGGTTGCCGCGGCTTCGGCAAGGGCAACTTCCAGGCTCTCTTCCAGGCCATCGAGCGCGAGCAGGAGGCGCGCGGGAACCTCTGACCGCTATCTGGCAGGGTGCCCGGCTAAGTGNNGGCCGTCGCTCGGGTGCTGGCCGCGGATGTGGTGGCCGAGGTGCTGCTGCCGCCCTGGGACAACAGCGCCATGGACGGCTACGCCGTTCGCGCCGAGGACGTGCGGAAGGTGCCGCTCCGGTTGCCGGTCGTGGGGGAGATGGCGGCCGGGATGGCCCCCGGGGCCGTCGCGATCCAGGCGAGCACTTGCGCCAAGGTCATGACCGGCGCGCCCCTTCCCGACGGGGCCGACGCTGTCGTCCCCTACGAATGGACCGACCGGGGCGAGACCGAGGTGCTGATCCTGGAGCGGCCCCGGCCCGGTAACGCCGTCCGCCGGGCCGGGGAGGACCTCTCCCCGGGAGACCGGATCCTGCCGGCCGGGCACCGACTTCGGCCCACCGACCTCGCGCCGCTAGCGGCCTCCGGCCTGGCCACGGTCAAGGTCTCAAAGCGGCCCCGCGTGGCGCTGATCACCACGGGAGACGAGATCCGGCCCCCCGGCAGCCGACTCGGTCCGGGACAGATCTACGACACCGCCGGACCAGCCATCGAGGCGATGATCGCCGGCGCCGGTGGTGAGGTGACGCTGAGGCGCCGGGTCGGCGACGACCCCCACGTCGTGGAGCAGGTGTTGCTGGAGGCGGCCAGCGCTGCGGAGTTCGTGGTAACGGTGGGCGGGGTGAGCGTCGGCGACCACGACCACGTCCGGGCCACGGTGGAGCGCCTGGGGCGGCTGCGGCTGTGGCGGGTGGCCATGCGCCCCGGACGCCCGATCGCTTTCGGCGAGCTGCATGGCAGCATCTTTCTCGGCTTGCCCGGCAACCCGGTCTCCGCCACCGTCACCTTCATCCTCTTCGGGTCCTGCTGCCTTCTGGCGATGCAGGGAGCCACCGATCCGGCACCGGTGACGCNNCGGGCGGTGGTGCGCCCCCGCCCGGGGCAGCTACCCGGGGTCCGGTTGGCGGGGTCGCAGAGCAGTGGCGCCACCCTCTCGCTAGCCCGGGCCGACGCCCTTCTGGCTCTGCCTGCCCGGGGGGCGCGGCTGGAGCAGGGCACGGTGGTGGAGATGATTCCCCTCTGACCCGGCGGTCGGGGCTCCGGGGCTCCGTTGGCAGGCAACCGCCTTTTTCGGGTCCCTGCGGTTTCCACTTCCCGCG
>PKXE01000193.1:0-1766 GCA_003132265.1 Candidatus Dormiibacterota bacterium | reverse complement strand
CGATGGCGAGCATGCGGTTGTTGTCATCGTCGTTGAGCATGAAGACGCCGCTGGGTAGCAACTCCACCAGCGACGGGTGATTCAATTCACCGGGCCCCGAGGTCACCTGGTAGCTGTACCGGGTCTGGCCCAGTTGGTTGAACTCGAGGATCACTCCGGGCTGGGTGTACCCGGCGATCAGGTAGAGGTCGGGGCCGATCTGTTGCGGGTCGGACGGGTAGCTCAAGGCCAGATGCGCGGCCCATACCAGGGTTCCCGCGGGGGTGTATTCGCTCACCCACGATCCGAAGATCTCGGAAATCAGGATGTTCCCATCGGTTAGCGGGGTGTCCCCATTGGGTGCGCCGAGTTCGTTGGGCGGGAGGTGGTGACAGACGCCGGTCGTTCCGATCTGGTGCGCCAGGCTGCCATCGGAATTGATGATCAAGACCCGGCAGTTGTCGATGTCTGCGACGGAGATCTGCCCGCTCTTGAGCTGATAGGCGTCATCCGGGGTGTGCAGATAGCCGGGAGCGCTGCCGGCTACCCCGGGGTGGCCGTAGGTCCACAGCACCTTGCCGGACGGGTAGGCGATCTTGACGATCTCGTGGTAGGCCTCCATGTTCATGACGATCGCCGTACCGTGATCCGCGAAGAAGGCATCGTCCGGGTAGACCAAGCCCCCAGGTGGCGCCGGGGCCGTGGCGCTGGGGTAGGTCCAGGTCACCTGCCCCCGCGGGTTGAGCAGCAGGATCTGGTTATTGCCGCTGTCGGCGATGAGCAGATCGCCGCCGAAGAAGGGGGATCCCGCTCCGGGCACGCCGGCTGTGCCGAACGCCAAGTTGGGCATCAACATCTGCACGGTGGCCACCGGACCGCTGGCGGTCTCCCCGCCCACTAGCCACGCGCGATTATGCAAAGCCGCGATGCTTGCGTGGGACACGGGGACGCGCAGCAGACCGGCAGCGAGGGCGCGCCCGGTATTCGGGTCGAACGCCCAGATGGTGGGGTTGGGAGCGGTGCCGCCGGCGGCGGAGGTCTCGCCGCCCATCACGTACAGGACTCCCTGCAAGGTCACCGCGCTGGCTCCGGTGACCCGCTCGGGCAGGGCCCCGACGACCTTGGCCGAGCGACTAGCGGGATCGACCATCTGGACCGCGAATGTCGCTTCGCCGTTGGCGGTCTGGCCGCCGAAAACGTATAGCTTCCTGCCCAAGCTGGCGACCGCTGGGTAGCGGACGGGAACCGGCAGCGAAGCCACCACTTGGAAGGTCGTTCCATCTGTCGTGGCCAGGACCGCCCGGTCAAAGTTGGAACCGTCGTATCCCCCCACCACGTAGGCGGTGTGGCCGATCACGGCGGCGGCCAAGTCAGAGCGGGCCTGGGGGAGGCTGCCGCTCGCGACCGCCGAGCCCAGGGTAGCCGGGAGGGTCTGCACGGCGGCGGTGCTCGCCGCGGTGCCTCCTCCGAAGACCACATCCTTGCCCGCCAGACTTGCGCCCGCGGCGTCGTGCAGGGGGCCGGTCAGGGATCCGGCGTTGGTCAGGTTGCCGCTGGTCGTGTCCAGCGTGGCGACGCTCGACGAGGATCCGCCCCCGGCGGTGAGGCCACCGAGAATCGTGAGTTCACTGGGCCCCGGCCCCGGCAGTACGACCTCGCGGCTGAGGGGCGAACCTAGCGACCAGGGAAGGACGCCTGACTCCGCTGCCGGGACCGGGAGCGGCGAAGGGGAGGGGGAGGAGGTTACCGGGTGCGGGGTGTGCTTTGGGGCTGGCTGCCCTGCCGGA
>PKXE01000191.1 GCA_003132265.1 Candidatus Dormiibacterota bacterium | reverse complement strand
TGCTTGTCAAGCCGTTCGATAGCATCCTCGGCGCTCTGGGGAGCCGTCAGGTAGGTGACTCGCAGCTTGCCCTTCTGCCAGGGTAGAAGGTTGGCGTGATGCTCGGATGAGAACGTCACTACCGACGCCTCATCAGGCAGCGATTCCGCTAGCAAATTGATGGAGTCAGTCGTATTGCGGGTGAAGACCACGACATCGTCAGGGCGCGCGCCAAAGAAGGCGTGGACGGCGGTTCGAGCGCCTTCATAGGCAGCGGTTGAAATTTGCGACTTGTAGCCGGCTCCGCGGTGTACGCTACTGTAATAGGGCAGGAACTGCTCGAGGGCACTGACTACCTCGGCCAGAGGGGGCGCACTTGCTGCGTAGTCGAGATTGACGTACCGCCGTAACTCACCAGTGACCAGCGGCACTTCTATCGACTCCCCGAGTAGTGACGGCCTCGCCTTTGAGATGGCACGCTCAGATATGGCCATTGCGTAGCTCCTTGAGGCTTGGCATCCCGATCGGGGTCGTGGTCACTTCGGAACTGGAAATAAGGGCGTCCAGCACCATGCGTTGGGACGCATGAACCTGGGCCACCGCCACCTGCCGCGCCAGCTCTGCATCCCCGGCCATGATCGCCTTCACTAGGTCCCGATGTTCGTGAACGATTTCCTCGGCCCTGGAGCTCAGCAGCAGCCCTATCCGGAAGAGCCGTTCCATCTGCACCAACATGACTTCCAGCATTCCGGTTAAACGCTCGTTGCCTCCCGCGCGACCAATCATGATGTGAAAGCGGGTGTTCGCGGCCAGGAAGCGGTCAACACTGGGAGCGTCCACAGGAGAGTAGCTGCTGCTGCAAAGCTCGTCGAGTGTCCGGAGCTGCTCCTCGTCCACTGCCTGGGTAGCCGCCAAGCGGGCCGCCTCACCCTCCAGCAGGGTCCGCAGGGCGAAGAACTCGCGGGCGTCCTTGATCGTGACCGCTGAGGCGCGGTAGCCCACCTTCTGGTCAACCAAGACTAGTCCCTCAAACCTCAATCTCGTGAGCGCCTCCCGGACTGGGGTCTTGCTGAGGCCGAGTTCACGTGCGATCTGGCCTTCCGTAAAACCACTTCCGGGCGGGATCTCAAGGGATGTGATTCGAGATCTTAGGTTCGCGTAGGCGGTGTCCGCCAGGGTCTGAGTAGGCATAGCGAGATGGTTGGAGAGTATAGCGGCAAGCATAGTCCGGTGTCTACAGCCCGTATTCCCTCAGCCAGGATCGCACCCAGGGCGATCGTGCCCTCCCCAGGGAGTGACCCCGAGGGGCGGCCGCCGGAGATCGGCCGTAAGGGGGTAGGGTCCATGCGAGTTCGGGAGCGGGATGAGTTCGCCGAGGACTTGGGGCCCAAGTACCGGCGAGCACTGCGAATCGAGCGGGGACAGCTGCTCGACTCCCTCTGCCTCGCCACCGGGTTCGGGCGCAACTACGCCCTCCGCCGGCCCCGGCAGAGCAGCTCGGCGGCCTCCGCCAGGCCCGGGGCACGGGTGAATTCGGGGGAGCTCGGCTTCTGTTGCCTCATGACTCCAGGATCGCACGGAGGTCCGTATCGGAAATTCCTGGCCGTGGAGCGGCCGGTAACTACGGGTTATCACTAGATGGGGAGATCAGCGGCTCCGAAACGGTCCACGGAGAGAAGGCCAGAGNNTCCTCGGAACGACGAACCAGGGGAAGACTCGGGCTGTGGTCGCCGACCTACCGACCCCAGCCCCGTGGCGGCGGAGGCCAACGCGGGTGCCGTCCCGGTCCGAGCCCGGCAGCGGTCAGGGCCGCTCAGAGACGCGCAGCGGTTCCTACGAGCGGATTGGTCCGTAGGTTCGGGCGCAAATCGCATCTTTGAGGGGGCTTCCACGACGCCAGTCTTCGTCGGCTCTCCACCATCCGGACTGGGGCCGCCCGCGGGCCACCAGATCTGCCGTAAAACTGATCCAAGGCGCCCGGGATGCACCGCACTTACCCCGCGCGGCGGGTGGGCAAGTCCGCGTGCGGCGGCCGACAGGCGCTACCGCCATGATGGCGAGTCCGAATTGGCGGTATCTGTGATCGGCGGAATAGGCCCTGCCGATCACTGGTAAGNNTCACCGGTAAGCCCCGTACGCGACGCAACCAACCCCCAGGGACGGTGCGGTTGGACAGATTGGTCTGGCTGGCCTCGCCGGTCCAGGCTCGACCAGGCCGCACCTCCCTCCCCATGCCCACCTCAACTTTCGCGGCCCGCGGCCGGGCTGCGCCGGTCGCCGGCTGCTGTCACAGAGCGCGGGTGGACCCGGGCCGCGCCCGCCCCCACCGGTCCGATCACCTCCCCCTGATCGGCGACCTGGGCCCCTCCGACGGAGGCCGGAGGCTGGCGGGGGCTCCCGTCCGCTCCGCTCCCCCTCTGCTCCCCGGGGACCGCCGAATCCCCCGGTCCTGGAGGCCGCCGCCGGGGCTGATCCCAGCCCCCCCTGTGCCGCTCCCTAAGGGGGGCATCCCGAGGGGATAGCGCACTCCGTCCGAAAAGCCAGCTCCTCTACCCGCTCAGTTCAGCCGGCTG
>PKXE01000162.1 GCA_003132265.1 Candidatus Dormiibacterota bacterium | reverse complement strand
CACTGCCCAAGGGCGCCGATCAGGGCAGCTACCTGGCCACCCACCTACCCGGTGCCCGCTTCGTCGATCTGGACCAGGAGCTGGCGGGCCCTCCGGGGCCGGCCGGCCGGCACCCGCTGCCCTCCGCCGAGCAATTCACCAAGGCCATGCAGCAGGCCGGGGTCTCGAAGGCCAGCCGGGTGGTCGCTTACGACGGCGGCAGCGGCTCCGCGGCGAGGGCCTGGTGGCTGTTGCGAGCCGCCGGGCACGCCCAGGTGGCGGTCCTGAACGGCGGCCTTCAGAGCTGGATCGCGTCGGGCGGACCGCTCGAGAACGGAGCGGTGCCGGCCGAGCCCGGAGATTTTGCGGCCACCTCGTTCCGGGGATGGGTCTCCGCCGCTGAGACAGCGCGCCTGCTGGCCTCCGGGGCGGCGGTGCTCGACGCCCGGAGCCGGGAGCGCTTTCGGGGTGCCCCCTCGCCGCTGGATCCACGCCCCGGGCACATCCCGGGCGCTGGCAACCTCCCCTGGACCGAGGCCTATCGGGATGGACAGGTGATCGCTGACGAAGAGCTGGCCGCCCGCAGCGCCGCGGCCACCGGCGGACGCCCGCCAGCGGTCGCCTACTGCGGCTCAGGGGTCACCGCTTGCAGCTTGATCCTGGCCCTGGAGTCCGCCGGTATCCCGGGGGTGCAGCTCTACCCGGGTTCCTGGAGCGAGTGGGCCAGGGACCCGGGACGCCCGGCGGAGGTCGGGGACTAGCCGAGGGGGCAGGTCAGTCGCGCCGGCTGATCTTGTAGGCCGAGGCCTGTTGTAGTGGGCGCATCACGATCTGGTCCAGGTTGACGTGGGGCGGCCTAGTCACGGCGAAAGCCACCACGTCAGCGACGTCCGCCGCGGTGAGAGCGGTCACCCCGTGATAGACGGCGGCCGCCCGCTCGGGGTTGCCANNCGGACCGGGCGACCCGACAACTCCAGCCGCAGGGTCTGGCTGATCGCATGGACCGCATGCTTGGCGCCGGTGTAGCCGCTGCCGCCCTCGTAGACCTCCAGCCCGGCGGTGGACGATATGTTGACGATGTGGCCCCGGCCCGATCTCTCCAGGGCCGGGAGCAGAGCTCGGGTCACCTGCATCAGCCCCAGCACGTTGACCTCCCACATCCAGCGCCACTCGGCGCTGTTTGCCTCGGCGACCCGGTCGGTGCCCCGGGCGCCGCCGGCGTTGTTGACTAGCAGCTGGGCATCGTCGGCTCCGGCGCAGAAGGCGGCCACGCTCGCCTCGTCGCTGACGTCCAGGACTTTCCCCTCCGCGCCGAGCTCCTTGGCGATCCGCTGGATCCGGTCCTCTCGGCGAGCCCCCAACAGCAGCCGAAACCCTTCCTTCGCCAGCCGGCGAGCGATCGCCTCGCCAATCCCCGCGCTGGCTCCGGTGACCACCGCCAGCGGACGCGCCGAGGCCACGGGCTCTTCATTCCCGGGGTCAGCCACCATCCCTCACCTCCGCAACCCGTCCTGCGTCGAAGTCCCGATCAGCCTATGCGATCCCAGCGCCACTGAGTTCCCGGTCAAGCCCCGGGCCATCGGTGACCGGAATTCGACAGGCGAAATCCCGGCAGACGTAGGCGGTCGGGACCCCGGCCAGGAGCGGCCGCGAGAGCACCAGCGGAGGTCCCAGCTCAGCCTCGGTATGGCCCGCCCGAACCCGACCCACTCCCACCACGACCTGAGGCCTCAGGTCGGACCGAGCCCGCCGCAGCAGAGGCCAGTGGGAGCGTTCTCGGTCGGCGGCCACGAGGGCCACCTCGATCTGCCCCGAGTCCAGGATCGCCATAGCTGAGAGGAGGGCGCCGAAGGCGGCCGGGAATCGCTCGACCGCGCTCGCCATGGCCTCCAGGACGGCGACTGCCCGAACGCGCCAGGATCCCTCGCCGGTGAGGGCGTGCAAGCGCAGGCACAGCTCGGTCATCAAAGAGACGCCGGAGGGCTGAGCTCCATCCTCCAGGCTCCGGGGACGCGCCTTGAGGTTGGGGTCGTGGTCCTGCGGGGTGTCGAACCAGCCAGGACCCAGGGGGTCGCGGTATTCCGTCTCGATCCGCAGCGCTAGGTCCACCGCCAGATCGAACCAACTGGCATCCCCGGTCGCCTCGTGGAGCGCCAGGGCCGCCAACCCCATCCCGGCGAGATCGTCCAAGGTCGCCGTGAAGCGGGCGCTGGAGCCGTCGAAGAGGTGGCGGAGTTGGCCGTCGGCGCTGGCGCTGGTCAGGATCGCCTCGGCACAACGCAGGGCCACGTCCAGGTAGCGGGGCTGGTCCGCGGCTAGCGCCAGCTCAGTGAGGGCCGAGATCGCGAGTGCGTTCCAGCCGACGATCAGCTTGTCGTCGCGATGGGGCGCCGGCCGCAAAGATCGAGCCTGCCCCAGCTGTTGCACCATCGACTCCCTGGCCGCGCGCAGCTCCGCTTCCTCGCGGCTGAATTCGGCTCCGGGAGGTTGCGGGTCCAGCCCGCCTCGAAGCACCGTCCCCCCCTGCTCGGTCCGGGCTTCGCCGGGGCCGCCGAAGAGCCTCTCCGCAAGTTCGAGTCGCTCCGGCCCCAGCACGGAGATGAGCTGCTCTTGGGTCCAGGCGTAGAAGGCCCCCTCGCCCTCCTCGGTGTCGGCGTCGAGGCTGGCCGCAAAGCCGCCCTGGGGCAGCTCCATCTGGTCGATCAGGAAGTCCGCCGTCCTCCGGGCGAGGTCGAGGTGCCAAGGGTCGCCGTGAGCCCGCCAGCTGCGCTGGTAGAGGCGCACCAGCTGGGCGTTGTCGTAGAGCATCTTCTCGAAGTGGGGTACCGCCCAGCGCCGGTCGACGCTGTAGCGATGGAACCCCTCGCCCAGCTGGTCTCTGATCCCCCCCGCGGCCATGGCTAAGAGAGCGCGCCGGACCACCTCCCCCGCCGCCGCGCTCTGGTTGAGCGCCTCCCTCGTCAGCAGGAAGTCCAGGGCCGCGCACTGGGGAAACTTCGGCGCCTCCCCGAAGCCGCCGTACTCGGGCTCGGCGCTCTGAACCAGCCTCTTCTCGGCGGTGGCCAGGACTTGGGACATCCCCTCGCCAGTGGGGCCGGGCGAGATCAGGGGGACTGGGGACAGCGCCTGGCTCAGTTGGTCGGCTTTGGCGACCAACTCCGGGCGCCGGTCTCGGTAGGCGGACGCCAGCGACTCCATGACCCGGCTGAACCCGGGAAGTCCCTGGCGGTCCTGGGGAGGGAAGTAGGTCCCAGCGAAGAAGGGCCTCCCGTCCGGCAGCAGGAAGACGGTCATCGGCCAGCCCCCGCCACCGGTCATGGCCTGGAGGGCGTCCATGTAGACGCGGTCCACATCAGGGCGCTCCTCGCGGTCCACCTTGATGTTGACGAAGAGTCGATTCTGGAGCTCGGCCACCCCCGGGTCCTCAAAGCTCTCGTGGGCCATCACGTGGCACCAATGGCAGGCGGAGTACCCAACGCTGAGCAGGATGGGACGGTCCTCGTCGCGCGCCCGCCGGAAGGCCGGCTCTCCCCACGGGTACCAGTCCACCGGATTGTCTCGGTGCTGCCGGAGGTAGGGGCTGGTCTCCTCAGCCAGGTGGTTCACAGATGGAACGTACTACCCGAGCCGGCCCCGGTTCTCCCGGAAGCGGCTGCGACAATCGCCCCGTGCCTCAACGTCAAGCGAATCTCCCGCCGCTGGCCCTGAGGCTGGGCCTGAACGCGGTCGCCGCCGGTGTGCGAGCGCTGGGCCGGCACCGGTACCGCATCTCCGACCCGATCGGCAACGCCGCTTTCGCCCTGCAGCCAAGGCGCCGGCGGGTGACCATCGGGAACTACCGGGCGGTCTTCCCCCGGCTGACCCGGAGGGAGGCCCGGAGGCTGGCCGCCCGGAGCTATCGGGAGTACGCGCGCACCTCCATCGACTTCCTGTACGCCAGCGGCCTGCCCAGGGCCCGGGTGGTGTCGGAGATGCGGGGCTGCGGGATCGAGGCCAACATCCTCAGCCGGCAGCTGGAAGGAAAGCCGGGGATCCTGGTGTTGATTCACCACGGGAGCTGGGACGTGCCTGCCGCGCTGGCGGCGGCCAACGGGATCAGCCTCACTGCGGTCATGGCCGACGAGGGCAGCGTCACGATGTCCGAGCTGATCATCTGGGCCAGAGGGAAGATCGGGGTCCAGGCGGTGCTGGCGTCGCGATCACCCCGATACCTGCTGCAACGACTGCGCTCCGGGCGGTGGCTGGGCTTGGTCGTCGATATCCCCGGCAACACCCCCTCGGTCGAGGTCGAGTTCCTCAACCACAGGACCAGGTTTTCGGCCGCCGCCGGCATCCTCGCCGCTCGCACCGGAGCCCCCTTGGTGCCCACCACCTGCGTGCGGACGCCCAACGGCGGTTACCTGGTCGAGGTCCATCCTCCGGTGGCCGTCGGGCCGGGCACGGACCCGGCCGAGGCCCTGCGCCAGGTTATCCCCGTGTTCGAGGCGGCGGTGCGGCGCTGGCCCGAGCAGTGGTTCCCCTTCAGCCAGGACCGCCTGCTTGACCTCCCAGTCGCCTGAAGGGGCCGCCGCGGGGCGGCTCCGCCTGGCCTGGTTCGGTCACGCCGTGGGCGCCCGCGCGGACGGCCTCACCACCTACTCCGCGGAGGTTGTGCGCGGGCTCCTGGAGCGGGGGGTCGAGGTCTGGTTCCACCACGCCAGCCGAGACGGGCTCACTGCCCCGGTGGATGACGCGCACCGGACCGGCTGGCCAACCTGGCGCTTCAAAACCGTCACCGTGCCCAGATGGGGGTTCCGGCATGAGGTCTCCCGCTGGCTGACCGAGGTTCGACCGGACGTGGTCCACACCTCGCTGAGCTTCACCCTGGAGGATGGGTGGCTGGGCCGCCAGGCACGGGCCTCCGGGGCGGCCACGGTCGTCACCTTCCATTTGCCGTTCGGCCGGGTGGGGAGCCGGCGAGCCTTGGTGATGCGGGAGCTCCACCGCTTCTGGGCGCCCCGGCTGCGCGCCTATCAGCGGGTGATCGTCTTCGCCGAGGACCACCGCCGCCGACTGGCGGAGGTGGGGGTCGATCGATCTCGGATCGAGGTGCTCCCCAACGCGGTCGACACCGATCGGTTCCGGCCCGGGACCTCCCGGCTCCGCCAGGAGCGCGTTCCGGGGGCCAGCCTGGTCGTGGGATTCGCCGGCCGCTTGGACCCCGAGAAAGGCGTCCGGGAGTTGCTGGACGGCTTCCTCGGGGCTGACCTGGGGAAGGACGCCCGGCTGCTCATCGCCGGCCGCGGGGTGCTGGAAGCGAGGGTGAGGGAGGCGCAGAGGGACACTCGGGTGATCTACCTCGGGCAGTTGCTCACCACCCAGGAGCGCCTTGACTTCTGGCGGGCGGTCGACGTCTTCTGCCTCCCCTCCAGCGCTGAAGGGCTGTCAATCGCGCTCCTGGAGGCGATGGCGACCGGTTGTGCGGTAGCGGCCACCCCGACGGGCGGGGCGTCGTTGGTCGGGGGGGTCGCCGCTCGCCTGGATCCGGACGCGCTGAGCGAGTCGATCTCAGCGCTGCTCGCGAGCCTGCAGCAGCAGCCGCAAGAGATGGAGCAGCGGGGCCTGGTGGCACGCGAGGAAGCGGTGCGTCATCATGGGATGTCGGCCATGTTGGATCGGTTGCTGATGATTTACGGTGAGTGCCGCGGCCGGCCTGTCAGTGATCGTCGGTCGGCGGAATAGGGCGAAAACGTCGAACCGTCCGGGGGCGAGAGGCAGCCGAGGACAGGTGGTCCCAGGCACCGAGGTGGAGGAGTGGTTGGTGCGTGAGGTGGTCGAGGCACGTTCTTGGCTGGGCCCCAGGCAGCGGGATCACTCCCGGACCATCCGCCCGGCAACCCGTCTGGCCGGCGCGGCCATCCCCGGAACAGCAGCTTGAGCGTAGTGTCGGGCATGCCCCCAACGGCTCTGGTGGTGGACAGCGGCGCCTGCCTCCCGCCGGCGCTAGGGGAGTCGCCCTGGGTCAGGGTGGTGCCGATGTCGATCGAGATCGACGGCCGGGTGCTCCGGGACGGCATCGACATATCCAGCGAGGAGCTCTACCGAAGACTGGGTGGGCCGGGTCCCCTGCCCACCAGCAGTTCCCCCTCACCCGGCGACTACCTCAAAGCCTTTCTGGCAATCCCAAACCCCGACATCGTCTGCCTGACGATTCCCGATCGCTACTCGATGATGGGTCGGTCGGCCCGGGTGGCCGCCGAGATGCTCCGCAGTGAGGCCCCCGAGAAACGCGTCGAGATCCTGGACACCGGTACGGCCGCGGGTGGCTACACCCTGGTCGCCGAGGCGGCCGCCGCCGCCTGCGCCGCGGGACTGGAGCGGGAGCGGGTGGCGGCCCACGTCCGGGCGGTGGCGGCCAGCGCCCGGGTGGTCGCAGCCCTCGAGACCATGCGCTATCTGGTTCGGAGCGGCCGGGTCCCAGCCCTGGCCGGCCTGAGCGGGGACCTGCTGCACGTGCGCCCGGTGTTCGCCTTCGCCGGCGGCGATGTCCGCCGACTGGGGCTGGTCCGGGGGACGAGGCGCGCCCTGCGCGCGGTGGCCGAGCGCCTGCGGGAGCAGACCCCACCGGAGACCGAGGTGCGGCTGGCGGTCTTCTGCGGTGACTCCCCCCAAACGATGCCCGAGCTCGAGCACTACCTTCGCGAGCTGTTCGGCGAGCGCCCGGTGGAGCGGCTCAACCTGACCCCGGTGATAGCGCTCCACACCGGGCCCGGGTTGATCGGTGCCGCCGCCATCGCCGATCTTTCGCTGGAGGGATGATGGCGGTCGCTGTCGTCTCCCCGGTGGCCCAGCCGCTGGGGATAGTGCTGCTCTGGGCGGGCGCCTACCTAGTGGGCGGAGTCCCGGTCGGCTGGATGGTGGGCAAGTTGGCCGGCGTCGATCTCCGTGAGGTGGGCACGGGCAAGATCGGCACCAGCAATCTGTTCCACAGCGTCGGCCTGCTTCCGGCCGCCGTGGTGGGCCCGCTGCAGTTCTGCCAGGGGCTGGTGCCGGTCCTGGTCGCGGTGCTGCTCGGCGCCCCAGCCTGGGTGGCGGCGGGGGCCGGGCTCTGCGCGGTCATCGGCAATGGCTGGCCTATCTACATGCAGTACAACGGGGGCCGGGGGGTCGCCAGCGCGACCGGGGCGGTGGCGCTCTGGTCGTGGTGGGGTTTGGCCTTCGTTTTAGCCCTGGTGATCGTGGGCGGGACGCTGCGCCGGAGCGCGCCGGGAGTCCTGCTCGCCTACGCAGGCCTGCCGGTGGTGCTCTGGCTCACCCGGGCCTCACCGGCCTTTGCGATCACGGCGGTCGGGATCGTCATCTGCCTGGTCCTCCGTCGCTTCGAGGGATATCCCGTGGGGCCCGCCCAACCGGGCGCGGCCCCTGACAGCTGGGTCAACCGACTGCTCTACGACCGAGTTCCAAGTCGGCCGATCCCCACTACCCAGCCGATAGACTCGGAGTGATGACCGAGGGCCCCGTCCGCCTCGAGCGTGACTCCATGGGCGAGATGGAGGTCCCCGCCGACGCCTACTACGGGGCCAGTACCCAACGGGCGGTAGCCAACTTCCCGATCAGTCGGCTCCGACTGCCCCGCCGCATGATCGCCGCCCTGGGTGACATCAAGCGGGAGGCCGCGCTCGTCAATGGCGAGCTGGGGCTGCTCTCGGAGGACCTCAGCCAAGCCATCGCGAGGGCAGCTGACGAGGTGAGCCAGGGCCGCTTCGATGATCAGTTCGTGGTTGACATCTTCCAGACCGGCAGCGGGACCTCCTCGAACATGAACGCCAACGAGGTGATCACCAACCGGGCGCTGGAGCTGCTGGGCTTGGACCGGGGTGAGCGCAGTCGGGTCCACCCCAACGACCATGTCAATCTGGGCCAGTCCAGCAATGACGTATTCCCCTCGGCGATCCACCTGGCGGCGCTGGCCACCCTCCGCGATGAGCTAGGGCCTAGCCTGCGCCAGCTGGAAGTGAGCCTAGCCCGGCAGCGGGACCGGCTCTGGGGGGTGATCAAGACCGGCCGCACCCACCTCCAAGACGCCACCCCAATCCGGCTCGGGCAGGAGTTCGAAGGCTACCGGGGCCAGGTGGAGAGGGCCTTGGCCAGGCTCGACCTGGCCCGCCTTCAGCTGGTCGAGCTGGCCCTGGGGGGGACGGCGGTGGGAACCGGGATCGGGACTCACCGCGAGTTTGCCCAGCGGGTGATAGCCTGCCTCGCCCCGCACTACGACCCCGGCCTGCATGAGACCGACGACCACTTTCAGGCTCAGAGCACGCTGGACGCGGTGGTCTTCACCTCGGGCGCGGTCCGAGGAGCGGCGATCGCCCTCCACAAGATCGCCAGTGATCTCCGGTTGCTGAGCTTCGGCCCGCGGGCGGGGGTGGCCGAGCTGAGCCTTCCCGAGGTCCAGCCGGGTTCCTCGATCATGCCGGGGAAGGTCAACCCAGTGATCTGCGAGTCGGCCCTGATGGTGGTCGCCCAGGTGCTCGGAGACGACGCCACGGTCGCCTTCTGCGGAGCCACCGGGTCCCTGCTCGAGCTCAACGTGATGCTGCCGGTCGCCGCCCACAACCTCCTGGAGGAGATCGAGCTGCTGGCGAGGGCCGCCGCCAACCTGGCCCAGCAGGCGGTGGACGGCCTCTTCGCCACCGAGCGCGGACCGGAGTTGCTGGCGCAGGGACTGGCGATCTGCACGGCCCTGGTCCCAGCCATCGGCTACGACGCGGCGGCCGCCATCGCCCACGAGGCCCACCTCAGCGGGAGAACGGTCCGCGCGGTAGCGCTGGAGCGCTCCGGGATCGCGCCCCATGAGTTGGATCGGCTGCTGGACCCCGAGCGGCTGGTCCAGGGCGGCCTGGAAGCCCAGGGGAGCGGCTGACCACCTCAGTTGGGCTTGAAAAGGGTGGTGGCGTACCAGCTACCGTCGAGCTCGACGCAGGCGATCTGTTCGGGAAGACCCAGGGGGGCGTGGCCCACCGGCTCACAGGTGTACGGCTTGCCGCCGGGCGGCTGGTAGCAGACCTGGAGGGAGATCGTGACCGTGGCCCGGCTGTGGGTCTGCGTGATCTCGGTCAGGGCAGGCGCCGCGATGCTGGCGCGCTGCCTGGCAAAGCCCTGGAGCAGACTGCTGGCCTGCGGCCTCTGCGCAGGGGCCAGGTAGCCGCGCACCTCGCCCAGGTCACGGTGCTCCAGGCCGGTCAGGTAGCCGGCCACCGCAGCCGCCGGGCTGAGATGCGACGGTTTGGGGAGGGGATGAGCCCCCACGACCCGGATCAGGATCAGCAGGGCCAGCGCGCCGATGAGGAGCAGCGTGAACCGGTTCTGGGAGCGCCGCGACCTCGGCCGCAGCACCGGTATCGTGGGCGGGCTCTGGGGCCGATTTCCCCCCGGAGTTCCGGTCGGATCGGTCACGAGCGGCTCACCGGGAGAAGGCCCCCTGAGCGTTCCACCGGCCGGGGATGGGGTGGCACTTGCCAGGGAACCGGGCCCCTCTCCGGGGAATCAAGAAACCAAATCCCTCAATCCGGCGTTTTATTCGCTGGGCACGGCGCGAGCACGGTGCCTCCCCACCTGGCCAGGTTACGCCCCTCATCGGCTGACCCTAGGCCCCGCGCCGTGCCCAAACGTCGACTATGGCTGATTTCAAACTGCGGCGTGACGCCAGCCGAGGCCAGTTGACCGGGACCCGCACTAGGCGACAGAGCCACGGGGCCGGGACCGACTGGCGCCGGNNCTGGCGCGAGCCTACGGAGCGCTGCCCCCGGCTGCTGATCTGGGTGGCGACACCCTGATCTACGGCCAGGGAGGAGTTAAGATCGCCGACCTCCATCCGTCTGGGAGCAGCCGCATCCCCGTTCCCTATCAGCAGATCGCGCCGGTGATGCGCCAGGCGGTGGTCGCGATCGAGGACCGCAACTTCTGGACTTCGCCCAGCTTCGATCTGGCCCGGATCGCCAAGGCCACCTTCTACGACGTGGTTCACCACAGCACGGCCCAGGGCGCCAGCACCATTCCCGAGCAACTGGGCAAGATCCTCTACCTCCACGACGACAAGTCGCTCACCTACAAAGTCAAGGAGATTCTTTTCGGCGAGGAGCTGACCGCCAAACTCTCGCGCACCGCCATCCTCCAGGAATACCTCAACGATGTCTACTTCGGCGAGGGGGCGACCGGGATCGAGGCCGCCGCCCAGACCTACTTCGGGGTGCACGCTGCTCAGCTGAACGCCAACCAGGCCTCGCTGCTGGCCGGCCTGCTGCCCGAGCCCAGCTACCTCGACCCCTTCAACAATCTCGCGGCGGCCCGCCAACGCCAGCAGCTGGTGGTGGCGGCCATGCGGCGACAGGGAGACCTGACCGCAGCTGAGGCCACCGCCATCCTCGCCAAGGCACCCCCCTTGACGGCCGCGGGGAGCAGCTCGCTCAACCTGGCGCCTTACTTCGTTGATGCGGTGGAGAGCTGGCTCCAGAGCCGGTACGGGGCGGGCTACCAGACGATGGGCCTGCGCGTCCAGACCAGCCTCAACCCAACCCTCAACCAGCAGGCCCAGCAGCTGGTGACCCAGACCGTGGCCGAGGGCGCCGCCATGCACATGACCGCCGGCGCTCTGGTGGCCGAGGATCCCCGGACCGGCGATGTCCTGGCCTGGGTCGGGGGAGCGGGGTCCGGCGCCCCCGGGGGGCAGATCGATATGGTCACCCGGCCCCGGCAGCCCGGCTCCGAGTTCAAGCTCTTCACCTACTCGACCGCCCTCACCAACCGCGACATCACCATGACCACCCCGGTTTTGGACGGTCCCTTCACGCTGCCCACCGGCGGCCCGGGCGGCGGTCCCTACACGGTGGTCGACTACGAGGGCCACTACGCGGGCGTGGTCCCGGCCCAGGTGGCGTTCGGCAACTCGATCAACGTGCCGGCGATCCGGGTGGAGTTGAAGACGGGGATCCCCAACGTCCTGGCCACGGCTCGGAACATGGGCGTCACCACCTTGACCCAGTCCAATTCCAGCTACGGCCCCAGCCTCACCCTGGGCGCCTACCCGGTTCCGCTCTGGGAGATGACTCAGGCTGGGGCTGCGCTCGCGAACCAGGGGGTACTCCACCCCACCACCTACGTCCTCCAGGTCGCCAATGATCAGGGCAAGGTCATTTTCCGGGCGAGTCCCACCGCCCGCCGGGTGCTCTCGACCCCGGTCAGCTACATCGTGAACACGATCCTCTCCCGCGACAGCAACCGGCTGCTCGCGTTCGGCTCCAACACCCCCCTCGTGGTCTCTGGGCACACGGTGGCGATCAAGACGGGGACCTCCACCGACTTCCGGGACAACACCGCCGTGGGCTGGACGCCAACTTTGGTGGTGGGGGACTGGGTGGGCAATGCCGACGACTCGCCGATGTATGGGGGTGGAATCAACGGGATCAGCGGCTGCGCCACCCTCTGGCACGACTTCATGGTGGACGCCCTGGCGGGGGTCACCAACAGTTGGTACCCGCAGCCGGGCGGGCTGACCACCAAGGAGATCGACGGCGAGACCGACTACTACCTCACCGGGAGCGGCCCCAGCACCAGCGTCCTGGGCGGGGGGACGGTCACCCCCTCCCCCTCCCCCAGCCCCAGCGCCAGCCCTTCGGAGTCGCCATCAGCGAGCCCATCCGCTAGCCCGACGGCGACTCCAGTTCCCAGCCCGACCTCAACGCCGTAGGGCAGCGGCCCCTGACCCTCAGGCCGATGCGGCGGCGGCCTCGGCCCGAGCCAGCACCAATTCCCGGTTGGGCTTGACCTGGCGCATCGGGCCCTGGCTGGCCAGGGCGTCGCCGACCACGGCCATCAGATGGTCGGCGCGGAAGGGCTTGGGTAGATAGGCGAAGCCCCCGGCCTGCATGCTCACCCGGAGATCGAGGCGCGGCTGGCGGGAGCTGGTGAAGATCACCGGGGTCCAGCTCCACTGGGTCCTGGCCAGAAGTCGGCGGCAGACCTCAAAGGCGCTCATCTCAACCAGATTGAGGTCGAGAATGGCGCAGGCATAGCTTCCCTGCCGGGCCTGGGCCAGGGCGGACCGGGAGGAGTCCGCCTCGATCACTTCGAACCCGAGGCGGCGGAGGATTGACGCGGTGCCGGTGCGACTGACCTCATCTCGGTCCGCCACCAGGATCGCGCCCTCGGATAACTGCTTAGAAGAAGCCCCTTGGGAGGCTGCCGAGCTTGCCATCTCGGCCAGTCTAGGTCGGCTTCTCCCGAACTTGGCTGACCTTCCTGCACCGTTCCGGCAATGACCTGTAACACTTGGGGAACCGTAGGCGACGGGGCTGTCGCGGCCGGGAGCGCACCCGGCGGGCGGGCCCCGGCGGACAGCAGTCCCGTATGGCCCGCACAGGCGATCCAGCGCTGGGTTCGATCGCGGCTCCGGCGGCGCTGCTGGGGATGGCNNCTCCTGGGTGGCTGGCTCCCACATCCCGCCGAGGCGGCCGCCGCCCTGGCTGCCGGGGCGCTGCTCTGCCTCAGTGCTGTGATCAAGCTGCGGGGAAGGGTGCTGCTGGGCTCGGGCGCGCTGGGCCGGGCGCGCCGAGCCGGGGGGCGCGATCTCCGAGCTCTACGCCGGCGCGGTCCACTTCGACGGCCCAAGGCCGGGCGATCCGACGCGACGACTGAGCCGCGGGTCCGGCTGGGCGACCACCACCGCCGGGCCCTCTGGCTCCCCGCTGACGAACACCTGCTGGCGCTGGGGCCGACCGGCTCGGGCAAGTCGTCCGCCCTGGCCATCCCGGCCCTCTTGGAGTGGCCAGGCCCGGTGGTCGTCACCGACCCCAAAGGTGAGCTGGTGCGCACCACTTTGTCCCATCGGCTCACGCTGGGCTCCGCGGCCGTCTTCGCGCCCCTCATGGAGCCGACGGCAAGGTGGAACCCGGTCGCCTCCATCCGGAGCTCTGAGGACGCCCTGCGGGTGGCGACCTTTCTGATGGGTCGGGCCCCGGAGCGCGAGCCGTTCTGGCACGACCTGGCCCGCCAGTTGCTGCACGGACTGCTGGTCGAGGCCGCCAACCTCCAGCTGGCTCCCGGCGGAGTCCTGGAGATGCTTCAGGCGATCCCCGCCGAGGAACTCCCGGAAGCGGTGCGGCACCCGGTGGCGCGGCGGTTGGTCCAGGGTGCCCTCAGCGGTGGCGACCGCACCTCGATGGGAGTGGTAGCCACCCTGGTCTCCCAGCTTGGGGCGTACGGATCGGACCAAGTGGCTGCCGCCACCTCCACCAGCGACTTCGATCCGGCCGGAATCGCGGGCGGCGACCTCAAGACGCTCTACTGCGTGGTGGCGCCTCACGACGCCCCGCTCCTCCGAGGTCTGATCTCGGCCCTGATCTCGTGCTGCTGGAGGAGTCTCTTCGCGAGCCCTCCTTCGCCACCCGCGCTCTTCGTACTCGACGAGTTCACCCAGCTCACCAATCTCCCCGAGCTGCCAGCACTGGTGCAGCTAGGCCGCTCCCAGGGAGTGCGCGTGATGCTGATGGCCCAGGACTTGGGCTCCATCTCCGCCGCCTACGGCAGCGAGGCCGCCGGGGCGCTGTGGTCCAACTGCCGCACCAAGCTGCTGCTTCCCGGGATCTCCGAAGTGGAACTTCTGGAGCGGGTGAGCAAACTGGCCGGGAACTCGACCCTGCATCGGCGGTCCGATGCCTGGACCAGTGAGCCGGTGTCCTCCCAGCCCCTGCTCCACCCTGACGACGTGCGCCGGCTGAAGTCCCGGCAGGCGCTCGTGCTCCACGGCGGCGACCAGCCGGCGGTCATCGATCAGCACCGCTGGTTCAGCGATCGCGGCTTGAAGGAGACGGTAGCCGCCGCCGGTACGCCGGCAAACGCCCCGACCCCGGCGCCAGGCCGTCCGCTCCGGGACTGGGTCGATCCCGACCCCGGTTGGGCGCCCAACCCCTACCCCCTTCGGTGGAACCCGGCGGACGTAGAACCCTGAGAGCCGAGGGGGAGCTCGAGGCTGAGCCGGGGGAACTGGTGGAACTGCTGGCGACCTTCAGCACCGGACTGGACAACTTGATTCACACCGTGACCGGTCTGGCCCTCGGGGCGGTAGCCGTCCTCTGCCTCAGCTTCGCCGCCATTCGCTACATGACTGCCCTGGACAACAGCCAGCGCCGCGCCGCCGCCGTCCAGGGATTGGTCACCGTCCTGCTCGGAGTGCTGCTGCTCGTGAACGAAGGAGCGGTCCTGAGCTTCGTCGAGGGGCTCTCGGGGAGCGATACCGCGTGCACCACCAGCAGCTGCTCCGGCACCACGCACTGAACGCTGCCCACTGCCCTCCGGCTAGTCCTGCTGGCCGGCGCCGCGTTGGGGCTGGCCACTCTGGTCTCGACCCTGACCCCGCTCACCACCGTCCCACCGGCTGGGGGAGCGGCCCGGCGGCTGGCGGTTAACGTGCCGACCGGCCCGGCTTCGGTCTCGACCACCGGCTCGGACAGCGCCGGCAGCACCAGCCAGCAGTGCGGGGGCATCACCGACCCCCTCTGCTATGTGGTCGATGCTTTCATCAGCGGGCCGGTGGCGATCATGGGCAGCCTTGACGGGAGCCCGGATCCCGCTCACGTGAACGCCGTCACGGGGGCGATCACCTCGGGGCCCTGGCGGATGGTGACGACCCTGGTCGGCAGCAATCCCGCGGTGGACAGCTACGACGGCGCCTGGGGAGAGCCGGCGCACGAGTGCGGGACGGCCGGGTGCATCCCCTGGGCGCAGCAGCTCAACTCGATCCTGGTGCCGCTATCCCTCAGCTTGCTGGTGCTGGCGTTCGCGATCCAGGTCTGCCTATTCATGATCGGCCAGCAGTTGAACCTGCGGGCAGGGCTCGTACCCTGCCTGATCGCCGCCGGAGTTATCGGGGCGGGCCTGCCCCTTCACCTGGCCGGCCGAGTGATCGACGCCGGCACCTGGGCGTCTCAGGCGCTGCTGCAGACCACCTTCGCGCACCTGGGCGACCAGAGTACCCAACCCCTCGACCTAATGACCCTGCTGGCCACCACGGCCTACTGCCCCGAGGACAGCCCGGTCATCCACCCGGGCATCCACCTTTCGGCGCCTGGTTCCGCCCCGGGGCAGCAGGCCCTGGTGCAGCCCTGGATGGACCCTCACTTCAGCCAGTCTCACTGCATCGGCTCCGACGACCCCGACTTCACCAAAGAGGCGCTTGACCGGAGCGAGAACTTCTTCGGCCCGCCCCTGCACGACGCCAATTGCGATCGCGGTGACCCGGTGCCCGACCAGCCGCTTTGCACCGACACCGACAACCAGGTCAATGACAACGCGGGCCAGGAGTGTCGGGAAGGAAGTGGCGGCGCCGACCTCGGGAGTGAGCAGCTCAACCTGCTTCCCCTCCCCGGCGAGCCGCGGGCCGGCCAGGGTCAGAGTCCTGCCGACTGCCGCTACGCCGACATCTACTGGGGGACCGTGCCCTCCTTCACGGACGTCTGGAACGGCGTCGGGCCCCACGGTCGGAACGGCTACGACGTCCCGGACGGGATCCAGGGCATGCTGGCCTTCACAATCCTGACCGGGCTGGCCCTCTGGCTGGCGCTCACTTACCTGGTCCGTTATCTCGCCCTGGCGCTGCTGGCCGGCTGCGCCAGCCTGGCGTTCCTGCTGCTGGCCCTCCCCGGCGGCCGGCCGGCGTTCTCCCGCTACTGGCGAACGGTGGCCGAACTCTCCGCCGTGGTGGTGCTTCAGACCCTGGTCTTCCTGGTCTTCGTGGCCATCGTGTCGACGGTGTCGGGGCTTTCGCCGAACCCGGCCGCCGCCCATCTTGGGGGCTGCCCACTGATCTCAACTTCAGCGACGGCACGCTGCGGTGCCGGGGCCTCGGGTTTGTTGGCGGCGGTGGGCAGTGGCGACCCCGGCGACCAGTTCGCCAAGTGTCTGCTGGCGATCGTCACGGTGTGGCTGATGCTGGAGGTGCCCAAGCGGATCAGCCGCGGCGAGATGGCCACCACGCGCGGACTGCGGACACTGGCTGCGACCTCGGGCGGGGTCATCTTGGGAGGGGCGGCAGTCGCGCGGGGACAGGTCCAACCCCGGGTCGCCCGGTTCGGCTCCCAGGTGCTGCCATCGGGGAGGTCCCTGCTCGGGCAGCCCGGTCCGCGAGACCACCAGCTGGCTGACCGGCTGGAGCAGACCGAGACCGCCTCGCCCATCCGCTGGCCCCAGACGCCCGGCCGCGAGACCCGTGAGCAGTTCATCGGCAGGTCCGTCCGAGATGGCGGGCAAGACCTCCAGGAGCTCCAGCGACTGCTGGGGCTCGGGCCCGCCGAACTGTCGGTGCTGCGGGAGCACTCCCACCTGGATCCGGCCGGCTCCGCCGAGCTCGGCCGGAGCTACATGGCGGCCGGCGGTAGCCGGGTCCACGAGCTGGACGCGGCCTATCTCAACGCGCTCCGGCGCGGCCGGTTGAGGGCGGACTCCGCCTCTGGTCCGGCAAAGCCCGAGGCCGGCTGATGCAGGCCGAGATCCCACAGCCGATCTCGGGAGTGCCGCTGCGGTGGGGCGGCTTCACCACCCGTCAGCTGAGCTGGCTCGGAGTGGGGGCTGCCCTGCCCTACCTCCTGCTTCGGCTGCAGCTGGCGCCAGAGCTCGCCCTGTTTTCGTCCGCGCCCTGGCTGTCGACCGCGCTGCTCTTCGCCTTCGGCCGGCGGGAGGGCCGCCGGCTGGACGCCTGGGTCTTGGACTGGATGTGGTTCAAGGTTCAGCCTCGGCACCTTAGCCATCCCGGGTCGGTCGCCGCGACCAGCACCGCTGACGCCTACGTCACTGTCGACTCTGAGGGGCCCGCGGAGATCGGCCCGGTCACGAGAGTCGGCGCCCTCCTGTGGGTTCCGCCTTGGGCCTAGCCTGGCGCCGGAGCGATCGGGGGTCGACCCTGCAATTGGTCGACGTCNNCTCTGCAGGGCGAGACCGAGCAAGACCAGGTATGGCGTCGCTATCGGCAACTGCTGACGTCGCTGACCGGTCCGGTCTCGATCTACTCCTCATCCCGTCCAGATCCCGGCAGCGCCGATTGGCGTCCGGCGGCCGGTGCTGCGATTCCACTTCAAAGACTGGCCCGGCTGGACCACGACTTCCGCCAGCAGTTGATCCGGGGACGGCTGGTGCAGAACCAGCAGCACCTGATCGTGGTCTGGGGCGGGGAGATGGAGACTCCCCTCGCCGGGCTGGGCGGGTACTTGAAGCAGCTGCGGCCGGCGCAAACGCGGGAGAAGGCTGCCGTCAATGGGGGTACCCGGGTCGGCCTGGAGCAGCGATGCGAGGTGATCGCGGCCGGGATGGGTCAGCTGGGAGCCAGATCGAGCCGGATCAGCGACGGGGCGTGGCTTCACCTCCTCCAGGAGCAGGGAGATGGTCGGAGCAACCGGGGACCGGCCAGTTTTGCGAGCTGGCTGGCGCCGCCCGACGCCGAGGTGCGCCCCCGACTGATCCGGCTGGGGGACAGGTGGAGTCGAAGCCTGTTCGTTGCCTCCTATCCCCGGCGAGTCGCGATCGGATGGCTGGCGCCGCTGCTGCGGGGTCTCGAGTGCGAGGTGAGGGTCGCCCAGCACATCGTGCCGCTCCCTAAGTTGCTCAGCCTGAGTCGGCTCCGGCGCAAGATTCGCGGCTTCGAGACCAGCCTGGTCGTCGACCACCTGCGTGGTCAGCGCCCGGACCGGGGCACCGAGACGGCGCTGGGCGACGCGCTGACCCTGGAGGAGCAGGTGCTGGTGGAGGAGGAGCGGCTCTTCCAGCTGGAGCTCTTCGTCAGCCTGGCCGCGTCGACCGTCGAGGAGCTGGACCGCGGCTGGCAGCAGCTCCTCACGACCATGGCCGAGCTCGGGTGCGGGGTTGCTCCCCTTACCCACCGCCACGTGGACGGCTGGCGTGCCACCACCCCCAGCGGGGTCAGCCCCTTCGGCTGGGGCCGGGAGATGACCGCCAGCGCCCTGGCCACCGGTTTCCCCTTCCTGCGCAGCAACCTCTCGGCCAGCTCCGGCGTGTTGCTGGGGCCCAGCTTGATCTCTCGAGAACTGGTGGTGGTGGACCCCTTTGATCGCGCCAATCCCAACTTCAACGTGGTGGTGTTGGGAACCTCCGGGGGCGGCAAGTCCTACACCGCCAAACTGCTGGCCGGGCGCCTGGCGCTGCGCGGCTGCCGACTGCGCTGCATCGATCCAGCTGGCGAGTACCGGGCCCTGGTGGGGCTTCTCGAGGGGGCCTGCCGGGAGATCGCCCCAGGGCGCAGCTCGGGATTGAGCGCGCTGGGCCCGGCGGAAAGTGCCGGCGATGAGGGTGAGACGGTAGCCACCCGAGCGGCGAGGGCTCTGATCGTCCTGGAACTGTTGGCCGCCGGCCGATCTGGCGAATGGGACCTGCCGGAGGACGACGCCCAGGCTCTGGAGGAGGCCCTGACCCGGCTGTTCTCCACCGAGGCGAGCCCTCGGCTCCCCGACCTGGTCCGGGCGCTGGAGCGCGCCGAGCGCCCAGCTCTGGCCCGCCGCCTGGCCCGCTTCACCGGGGGAATGCTGGGTGGGGTCTTTGATGGCCCTCCGGAGGCGGCGCTCGAAGGCTTGGCGACCGTCTTCTCGCTGGCGGGCTGGGGCGGGGACCGGGAACAGTTGCTGGCGCCAGCGATGCAGATGATTCTGCTGCAGCTGGAGTCGGAGATCGCCCGCGACCCGAGCTGTGCGCGCCTAGTGCTGGTGGATGAGGCCGAGGTGCTCCTGTCGCGGCCCCGGAGCGCCGCGGCGCTGGAGGCGCTGAGCCGGCGGGTGCGGAAGTTGGGGACGGGGCTGATGGTGATCTCGCAGGTGGTGGAGGACTTCCTCACCTCACCGGTCGGGAACGTGATCGTCCGAAACTGCCACACCAAGCTCCTGCTACGCCAGGAGGAGGTGGCGATACCGGCGGTCCGCCAGGCTTTCGGGCTCTCCCCCGCGGAATGCGACCTGCTCCGGGACGCCGCCCCCGGCGCCGGGATCGTGATCGTAGGCCGGGAGCGCGCCGCGTTTCAAGGCGCAGCTCCCCCCGAACTCCACCGCGCGCTCTGTACCGACGCCCGGGCCCCGGCGGCATGATCTCCCGGCCAGCTTTGTGATCTCCCCGAGCCACCGGCTGGCCGCGGTCGCCATCATCGGCTGCGCCATCCCCGCGGTGGTGATTCTGAGTTTGGTGGGCCTCCTGTCGGCGGGAGCGGTGGCGGCGGGCTGGGGCTCGGCGACCGGACTGCTGCCGGAACCAGGCGGGTTCATGCTTCCAGTCGGGGCGGACATCCNNACCGGCTCCCCCACTCCCTTCCCCGCCGGCTTCGAAGGGTTCTCCACGGGGCAATGCACCTGGTACGTCGCCACCCGGCGGCGGGTGACGTGGCACACGTCATCGGGTGAGCTCGGTGGGAACGCCGGGCAGTGGTTGCAGTTGGCCGCCGCCGCCGGTTACACGGTGGGCCCGGATCCGCAGGTGGGCGCCATCGCCGTCTACACCGACTCGGGCGCCGGTCACGTCGCACTGGTGGTGGGAGTCGACGCCTCCGGGAACTACACGGTGGCCGAGGCCAACTGGGTCTTCCTCGGCCCCCGGGCACCGTACGTGGACCTGCGGGGAGTGGGGGCGGGGGAGACCGGCAGTGGCTTCGAGCGGCTGGCGGGATTCATCTACGGATCCGCGGTGACCAGCCCGGGGCCAGTCGGCCGCCTATCCTGACGTCATGGGTAGAGCGGGGACGGGGGCGGCTCCGACCGAGGTGCTGGCGAGCGCCGTCGGCGCGTGCTGCCGGATAGCCGTGCCGAAGACGATTCGGAAGACGGTGCCGCACCGCGGGGGCCAACGACGTGGCTCCGATGCCTGACTTCAGCGTCCCCGGCGCCGCCCGGCTCCGGGCTCTGGATGCGCTCGCGTCCGACACCCGCTCCCTGCTCCGCCGGGCCGGACGGGTGCAGCGGCAGACCGCTGACCTCGGCGATCCGGTGGTGACCGAACAGGGAAGGGAGTTGCAGGACGCCGCCGAGCGGCTCTTGAACAGTTTGGAGGAGCGCAGGCGGGAAGAACGCCT
>PKXE01000195.1:71435-76511 GCA_003132265.1 Candidatus Dormiibacterota bacterium | reverse complement strand
CCCGGCCCGTCTCGGCTCGGGAACCAGTGCGATGACCCGCATCCTCAGCAATTCCCGGTGGGCGTAGCCGGTGAGCTTGGAGGCGGCGGTGTTGCGGTCCAGGATCTGCAGCGGGCGGCCGGCCAGCAGTACCACCCCGGAGGGGGAGTGTTCAGCGAGAGTCTGGTAGCGGGCCTCGCTCGCCCTAAGGTCGGCAGCGGTGAGGCGCGAGCTGTTGTGCCGGACCGCCCGACCTGGAAGGGTTAGGGCCAACGCGCGTTCCGGGATGACTGGCAGTGCCGCCCCAGCTGACTTCTCTGGATCCCCGCGTCGCAAGGCAGGGGCCAGGAGGCCACGCTATGCCAGCGGAGGCGAGATTTCGTCGCGGGAGCGCTACGAAAGCGGCCCCGGCCGGAAAGGCGTGGGTTCGGATCTGAGGCGGGTCCTCATGGATACTGGCCGCCGCGAGGGCGGGGATTGCAACTGGTCGGGTCCTGAGCCTGATTCAGCCTCAGTTGAAGAGGGTCAGCTGAAGTCCCTAAGCCAGCACGAGACGTGGCCGGGCTTAACCGGTCGTTCCGCTGGCCAGATCAGCTCGGCCCCGACAATTCCAGGGCCACTTGGTGGCGGAGCCCGCGGCCATGGCCCCAAGGAGCTCAAAGGTAGACCGGACCAGTTCCTCCAATCAGCACCCGCTGTGGGCGCCGGGCGCTAGGTTCGCGTAGAAGAGATCCCGCCGTCGAGGTCCAAAGTGGCCGCTAGGAGCTCCAAGCCGCACTGCCTCTGGGGGAGCTGGCTCTAGGCGAGTGCGCGATAGCGCTCCTCGCCTGCCCCTGGCTGGGACGCCGCCCGGTCGGGGAACTCCCCAGGGGCTAGGGGCGGCGTTCCCAGACCACACCGAGGCGCTAGCTGCGGTGCTGGTCGGCACCGGCATGGTTTGACCGGTTCCGAGCCGAAGGCTATACTCACGAGAGCTCGGCTCGGCCGGGCGTATTTTTTCTGGAGACTTTGACCTTGCCCGCGACCATCATCACCCTGCAGTGCGGCCAGTGCCACGAGCGCAACTACACCACCCAGAAGAACAAGCGCAATGACCCTGACCGGGTGGAGCTGCGCAAGTACTGTCGACGCTGCCGCCAACACACCGCTCATCGCGAGACCAAGTAGGGGCCTCCACCGAGACTCAAAGGGGCGTAGCTCAGCTGGTAGAGCAGCGGTCTCCAAAACCGCAGGTCGCGCGTTCGAATCGTGCCGCCCCTGCAGACACTTGGGAAAGGCGCAAAGGAGCTAGATTTGGCGAATGTCGCCCGGGGGGACAGGCCGGAGTCCAACGAGGGTGGCTATCTCCGCGAGGTGTGGAGCGAGCTGCGCAAGACGGTCTGGCCGACCTGGCCGGAGCTGCGGCAGATGACCGGGGTGGTGATAGTCACAGTGGTCCTGCTGGGAGCGTTCCTTGGCCTCTTGGACTTCGGGCTGACCTCGCTGCTGAAGCCCCTCTACACCGCCAGCGCCCCGGCGACCGCGACCCCGGCCGTGACCGCGACCCCAGCCCCGACCGCGACCGTGACCCCGACCCCCTCCGCAAGCGCCAGCCCCTAGACCTCAGAATGAACCGATTGGGAGCCCCGAAGTGAGCGTTGCGAAAACCCCCGAAGCCGTCGAGCCAGCTCTCTGGTACGTGATCCACGCCTACTCCGGCCACGAGGAGAAGGTGAAGGCCAACCTGCTCAAGCGGGTCGAGTCCATGGACATGCACGACAAGATCTTTGACGTGATGGTACCCACCGAGGATGTCATCGAGATCAAGGACGGCCAGCGCCGGCATGTCGCCAAGCGGATCTTCCCCGGCTACATCCTGGTCCAGATGGTGATGTCGGACGAGTCCTGGTATGTGGTCCGCAATACCCCCGGGGTGACCAGCTTTGTGGGCTCGGGCACGCGCCCGGTGCCGCTCCAGGAGTCAGAGGTGCGCGTTATCCTGCACCAGGTCGAAAAAGAGGCTCAGACCAGGGTCCAGGTTGAGTTCAACGTGGGGGACTCGGTCAGGGTAGTCGACGGTCCGTTCACCGACTTCCACGGCAAGGTCGGCGAGATCAACCCCGACAAGGGCAAGCTCAAGGTGATGGTCAACATGTTCGGCCGGGAGACCCCGGTCGAGCTCGACCTGCTCCAGGTCGAGCGGCTGCGTTAGGAGTACTTAAGCGTGGGCAAGAAGAAGGTCAAGGCGGTTCTGCGCCTCAACATCGAGGCCGGCAAGGCGACGCCCGGTTACCCGATCGGGCCGGCGCTGGGCCAGCATCAGGTGAACATCATGGAGTTCTGCCGTTCCTACAACGAGCAGACCGAGTCCCAGGCGGGACTGGTGATCCCGGCGGAGATAACCATCTTCGAGGATCGCACCTTCACCTTCATCACCAAGACCCCCCCGACCAGCGATCTCATCAAGAAGGCGCTGGGGATCGAGAAGGGATCTCCGAAGCCACCCCGGGAGGAGGTGGGTCAGCTCAGCCGCGAGCAGGCCCTGGCGATTGCCAAGACCAAGCTTCCCGACGTCAACGCCACCGACCTGGAAGCCGCGGTCCGGATGGTCGAGGGGACCGCCCGCTCGATGGGCGTCAAGGTAGGCAACTAACCACCAACTGGCTGTGGGAGGACGCTCAACGCGTCCGCTGGAACCACGGGAGGAAACCAATGACCGGACGGCACGGCAAGAAGTACATGGCGGCGCTCAAGCTCCTGGAGGAGAACGAGCTGGTCGATCCTAAAGAGGGGGTTCGCCTGGTCAAGGCGGTGAACACCTCGCGTTTTCCCGGGACTGTCGAACTCCATGTGCGGCTCGGGGTCGACCCCCGGCATGCCGACCAGATGGTCCGCAGCAGCGTGGTCCTGCCCCACGGCACCGGCAAGGTCCGTCGGATCGTGGTCTTCGCCCAGGGGGAGAAGGAGCGCGAGGCCCGGGAGGCCGGGGCCGAGATTATCGGGGCTGAGGACCTGGTCAAGCGGATCCAGGAGGGCTTTCTGGACTTCGACGTGGCGCTGGCCACCCCTGACCTGATGGGGTCAGTCGGCAAGCTGGGCAAGGTGCTCGGGCCGAGGGGCCTGATGCCCAACCCCAAGGCCGGGACCGTCACCTTCGACATCGCCCGGGCCATTCGCGATGTGCAGGCGGGGCGGGTGGAGTTCCGGGTCGACCGCTACGGGATAGTGCATGTCCCGGTGGGCAAGACCAGCTTCGAGGACGACGCGCTCTTCGAGAATCTCTCGGCCATGCTGGAGGCGATCGTCAAGGCCAAGCCGTCGGCCTCCAAAGGCGCCTACATCAGGGCCGCCTACCTGGCGCCCTCCATCGGCCCCAGCGTGAAACTCGACCCCGTGCTGGCCGGTCGACTGACCTCGTCTTAGGGGTTCCGCTGGAAGTCGGTATACTCAGCGTCCGTTCGGAACAGCACGGCTCGACGGTACCCAAGACCGCGGGGGCAGCTTCTGCTCAAAAGCCCCAACCCCGCGCAGGTGACCGACTGGAAGACCGCTCCGCGTAGTCTGCCGGTTCTCTCCTGGCCTTGGGCCCCCGGCGACCCGGGAGGTACAGGCAAGAATGACTGAGGAGGGCCGCCGCGGGGCGGCCGTGATCCCCGAGGCCAAGCAGCACCAGGTCGCGGAGCTGGCTGAGAAGTTGGGGCGGATGCGGAGCGCCGTGCTCAGTGACTACCGCGGGCTCAGCGTCGCCCAGCTGGAGGAACTGCGGGCCTCCCTCCGAGAGGCGGGGATCGATTACCTCGTGCTCAAGAACACGCTAGCCCGGCGGGCCGGGGAGCAGGCGGGGCTGAGCGAGTTCACCCCGCAATTGGTGGGTCCGACCGCGATCGCCATCAGCTACGAGGACATCTCGGCGCCTGCTCGTCTGCTGATCGACTACGCCCGCGCCAACCGGCGCCTGGAGATGGTGCGGGGAGGGATCGCCGAGGGTCAGGTCCTCAGCCCGGCCGACGTTCGCCAGCTGGCCGACCTACCATCCCGCGAGGTCCTGATGGCCCGGCTGCTCGGGGTCCTGGAGGCGCCGGCCTCTCAGCTGGTCGGGTTGTTGGACGCGCCGAGTCGCGATCTGGCGGGGCTGCTCGATGCTCAGGCGCAAGCCCTGGGCGGGGCCGCGGCCGCCTGATCGACCAGACCAGCCAAGAAAATTGAAGCAGAGCTAAAGGAGAAAGAGAGATGGCCAAGGTGAGCGTGGACGATTTCGTGGAGTCCCTGGGGTCCTGGACGGTCCTCGACCTAGTGAACGCCAAGAAGAAGATCGAGGAGACCTACGGCATCACCGCCGCAGCGCCGGTGGCGGTAGCGGCGGCGGCGGCTCCGGCGGGCGAGGCGGCGGTCGAGGAGCAGACCGAGTTCTCAGTCATTCTGACGGCGGCCGGAGACCAGAAGATCGCGGCTATCAAGGCCGTCCGGGAGATCACTGGACTGGGCTTGAAGGAGGCCAAGGACGTGGTCGACGCAGCCCCCAAGGCGGTCAAGGAAGGGGTCACCCGTGAGGAGGCCGAGGCGGTCGCCAAGAAGATTCAGGAGGCTGGCGCCACAGCTGAAATCAAGTAGTGACCCAAACGCCCCCTGAGGGGAATGGGCGGGGCGAACCGTCCCGCAAGCTCCGGCCGCGCATGTGGTAACATCTCTGTTCCGCCACCTGTGAAGTTCACCGTATATTCGCGCTTGCCTGGAGAACTTTAGCCCATGCCCCCAGTTCGTGCTGCCTTGCCTGCTGCGCCCCCACGCCTCAGCTACGGGACGATTCCCGAGATGCTGGAGGTGGGCAACCTGATCGAGACCCAGCTGAATTCCTTCCGCTGGTTCGTGGAGTCAGGCCTGCGCGAGCTATTCGACGAGATCAACCCGATCACCGACTACACGGGCAAGAACTACGAGCTGCGGTTCCTTGACTACAGTTTCGGCGAGCCCAAGTTCGATCAGGAGGAGTGCCGCAACCGCGACATGACCTTCGCGGCTCCGCTGCGAATCATGACCCGGCTCCACATCAAAACCGGCGAGAACGCCGGCGAGATCAAGGAGTCGGAGGTCTATCTGGGCGACTTCCCGATGATGACC
>PKXE01000195.1:52208-71424 GCA_003132265.1 Candidatus Dormiibacterota bacterium | reverse complement strand
ACCGCCAAGATCGACCGCAAGCGCAAGTTCCAGGCGACCACCCTGATCCGGGCGCTGGGCTATCCCGGCGACGACGACATCCGCCAGTTCTTCCAGGACGTCGACGTTGACCCCGAGCATAAGTACGTCGACGCCACCCTGGAGAAGGACCCTAGCCACGACGTCAACGAGGCGCTGATCGAGCTCTACCGCAAGATCCGGCCCGGAGATCCGCCCACCGTGGAGAACGCCCGCAACCTGATGCAGGCGCTGTTCTTCAACCCTCGGCGCTTCGACCTGGGCCGTGTCGGTCGCTTCAAGCTGGATAAGCGCCTGGGCATCCCCGAGGCGGAGGCTCGCCGCCGCGCCGAGGAGCGTGAGCTGCGCGTGCTCGCCCACGAGGACTTCATCAACATCATGCGGCGGCTGATCCAGCTCAACAACGGCCACGGCGAGTCGGATGACATTGACCATCTCGGCAACCGCCGAGTGAGGGCGGTGGGTGAGTTGCTCCAGAACCAGTTCCGCACCGGGCTGCTGCGGATGGAGCGGATCATCAAGGAGCGCATGACGATCTGCGACGCCACCACGGTGACCGCAGCGTCCCTGATCAACGCCCGGCCGGTGGTGGCGGCGATCAAGGAGTTCTTCGGCTCGAGCCAGCTCTCTCAGTTCATGGACCAGACCAACCCGCTCTCCGAGCTGACCCACAAGCGTCGGCTGTCAGCGCTGGGCCCTGGAGGCCTTTCCCGTGAGCGGGCCGGGATGGTGGTGCGCGATGTCCACCACAGCCATTACGGGCGGATCTGCCCGATCGAGACGCCGGNNGGCCCGAACATCGGCCTGATGGGGTCGCTGGCGACCTTTGCCCGGGTGAACGACTTCGGCTTCATTGAGACTCCCTTCCGTCGGGTCTACCGGCACCTGGAAGTGATCGGGGACAAGGCACTGCTCGAGGGCCGCGTCCTCCAGGAGGCTGCCGCCGGAGTCGAGGTTGGAACCACGCTCGACGCCGCCGCGGTCAAGAAGCTGGAGAAGGCCAAGGTCGAGCGAGTCGAGATCCGGCCGTGGGTGAGCACCGAGGTCCAGTTCCTCTCGGCGGATGAGGAGGACAAGTACACAGTCGCCCAGGCCAACGCGCCGGTGTCCACCGCTGGTGACTTCCTGGTAACCCACACGCCGGCTCGGACCAGGCACACCTTCAAGGACGTGCCGGTGACCGAGGTGGACTGGGTGGACATTTCGCCGAAGCAGACCGTGTCGGTGGCGACCGCGATGATCCCCTTCCTGGAGCACGACGACGCCAACCGGGCCCTAATGGGCTCCAACATGCAGCGCCAGGCGGTGCCCTTGATCACCACCGACTCGCCGGTGGTCGGCACCGGGATGGAGGTGTACGCGGCCAAGGACAGTGGCGAGTTGATCGTGGCCAAGACGGCGGGGACGGTGGTCGGCGTCAACGTCCCGATCCGGGACATCACCTCGGACTCGGTCCAGATCGTGCGCAGCGGCCAGGACAGCGGACTAGGCATCCTCTTCAAGCCCGATGGCAAGGGCCCCGAGGTCTGGTACGGGGTCCACAAGTTCGTGCGCAGCAACCAGGGGACCTGCCTCAGCCAGCGGATTGTGGTCAGCCCCGGCGACTATGTCGAGGCCGGCACTGTGCTCGCTGATGGCCCCTCCACCGACCGTGGCGAGCTGGCCCTCGGCCAGAACGTCCTGGTCGCCTTCATGCCCTGGGAGGGCTACAACTACGAGGACGCCATCCTCATCAGCGAATCGGTGGTTCGGGAGGACAAGTACACCTCCATCCACATCGAGGAGTTCGAGGTCGAGGTCCGTGAGACCAAGCTCGGCCCCGAGGAGGTGACCCGAGAGCTCCCCAACGTCGGCGAGGAGAGCCTGCGCAACCTCGATGAGAGGGGCATCGTCTACGTCGGTGCCGAGGTCGCGCCGGGCGACATCCTGGTGGGCAAGACCACCCCCAAGGGGGAGTCCGAGCTCTCCGCCGAGGAGCGCCTCCTGCGGGCCATCTTCGGCGAGAAGGCGAAGGAGGTCAGGGACAGCTCTCTGCGGGTGCCCCACGGTGAGCGCGGGGTGGTTGTGGACGTCAAGAAGTTCAGCCGTTCCAACAAGGACGAGCTCCCGGCCGGAGTCAACGAGTTGATCCGGATCTACGTCGCCCAGAAGCGGAAGATCAGCCAGGGCGACAAGATGGCCGGCCGCCACGGCAACAAGGGCGTTATCGCCCGCATCTTGCCGATCGAGGACCTGCCATTCCTGCCCGACGGAACCCCAGTTGAGATCGTGCTCAATCCGCTCGGCGTCCCCAGCCGAATGAACCTGGGTCAGGTCCTGGAGACCCACCTGGGTTGGGCCGCGGAGGCGCTCGGGATCAAGGTGGCGACGCCCGTGTTCGATGGGGCTTCCGAGGCCCAGATCGAAGACGAGCTCGAGCGGGCGGGTCTGCCCCGCGACGGCAAGGTCATGCTCCGCGACGGCCGCTCCGGAGAGGCCTTCGACCAGCCGGTGACGGTCGGAATCATCTACATGATGAAGCTGGCCCATCTGGTCGAGGACAAGATCCACGCTCGCAGCACCGGCCCTTACAGCTTGGTCACCCAGCAGCCGCTGGGAGGCAAGGCCCAGTTCGGTGGCCAGCGCTTCGGCGAGATGGAGGTGTGGGCACTCGAGGCCTATGGGGCGAGCCACATCCTCCAGGAGATTCTGACGATCAAGTCCGATGACATCGTGGGCCGGGTAAAGGCCTACGAGGCCATCGTCAAAGGCGACAACACTCTCGACGCCGGGATCCCGGAATCGTTCCGCGTCCTGGTCAAGGAGTTGGAGGGCCTCGGCCTCGGGGTGGAGATCATGTCCGAGAACGAGGAGCAGATCGTGTTCACGGAGGATGACATGCCCGACATGCCACTGGGCCTGGGAATCAATCTGGAACGCGACGAGCGCGACGACGCCGAGGACATCAGTAGGTAGGCGTGACCCCCAACTCGACCTTCCCAATGGGGCCCGGCGCGGCCCTCCGACCGACCCGACCGACCCCCACCCACCCTTTCGCCAGGAGGCGGACAAGCATTGCTCAAGCTTGAGAACTTCGATGCCCTGAAGCTTTCACTCGCCAGCCCGGAGATGATCCTCTCCTGGTCGCACGGCGAGGTGACCAAGCCCGAGACCATCAACTACCGGACGCTCCGCCCGGAGCGGGACGGGCTCTTCTGCGAGAAGATTTTCGGTCCCACCAAGGACTGGGAGTGCCACTGCGGCAAGTACAAGCGGTACCGCTACAAGGGCATCATCTGCGACAAGTGCGGGGTCGAGGTCACCCGCAGCAAGGTTCGTCGCGAGCGGATGGGACACATCCGGCTGGCCAGCCCGGTCTCCCACGTCTGGTACTTCAAGGGGATTCCGAGTCGCCTGGGCCTTTTGCTGGACATGTCGCCGCGCAACCTGGAGAAGATCCTCTACTTCGCCAACTACATCGTCACCCGGATCGACGAGGACGGCCGCACCAAGGAGCTGGAGGCGCTCGACCCTGAGCGGAGTGACCGCATCAAGGAGCTGCGCCAGGCTGCCGGCGAACAGTTGGAGGAGTTGGTTCGGAGCAGCGAGCAGCGGATTGAGGAGCTGGGGAGTTCCAGCGCTGCCGAACTGGCCGGTCTCCAGGCAGTGGCCGACACCCGGCGCCAGGAGTTGGAGACCGCCGCCGAGCAGCTCTCGGAGCGGATCGAGGCGGCCGTGGGGCACAAGGCCCCGACCGACTTCGTGGTCAAGGACGGCAGCGAGAAGCTGCTCGTCGCCAAGAAGGGGACCCCGCTCACTGAGGAGCACCAAGAGCAGCTCAAAGAGCTGGTGGGATCACGGCTGACCGAGATCTCAGCGGAGTCCGATGCCGCGCTCAACGCCGCCCGGGAAAGGTCGGGGTCCGAGATCGCCGCCGCGAGGGCCGAACTGGCCGAGCGCCAGCAGGGCGGCGGATCCGCCGGCGAGGTGGAGCTAGGCGCGTTGCGCGCGGAGCTGGAGGACACTCGCACCAAGCTGGAGGCGCTGACGGTCCGTCAGCTGCTCAGCGACAGCGAATACCGCGAGTACATCGAGAAGTTCCCGAAGGTCTTCCATGCCGCCATGGGCGCAGCGGCGGTCAAGGAGATGCTCGACGCACTCGACCTGACCGCGGAGGCCACCCATCTCAGGGAAGAGCTTCTCTCCACCAGCGGCCAGCGCAAGCAGAAGGCCATCAAGCGACTCCGGGTGGTGGAGGCTTTCCGCTCCAGCCAGACGGCCCCCACCTGGATGATCCTGGAGGTGCTGCCGGTGATCCCACCCGAGCTGCGCCCGATGGTGCAGCTGGATGGCGGTCGCTTCGCCACCTCCGACCTCAACGACCTCTACCGAAGGGTGATCAACCGCAACAACCGCCTGAAGAGGCTGCTGGAGCTGGGCGCCCCCGAGATCATCGTCAGAAACGAGAAGCGGATGCTTCAGGAGGCAGTCGATGCGCTCATCGACAACGGCCGTCGGGGTCGGGCCATAACCGGCACCGGCAACCGCAAGCTGAAGTCGTTGAGCGACATGCTGAAGGGCAAGCAGGGGAGGTTCCGCCAGAACCTCCTCGGCAAGCGGGTCGACTACAGCGGCCGGTCGGTGATCGTGGTCGGCCCAGAGCTCAAGCTCAACCAGTGCGGCCTACCAAAGCGGATGGCGCTGGAGCTGTTCAAGCCGTTCGTGATGCGGGAGCTGGTGGAGAAGGGCTTCACCCAGAACATCAAGAGCGCCAAGCGCATGGTCGAACGTGCCCGCCCCGAGGTCTGGGACGTTCTGGACGAGGTAATTCAGGACCACCCGGTGCTCCTCAACCGCGCGCCGACCCTGCATCGACTGGGCATCCAGGCCTTCATGCCGGTGCTGGTGGAGGGGTCGGCTATCCAGATCCATCCATTGGTCTGCACCGCCTTCAATGCCGACTTCGATGGGGACCAGATGGCGGTCCACGTACCGCTCTTCAGCGGGGCCATCGCCGAGGCCAAGAACCTCATGATGTCCTCCAACAACATCCTCTCGGCGAGCGACGGCAACCCGGTGGTGGCCCCGACCCAGGACATGGTCCTCGGCTCCTACTGGCTGACGATGTTGCGCAAGCCGCTGGAGGTGGAAGACCCCCACACGCTGCACCGGTACAGCTCCCCCGAGGAGGTGTTGCTGGCCTACAACACCGGCGTCCTGGAGGCTCACGAGCCGATCCAGGTGCGAGTTCCCCGCCGGGTGGTGGAGAGCGTTCCCGCCTCGGAGGACGCCGAGGCCCCCACATCACTGGTTACGACGCCGGGGCGCGTCATCTTCAACGAGGTGCTGCCGCTGGGCCGGGAGGTCCGCGAGGGCGCTGAGGGCCAGGCGATGGTCTTCCAGAATCAGGTCTTCGACCGCAAGGAGCTGAGGGCGCTGGTGGCGGACTGCTTCCGTCTCTACGGCAACCAGGTCACCGCTGAGATGGTCAACGACATCAAGCGGCTCGGCTTCGACTTCGCCACCAAGTCGGGCGTGACCCTCTCGGCCATGGATATCAAGACTCCCCCGGAGAAGGCGGCAATCATTGCCGCGGCTGACAAGGCGGTCGACGAGGTGGCCCTGCAACACCGCCGCGGCCTGATCACCGAGGACGAGCGCTACGCGAAGACGGTGGAGCTCTGGACCCAGGCGACCGAGTCGGTCACCAAGGCCACGATGGCCCACTTCGATCCTTTGAGCTCGGTGCTGATGATGTCCCAGTCGGGAGCCCGAGGCACCTACCAGCAGATCCGGCAGCTGGCCGGGATGCGAGGCCTGATGGCCGACCCCACCGGGCGAATCATCGACATGCCCATCAAGGCCAACTTCTCGGAGGGCCTTGAGGTGCTGGAGTACTTCATCTCCACCCACGGAGCTCGCAAGGGCCTGGCCGACACCGCGCTCCGGACCGCCGACTCGGGTTATCTCACCCGCCGGTTGGTGGACGTGGCCCAGGACGTGATCGTTCGCGAGGAGGATTGCGGCACCACCGGCGGGATCTGGCTCTCCGACCTCAGCGCGGAGGGACAGCCTTTCATGGAGCGACTGGCGGGGCGGATCACGGCGGCGGATGTCGTCGGCCCCGACGGCAAGACGGTGCTTGGGAGCGGTGAGGAGATCACCGACTCGCTGGCCCGACAGATAGCGGAGCTCGCGGTGCCGCGGGTCAGGGTGCGCAGTGTGCTCACCTGCAGCGCCAAGAGTGGCGTGTGCCGCTACTGCTACGGCCGCAATCTGGCGACCGGCAGGCTGGTCGAGATCGGGGAGGCGGTCGGCGTGATCGCCGCCCAGTCGATTGGCGAGCCCGGGACCCAGCTCACCATGCGAACCTTCCACACCGGTGGGGTCGCCGGTCTCGACATCACCCAGGGCCTGCCCCGGGTCGAGGAGTTGTTCGAGGCCCGGATCCCCAAGGGCAAGGCCATCCTGGCCGAGTCCGCCGGGCGAGTCGAGGTCATCCGGGGCGACGCTGGCCGCAAGGTGCGGGTCGTCAGCCACGAGGAGTTCGACGTCACCCATCCCATCGAGAAGGGAATGGAGCTCGATTCGGCAGTCGCCGACGGAGCCGTGGTGAGCGAGGGCCAGCTCTTGGCCCGCGGGACCAAGGAAGGTCAGCTGAACGTCGTCAACGCTCGCATTGGCGGGCGGGTGACCCACGCCAAGGTCGGCCGGTCGGGCGGCGAGGTTCGGGTGCGGGCCCTCGACGAAGAGGTCAAGGAGTATCCGATCCCCCACGGCGCGCAGATGCGGGTCGGCGACGATGACGAGGTGCGCGCTGGTGACGCCCTGACGGTGGGCTCCATCAGTCCTCAGGAGCTGCTCTACATCTCCGGCCGGGAGGCCGTCCAGGACTACCTGGTCCGCGAGGTCCAGCGGGTCTACCGCTCCCAGGGTGTGGACATCAACGACAAGCACATTGAAGTGATCGTCCGCCAGATGATGCGCAAGGTGCGGGTCGAGTCTGGGGGCGACACCGAGCTGCTTCCGGGCGAGATCATCTCGCAGTGGGAGTACGACGACGCCAACGCCCAGGTCCTGGCGGAGGGTGGCGAGCCGGCGATCGCCGCCACCGTGCTGCTGGGCCTGATCAAGGCGGCCCTCAACACCGCCAGCTGGCTCTCGGCCGCCTCCTTCCAGGAGACGACCAGGGTGCTCACCGAAGCGGCCATCTCCGGCAAGGTGGACCGCCTGCGTGGCCTCAAGGAAAACGTGATCATCGGCAAGCTGATCCCGGCCGGGACCGGGCTCGATTACTACCGCAAGCTTCGCGAGGAGGCGGTGCGGTACCTGGAGGAGGGGAAGGCGCTGCCTGAGTCCACCGTCCCAGAGGGTGGCGAAGTCTCCGACGAATTCGAGGACGCCGAGGTGCTGCTACCGACCCTGGACCAAGTCATCGACTGAGCGCGGGCCCGAGAGGGCCTGCGCCTCAGGCGCGGTGGGGCCGGCCCATCAGTCCCGCAGTTCTTTGGCCAGGGCCCCGAAGTTGTCCACAAAACGCTGGACGTCGCCCTCGGAGTGCTGGACCGATACGGTCCAGTTCTCCTCGGCCCCGGGGGCCATGAGCACCCCGCGGTTGGATTGGAAGAGCCAGGACAAGTACGCCATGGACTTGTCGGTTTCCAGGTAGTCCCGGTAGTTGCGCACCCGCTCGGCCCGGTAGGTCAGACCGCCCCGGGCCCCCATGGTGATGGCGTGAAAGGGGAGTTCGTGGTCCGCTATCATCCGGTCCAGCCCACCCTGCAGGATCTCACCGAGGGCGTCAAAGTGCGCATAGGCCATCGGGGTCAGGATCTCGGTGAGGGTGACCCGGGAGGCGGCCATGGTCAGCGCATTGCCGTTGAACGTACCCATCTGGCTGACCCTCCCCTCGGAGATCAGGGCCATGATGTCCTCGCGGCCACCGACGGCCCCGCAGGGCAGTCCCCCGCCAATCGCCTTAGCTAGGCAGACGATGTCGGGGGTCACCCCGAAGCGGTCGGTCGCCCCTCCCGGGGCAATGGTCACTCCGGTCTTGACCTCGTCGAAGACCAGCAGGGCCCCGTGGCGGTGGGCCAGCTCCCGCAGCCCTTCCAGATAGCCCGACTCGGGCATCACGATCCCGACGTTCATCATCGCCGGCTCAACGATGATGCAGGCGATCTGGCCGGGCCGGCGCTGGAATCCGGCCTCGGCGGCCGCCAGGTCGTTGAAGGGAACCACCGTGACCAGCTCCACCACCGCGTGAGGAATCCCCTCGCTCTGAGGCACCGCGTTGGGCGCCTCCGGCGGCCCCATCTTCTCGGGACTCGGCTCCACCGAGACCATCAACGAGTCGTGGTGGCCGTGGTAGGTCGCCTCAATCTTCATGATGCCTTCGCGACCGGTGAACCCGCGCGCCAGCCGGACCGCGTCGAGAGTGCTCTCAGTGCCACTGTTGGTGAAGCGCCACTGGGGGAGCCCAAAGCGGCTCGCGAGCTCCTCCGCGACCACGACGAAATCCTCCCCCGGCTGGGCGAAATGGGAACCATGAGCGATCCTCTGGCTGACCGCGTCGACGATCCTCGGGTGGGCATGGCCGACCACGTTGACGCCGAACCCGTTGTGGAAGTCGACGTACTCGTTGCCGTCGGCGTCCCAGACCAGGCTGCCTTTGCCCCGGTCGATGAAAATCGGGAAGGGAGGGCTGTCCTGGAAGGACGACGGGACCCCGCCGGGGCTATACCGCCGTGCGCGCTCGACCAGCTCCAGGGACTTGCGGCGAGCCGCCTTGAAGGAGTTCTCCTCACGCTCGGTGAGCTCGGCGATCCGACTCGGGTTCACTGCTTTCGGGCTAGAGGAAGGGGTCATGGATCTCTCCGCTGGGCTTCTGGGAGCGCCAGCTTGAATCGGGCGTGTGTCCAACCGAATGGCGCCGTGAGGTTACTCTGGCTGGTAGCTGACGGTCGGCTTGTGGAAGAAGTCTGACTTCGAAAACAGCCGAGCCATGATCACCAGCGGGACTCCCAGCACGAAGGTGACGATGATCGGCATCGAGGGGCCGACACCGGCCTGGACGATCACCTGGTATGCGACCCAGAACAGGAAGATCCCTCCCAGCAGGGGCAGGACCCCGGCCAGGATGAGGTTGGTCGCGGACCTAAACAGGATGTGGCGGTACGCCCAGGCGCAGGCCAACCCGGTGATGCCGTAGTAGAACGCGACCAGGACGCCGATGTTGCTGATCAGGTCGCCGAAGGTCTTGCTGACCGTCGGGGAGAGGGTGGTGATCAAGAGCCCCACGCCGGCGATCACAGCCAGCACAAGAGTTCCCTGCGCGGGGGTGTGGAACCGCGGACTGATCTTCCCGAACAGCTTGGGGAATACCCCATCTCTCGCCATGGAGTAGGTCACTCGCGAGGCCGGCAGCAAGGTGGTCTGGGTGGTGGCCACCGTGGAACTCAGGATCGCCACCAGCATCAGGTAGTTGAAAGGAGCCGGGGCGAGTCGCTGGGCGAAGTAGAAAAGGAGGTTGCCGCCTTGGCCAACGATGGTGTGGACCGGCAAGAGCGACTGGACCGAGGCGGCATTGATCAGAAAGATCACCAGCAGGATGAACATGCTGAGGATCCCGGCGATCCCGGGGCTCGTGTCGGCGTCCTCGGTCTCCTCGTTGAGGTTGGCAGCCGTGTCCCAACCCCAGAAGAAGAAGACCCCCAGCGCCACCCCGCTCGCGAGACCGGTGACGCCGCCCACCGAGCTGGGGCTGAACCACGCCAGCGAGAACGCCCGCGAGCCCGCCGGGTGGAAGGCCAGCGCCCGCACCAGGCCGGTGATGGAGAAGGCGAGGACCACCAGGTACTCCACGAGCACCATCACCCACTGGAAGTCGGCCGTGAGGCGGATTCCGTAAATCACCATTGCGCTGACCAAGACCAGCCAGGCCAGGCCGACCAGGGCGGTCAGAACCGTGCTCCCAGCGGTCTTGCCATTGATCCAGCCGAATGACTCCAGCAGGGCCAGGGTGTTGGCGCCAGCGAGTGCCGGCGCGGCCACGCAAAAGAGGATGCTGGCCGCTGTCTGCACCCAACCGTTGAACCACCCGATGTAGGGATTCAGGGTTCTGGCCAGCCAGGCGTACGACGCCCCACAGTCGGGGTCCCGCCGGTTCATGAAGTAGTAGGCAAAGGCGATGCAGAGCACCGGGAGGAAGCTGATGAGGATGATCGCCGGGGACCCGAGCCCCACCGTGGCCACCAGCAGGAAGATGGTGGCGGCGATGGTGTAGGCGGGGGCGACGCTGGCGACCGCGATCGCGGTCGTGTCGAAGAGGCTGAGGGTGTCGCCGCGGAGTCTCGGCTCCTCGGTGCTGGCCCCGTGCTCAGACCCGCCCGACGCTGCGCTGGTCACGTCCACTGCGGCCACACTCTAGTTGTCTCCGTTGGGACCCGTCTATGTTGGCGACAGCCACAGTTCCCCGGTATTTTCTGTTCGTTGGGCACAAGCCGCTCGCGACGGGTCGGGAGTGCTTAGCATGACCGACGGATGAGGTGTCGCCAGCGCGCTCCGAGACGGACGCGGCGGGGGCGGGATTGCGGGCTGTGGTGGTAGCGACCCCACCCCGGGCACAGGACCTCGGCTCGGTCAGCTACTGGTTGGAGTCGCTGGGGCCGATCCAGCCCCGCCCTTCGCTCCAGGGCGACCTGGAGGTCGACGTTGCTGTGGTGGGCGCCGGGTTCACCGGCCTTTGGACCGCCTACGAACTCCAGCGCCGGGATCCCACCCTGAGGGTCGTTCTCTTGGAGAGTGAGGCGGCCGGGTTCGGGGCCTCCGGCAGGAACGGGAGCTGGTGCGTCCCTGAACTGAACGCGGGGCTCGACCTGCTCAGCTCGCGCTTCGGCAGGGACCGGGCGGTCGCCCTGCACCGGGCGCTTAGCGCCACCGTGGAGGAGGTGGGCCGCTCCCTGGCGACCGAGGGGATCGACGCCGCGTTCGACCGTTCCGGGGTCCTGCTCCTAGCCCGCGGCCCGTATCAGCTCCCACTGCTGGAGGAGCACCTTCGTTCGTATCAGAACGCGGGGATCTCCGGCGAGTACTCCTGGCTCGACCGCGCGGCGGCGCAAGCGCGGCTTGACGTCGCGGGCGTCGAGGCGGCCCTCTACACCCCCAACGGGGCGACCCTGCACCCGGGCAGGGCGGTGCGGGGTCTGGCGGCGGCGGTCGAGCGGAGAGGGGCGACGATCTACGAGGGCACCCGAGTCCTGAGGGTGAAGGAGGGCAGCCCGGCGCTCATCGAGACCGACCACGGCCGGGTCCGGGCCGAGGTCGTGGTGCTGGCGCTTGAGGCCTACCTCTCCCAGTTGGCCAGCTACCGCCGTCGGGTGCTTCCCGTCTACTCCCTCATCACCCTCACCGAACCGCTCAGCGAGCGGCAGTTAGCCAGCGTCAACTGGTCGGAGCGAATGTGCGTCGCCTCGATGCGCCTCACCGTCGACTATCTCGCGCGAACTGAGGATGGCCGGATCCTGGTTGGAGGCCGGGGTGCGCCCTACAACTACGGCTCGCGGATCACCAGCTCCAGTGAGCATCACCCCGCCACCCACGCCAACTTGCAGAGGACGTTCGAGGAGTGGTTCCCCGCGCTTCGTGGCGTCCGCTTCACCCATTCCTGGGGCGGGGTCCTCGGCATGCCCCGGGACTGGATCCCCCAAATCGGCTTCGACCGAGAAAAGGGGGTGGCTTTCGCCTATGGCTACACCGGACACGGGGTGGCCACCACCAACTTGGTCGGGCGCACCCTGGCGGACCTGATCACCGGGAGGGACACGGAGTTGACCGCACTCCCGCTGGTCGGCCACCGCTCCCCCAACTGGGAGCCGGAGCCATTTCGCTGGCTGGGAGTTCGATATGTACAGCGAGCCCTGGCGAGGCTCGATGCCCGGGGAGTCCGCACCGGGCGGCCGCTACGTGGAGGGGCCTTGGCGCGGCGGCTGGCGGCCCATTGAAGTTGAGTCGAATTCGGCTGGTCGACGCCTACAATTGATCTCGGGCAGTGGATTTGGGGGGGTGGCGGGTTGAGGCTCAGCCAGGCGCTTGCTCTGCCAGCGCTGGGAGAGGCGGAGGTGGTGGCCGGTCTGGGGGGGGTAGACCGGGAGGTCCGCTGGGCCCATGTCGTGGACATCCCTGATCCTCTGCCCTGGGTCAGTGCGGGCCAGCTGCTGCTCACGACGGGGTTCGCCTGGCCGACGGCCGCCGAGGAGCAACGCCGGCTGGTCCGCGACCTGGGGGGGAGAGGGCTAGCCGGGGTGGCCCTGGCGGTTCCCAAGTACCTTGCGCACTTCCCCGATGCCGCGAAGGAAGAGGCGGATTCGGCGAAGCTGCCACTGCTGGAGCTGCCCTGGGAGGTCACTTTCTCGACCGTGACCCAGGCGGTGAACCGCACCATCCTGGCCGAGCAGTACCAGGTCATCGAGCAGTCCATCCGCATCCACCGGGAACTGACCCAGGCGGCGGTCACCGCGGGCAGTCTTCAAGACCTGCTCGACACCCTGGGGCGGCTGATCGACCGGGAAGTCGTGTTGGAAGACGCTGAGGGGAGGGTGTTGGCCTTCTGGCCGGGCGGCCAGGCTTCAGACCCGGTCCGCCGCGCGACCTTAGAGCAGGGGCGGTCGCCCGCCGAGGTGATGGCGCAGCTGGACCGGCTCGGCCACCTGGCCCGAATCAGGACGAGCGCCATCCCTGTGCGCATTCCGGCCGACCCTGAGATCCAGCTCCTGGGTCGCGTGGTCTGTCCGATCTGGCTGCGGGACGAGCTGGTGGGCACGGTCTGGATCGTGGAGGGCGACCAGGAGCTCAGCGATCTCCATCTCCGGGCGGCGGAGCACGCGGCGGTGGTGGCGGCTCTCCACATTGCCAACCAGCGCCAGCTGGCCTCCCTAGAGGTTCGGCTGGGGAGCACCTTCTTGGACGCACTCCTGGAGGGGAGGTTCGACGCCACTGCCCACAACCTGGAGCGAGCCCGGCTGGTCGGGTTCCTGCCGGAGGCTGCGTATCGGGTGGGGATTCTGGTGTTCCAGTCAGAGTTACCGCTCACCCGTGACGGAGTACTCCGCCGCGATCGGGCAGCGGAGCACCTCCGCCACCGCCTGAGTCGGATCTCCGGTATACCCATCACCTCCGCCCGGCTGAACCAGGTGGCCTTCCTTCTGGGAGAGAAGGCAGCTCCCGAGTCAGTGTGGGCGCCGGGAGCCGGGGACCCCGCGGCCGCCCTGCTCCTGGGCCGGCCCCAACCGGGTGCCGACGGGGTTCGGCGCAGCTACCTGGAGGCGCTTTCGATCGTCAGTCATGCGGCGCCGGGGGAGATCCGTCGCTACGAGGAGATGTTGGTGTTGAGGGTGCTCAACGGGGACGAGACGGCGCGGGACGCATTCCTCGACCAGCTCCTCGGGCCGGCTCAGCGGGCCAAGGGCGGAGCCACCCTAGTCACCAGCTTGCTGACCCTTGCCGAGTTCGGATTTCACCGGCGCCGAGCGGCGGCGGCGCTCCACGTGCATCCCAACACCCTGCGCTATCGGTTGGAGCGCGCCGGCGACCTGCTGCACCTCGATCTAGCCGATCCGGAGGTCCGGTTCCAGCTCCAACTGGCGATGAATTTGATGTCTCTTCCGCACAACCGCCCGACCTGATTTCTGAGTCAGGGGCACCTAGCCGGCGTTCGGTCGCGCCCCTAAGGTCGTTCCATGGCTGAGTCACCGGCCCCCGGGACGTCCGAAGAGTTGTTGGCGATCCGGCACCGCTCGTTGCCCCGGGGGCTGAAGCCCGCCCTGGACTTCGTCGTCGCCCGGGCCGCCGGCTCCCAGGTCTGGAGCGTGGACGGCGAGGGCTACATCGACTTCATAGGTGGGATCGGCGTGCTCAACGTCGGGCATGGCCACGAAAAGGTCTTGGCCGCCGCCCACCGCCAGATCGACCAGCTGATCCACACGTCGGCCCAGGTAGCCGTCTACGAGCCCTACCTGAGGTTGGCCGATCAGCTCTGCCGCTTGGCTCCTGGAGAGTTTCCGAAGAAGGCGATCTTGTTCAGTACCGGGGCTGAGGCGGTCGAGAACACCGTCAAGATCGCCCGCTCCTTCACCGGACGACCTGGGATCGTGGCCTTCAGCCAGGCGTTCCACGGACGAACCTTGATGGGGATGAGCCTGACTGACACCGTGCAGCCCTACAAAGAGGGATTCGGCCCCTTCGCGCCCGAGATCTACCGATCCCCCTTTCCCTATGAGTACTGGGGCTGGAACTCGGAGCGTGCCTTAAAGGGGCTGGAGGAGTCCCTTCGCACCAGCTGGCCCCAGGACCGGCTGGCGGCACTCCTGATCGAGCCGGTGCTGGGCGAGGGTGGCTTCGTCCCCGCCCCCTTCGAGTTCCTGCAGGGGCTCCGCCGGCTGGCCGACGCGCGCGGCTTGTTACTGATCGCCGACGAGGTCCAGAGCGGGATCGGTCGCACCGGCCGGCTTTTCGCGATCGAGCACAGCGGAGTCGCACCCGACTTGATGGCGGTCGCCAAGAGCCTGGGAGGAGGCTTCCCGCTGTCCGCGGTTGTCGGCCGGGCCGAGGTCATGGACGCACCCGGCCCGGGCCAGCTGGGGAGCACCTATGGGGGCAACCCGGTGGCGTGTGCGGCAGCGCTGGCGGTCCTCGAAGTGGTCGAGAGCGAGGGGCTGCTGGCTCGGGCCGACGTTCTGGGGTCGATCCTGGAGGAGCGGATGGAGGAGTGGCGCCGCCGCTATCCCTTGGTCGGGGACGTGCGGGTGTTCGGCGCCATGGCCGGTTTGGAACTGGTGTCCGACAGGAACACGAAGGAGCCTGCCGCCCTGGCGACCCAACAGATCATCGAGGGATGTCGCGACCACGGGCTGCTGGTCCTCCGCGCCGGACCACACCACAACGTCATTCGCACCCTGATGCCGCTGAACGTCCCCGAGGAACTCCTTCACCAGGGTCTGGACACGTTGGAGCGCGAGCTGGCGCGGGCGAGCGACGTCAGGGATTAGAGTCAGGCGGTGGCTGGCCGGGTGGCCGCCCCCCAAAGGAGGGAGCTAAAGATGGCGGCAGCGCTGGACCGCAGCAAGATCTTCATTGGCGGTGAATGGGTGGAGAGCGCCGGGGACGGGGTGCAAGAGGTGTACAACCCAGCCACCGGCGAGGTCATCGCCCACGCTCCCAAGGGTGCCCAGGAGGATGTCGACCGGGCGGTGGCGGCGGCCCGCAGCGCCTACGATTCGGGCTGGGGCGAGGCCACGCCCCGCGAGCGGAGCGAGGTCCTCTTGAAGCTGGCGGACCGAGTCGAGGAGCACGGAGCGGAGATCGCCCAGCTGGAGTCTGACAACGTGGGCAAGCCGCTCTCCCTGGTGGTCTCCGAAGAGGTGCCGCCGATGGTCGACGCCTTGCGCTTCTTCGCCGGGGCGGCCCGCTGCCTGGAGGGGAAAGCTGCCGGCGAGTACGCCAGCGGCTTCACCAGCATGATTCGCCGGGAGCCGATCGGGGTGGTGGGCTCGATCGCGCCCTGGAACTACCCCCTCATGATGGCCATCTGGAAAATCGGCCCCGCTTTGGCCGCCGGCAACACCGTGGTCCTGAAACCGTCGGAGTGGACCCCCTTGTCAGCGCTCCGCCTGGCGGAGTTGGCCGCCGACATCCTGCCACCGGGCGTCCTCAACGTGATCACCGGCGACGGTGAGCCGGTTGGGGCTGGGATCGTCCGCCATCCCGGCGTCGGGATGGTCTCCCTGACCGGGGATGTGGCCACCGGCAAGGAGGTGGCCCGAGCGGCTGCCCAGACCCTCAAAAAGGTTCACCTGGAGTTGGGCGGCAAGGCCCCGGTGGTCGTCTTCGATGACGCGGACATCGGGGCCGTGGTCGAGGGCATCAAGGTGGGCGGCTACTTCAACTCGGGCCAGGACTGCACGGCGGCGGCCCGGGTTCTGGTGTCGGCCCGGCTGCACGACCAGCTGCTCTCGGAACTGGTTCCGGCGGTGGAGTCACTCAAACTCGGCAACCCCCAGGATGATTCCACTGAGATGGGTCCGGTAGTCTCATCCGAGCAACTGGAGCGCGTTTCCGGCTTCGTGGAGCGGGCCCGGGAGGCGGGAGCCAGCATTGTCACCGGTGGCTCGAGGCTCGACCAGCCGGGTTTTTGGTACCGCCCGACGCTGGTGCTTCCCACCGGGCAGGACGCCGAGATCATCCAGCGGGAAGTTTTCGGCCCGGTGGTCACCGTCCAGCCTTTCTCGGACGAGGAGGAGGCGGTGGCTTGGGCCAATGATGTCGACTACGGCTTGGCGGCCTCGATCTGGACCAGAGACGTGGGGAGAGCGCTGCGTGTTTCCCGCCGGCTCCACTTCGGGACAGTTTGGGTCAACACCCACATTCTCTTGATCAATGAGATGCCCCACGGGGGCTTCAAACAGAGCGGATACGGCAAGGACCTGTCCATGTACTCGATCGAGGAGTACACCCAGNNCTCTCAGGGCCGCGCTTACCATCCAGCGACTGAGCAGACTTTCGGCAGGGGGGGGCGTCTGTGACCGTTATCTCGTCGGAGCTCGGAGCCGCTAGCCCGGGCCTGAGGCGTGGTGCCATCGGCCTGCGCGAGGTTCTCTTCCAAAGCATTACTGACATGGCGCCCGCGGCTGCGATCGCCGCTTCCATCCCGGCCGGCGTGGCCTTCGCCGGCGGGGCCTTGCCGCTGTCCGTGCTGATCGCTCTGGTGGCTTGCCTGCTCTGCGCGTCCTGCGTCGGCGAGCTGGCCCGGGAACTGCCCTCGGCGGGGTCAATGGGCACCTACACTGCTCGTGGGCTCCACCCCTCGATCGGATTCCTGGTCAACTGGGCCTACGTTGCCGTGGCCGGTCTGATCCCCCCCTTGGTGCTGCTCCAGTTGGGCTACACGGTGGCCACAACCATCAACGGGTACGACCCTGGTTTCTCGGCGAACCTCTGGTGGATGTTCACGATCGCCGGGGCCGTGATCGTCTTGGCGGCCGGCTACTTCGGGATCCGAACCTCGGCTCGGATGGGGACCATCCTGGGTACGTTCGAAATCGTGGTCTTCGTGGTGCTGGCCGTGCTCTTGGTCATCAAGGCGGGCAACGCCAACACTGCGGCGGTGTTCACCACCAAGTTCACACCCGCCCATTTCCGGGGTATCAGCGGGATCATCGCCGGCTCCGTGTTCACGATCCTCGCTTTCGGTGGGTTCGAGGGCGCGGCCCCGCTGGCGGAGGAGGCCAAGGACCCCCGCAAGACCATCCGCAGAGCGGTGCTCGGAGCGACCCTCGGGGTAGGGCTGATCTACGTCTTCACCACGTACGCCGCCGACGTGGTGTTCGGTCCGGGTCACTTCGCTTCCTTCAGCAGCGCCGGGCCAGGGTCATGGGAGGGAATCGCCAGGGCCTCATACGGGATTTTCTGGCTCTTCGTCTTCCTGGCCATCGTCAACTCCACCATCGCCAACTCCAATGCCGGAGTCACCGTCTCCACCCGCACCGCCTATGCCATGGGACGAATTCGTGCCTTCCCGGCCTTCTTCGCCAGCGTCCATCCGCGCCACCGGACTCCTCAATACGGGATCCTGACCGCCTTCCTGGTCAGCATCGGGGTGTCGGTAGGGCTCGGCCTCCACTTCAATCCCTTCGTGGCCTTCGCCATGGTGGGCACCGGGATCGTCATCCTTCTGGTAGCCATCTATCTGCTGGTGAATGCCGCCTGCATCGGATATTTCCTCAGGACCCGCGGGATCCACCTCAACTGGTTCCTGCATATCGTGGTCCCGGTGCTCGGAATCTTGGCCTTCCTGCCCGCCTGGTTCAGTGGGGCGGGGATTCCCATCTTCTCCTTCATCTCGCCGCTACCCGCCCCCTACTCCTACATGGGCCCGGCGATGGGAGTCTGGATGCTGCTGGGAGTCATCTACATGGCCTACCTCTATCGGAAGGATCCGAAGCGAGTCACCGAGGTGGGTACGGTTCATCTGGACCTTGAACCGGACCTGAGGGCCGAGTTGGAGCCAGCCTCCGCAGGAGCGTAATACCTCGGACAATCGCGGTGGTGTTCCGTCATCCACGTGGAGGTGGTCGTGTGAGTGGACTGGAGGTGCTCTCGTTCGGCCCAACACCGGAGCAGTACGCCTGGACCTGCGGTGGGGCCGCGCCCGTGGCGAGGATTCAGCCTGGCACTGTGGTGCGCCTATTCACTAAGGACTGCTTGGTGGGCCGGGTGCGAAGCGAGCGTGACCTGAGGTCTGCGAATTCCCGTATCTGAGTCCACCGACGGGTCCCTTTTACATTGAGGGTGCCGAGGTGGGCGACACCCTGGCCGTGCCCTTCATCGAGATCACCCTGGCCCGCGACTGGGCGGCGTCCACCACCGGGCCGCTGTTCGGCGCGCTGACGGCTACCCACCGCACTGCCTTGCTGAACCAGCCTTTGCCCGAGATCGTCTGGATCGGGGAATTAGATCGCGTCGACGGGACGTGTCTCTTCCGGGCCAGGTCCGGCGGGTTCACCGGGGAGCTGCCCTGGACCCGATGCACGGGATGGTCGGGGTAGCACCCGCCAACCAGGAAGTGCGCTCGGCCTTGGTCCTGGACGCCTTCGGAGGGAACATGGACACCCAGGAGATGAGGGCCGGCGTGACCTGCTAGCTCGGCGTCAATGTTGCAGGAGCCCTGCTCTCGCTGGGAGACCGCCACGCCTGCCAGGGTGAGGGCGAGACCTGCGGAGTAGCGGCGGAGACTGCCATGAACACCGTGATTGCAGTCGATCTGATCAAGGGTCGGCCCGGCCCCTGGCCACGGATTGAGTCAGAGACCCACATCGTCTCCACCGGCTCAGTCGGGCCCCTGGAAGACTCCGTCAGGACTGCTCAGTCTGATCTGGTGCACTGGTTGACCGAGGATTTCGGGCTGGAGCTGATGGACGCATATCAACTGGTCACTCCAGCTGTCCTCGCCCCGCTGGCCCACGTGTGTGACACCAACTACACCTCGGTGGCCAACTTCCCCAAACGCTNNGAGGCACCGATGCCCACCGGCGCAGTTTGGCGGCGGAGTACCGGAGGACGCATTCCTAAGGCTAGGGCCCGGACCCAGCCGGGATCCGGCGTGCGGAGCAGCCTTGGCCCCTCGGCCCCGGGGGCCGAGGCTCCCACCGACAGGGTCGGAGCTCCC
>PKXE01000195.1:38805-52202 GCA_003132265.1 Candidatus Dormiibacterota bacterium | reverse complement strand
GCAGTTCACCCAGGGAGAGGTTGGCAGTTCGGACCGCTCTCAGATCCTGAGGGGCTTTACCCAGTCGGCGGACCTCCAGCGTTGGGCCCTCGGTGTCACTCCGGCGTGCGGGTACGGTCGCCTGACGGGGTGATCTTGGCTGAGGGGACGCGCAAGTTTGACAGTGCCCCCCTTCGGCGATAGACTAAGCACCCTCGCCTCCGGAGGGGCTTCTGCTTGTCCGCGCTTGGCCGTCGCCCCGGAACGGCCAATGTTCCCTAGGTTAAATTCAGCTTGCCCACCATCCAGCAGTTGGTCCGCAAAGGTCGCCAGCCGGTGATCAAGAAGACCAAGTCGCCGGCTCTCAAGGGATCGCCCCAGCGGCGGGGCGTGTGCGTGCGCGTGTTCACCACCACCCCCAAGAAGCCCAACTCCGCGCTGCGGAAGGTGGCTAGGGTGCGCTTGACCACCAAGACCGAGGTCACCGCCTACATCCCCGGGATCGGGCACAACCTCCAAGAGCACTCCGTGGTGCTGGTCCGCGGGGGCAAGGTCAAGGACCTGCCTGGAGTTCGTTACCACATCGTGAGGGGAGCCTTGGACACCGCCGGGACCAAGGCTCGTAAGCAGGCGCGCAGCAAGTACGGGGCCAAGCGCGAGAAGCCGGCCCGGGCCTCCTGACATGCCACGCCGCCAGCGGGTATCCCGCCGCATCATCGTCGCTGACCCCCAGTTTCAGAGTGAGGGCTTGGCTAAGTTCATCAACTCGGTGATGCTCAATGGCAAGCGCTCGACCGCGGAGCACATCGTTTACGACGCCCTGGGGCGGATCTCCAAGAGCCAACGCCGCGAGCCGCTGGAGGTGTTCGACCAGGCTATGCGCAACGTCACCCCGATCATCGAGGTGAAGCCGAAGCGGGTCGGGGGCGCCACCTACCAGGTGCCGGTGGAGATCCGCCATGATCGCCGGCTGGCCCTGGCCAGGCGCTGGATCATCCGCGGAGCTCGCGCTAGGCACGGCCGGAGCATGGCCGACAAGCTGGCCGCGGAACTGATGGANNGCCTTCTCCCACTTCCGGTATTGATGGGCACGCAAATGACAGTCGCACCTAGCGGCGCGGGCTCGAAAGGCCGGCGGGTCCCCCTCAGCAAGGTCCGCAACATCGGGATCATGGCCCACATCGATGCGGGTAAGACCACCACCACTGAGCGGGTGCTGTTCTACACCGGGCGCATCCACAAGATGGGAGAGGTCCACGACGGCGCCGCCACCATGGACTGGATGATCCAGGAGCAAGAGCGCGGGATCACCATCACCTCGGCGGCCACTGCCGCCGAGTGGCAGGGCCACCAGATCAACATCATCGACACCCCCGGGCACGTCGACTTCACGGCCGAGGTTGAGCGGAGCCTGCGGGTCCTCGACGGAGCAATCGCGCTCTTTGACGCCGTCAGCGGGGTTGAGCCTCAGTCGGAGACGGTCTGGCGCCAGGCCGACCGTTACGACGTCCCCCGGATCTGCTTCATCAACAAGATGGATCGGGTGGGCGCCGACTTCGACGCCGCGGTGGCGTCGATCAAGGACCGTCTCGGAGCCCGGGCTATTCCGGTCCAGCTCCCGATTGGGGCCGAGGACGGCTTTGAAGGGGTCTTCGACCTGATCCGGGAGCAGGCGACGGTTTACACCGACGACCTCGGCACCGGGCTGACCAACACCGAGATGCCTGAGGAGATGGCGGCGGCAGTCAAGGCGGCCCGCCTGGAGCTGGTCGAGGTCGCCTCCGAGTTTGATGACGAGCTAATGCAAACCTATCTCGACGACCGGCCCATCGATCCGGACCAGCTCAGCCGGGCCCTACGCAAGGGAACGGTGATTGCGGAGATCTTCCCGGTCTTCTGCGGGGCCGCGCTGCGCAATCGGGGCGTGCAGCCGCTCCTGGACGGCGTGGTCGAGTTCCTCCCCAGCCCGCTGGACCGACCGCCGATCATCGGCACCGATCTGAAGACCGGGGAGGAGCTGGTACGGGAGGCTGCCGACGAGGCTCCCTTCTCAGCGCTCGCCTTCAAGATCATGACCGACCCCTACGTCGGCAAGCTGACCTTCTTTCGGGTGTACAGCGGGACCCTGAAGTCCGGCAGCTACGTCTACAACGCCAGCAAGGGCGAGAAGGAGCGGGTCGGCCGCATCCTCAAGATGCACGCCAACCGCCGCGAGGAGATCGAGCAGGTGTTGGCGGGCGACATCGCTGCCGCCATTGGGCTGCGCCACACCTCGACCGGGGACACCCTCAGCGACGAGGCCCACCCGATCTTGTTGGAGTCGATAACCTTCTCCGAGCCGGTGATCAGCGTCGCCATCGAGCCCAAGACCAAGGCCGACCAAGACAAGTTGGGGATAGCCCTGCAGAAGCTGGCTGAGGAGGACCCCACCTTCCAGGTGCGGACCGACACCGAGACCGGCCAGAACCTCATCTCCGGGATGGGCGAGCTTCATCTTGAGGTGATCGTCGACCGACTCCTTCGGGAGTTCAAGGTCGACGCCAACGTGGGCAAGCCTCAGGTCGCCTACCGGGAGACCCTTCGCAAGGAGGCCAAGGGCACTGGACGGTTCGTGCGCCAGACCGGCGGTCACGGGCAGTACGGCCACTGCGAGCTCGTGGTCGGACCCAACGAGACCGGCAAGGGGTTCGAGTTCGTCAACAAGATCGTGGGGGGAACGATCCCGCGGGAGTACATCTCCCCGATCGAGAAGGGTTGCATCGACGCCCTCCAGTCCGGCGTGGTCGCGGGCTACCCGGTGGTGGACGTCAAGGTGACCCTCTACGACGGCTCCTACCACGACGTCGACTCCTCCGAGCAGGCCTTCCAGATCGCCGGCTCCATGGGCATGAAGGACGGGATGCGCAAGGCCTCCCCGGTGCTGCTGGAGCCGATCATGAAAGTGGACGTCACGGTGCCCGAGGCCAACCTGGGCGATATCATCGGGGACCTGGCTTCGCGGCGAGGACACACCCTGGGGATGGAGAGTCGGCGGACCATGCAGATCGTGCATGCGGAGGTACCCCTGGGGAACATGTTCGGGTACGCGACCCAGCTGCGCAGCATGACCCAGGGTCGGGCCAGCTACACGATGGAATTCGACCACTACCAGGATTTGCCGCAAAACCTGGCTGAAGAGATCACGGCCAAGCGCAAGAGTTGAACAGTTATCAAGTGAGTGCAGACCGCCACACGCTAAGGGCAGGGAAGAATGGGTAAGAAGAAGTACGACTCCACGAAGCCGCATATCAATGTCGGGACCATCGGTCATATCGACCATGGCAAGACCACGCTGACCGCGGCGATCACCAAGGTGCTCGCCGGGGACGGGCTGGCGGAATTCCGGAAGTTCGAGAGCATCGACAACGCTCCCGAGGAGAAGGCGCGCGGGATAACTATCGCCGTCTCCCACGTCGAGTACGAGACCGCGACCCGTCACTACGCCCACGTGGACTGTCCCGGCCACGCCGACTACATCAAGAACANNATGCCCCAGACCCGCGAGCACATCCTGCTGGCGCGCCAGGTGGGCGTGCCCTACATCGTGGTCGCGCTCAACAAGGTGGACATGGTCGACGACGAGGAGCTCCTCGAACTGGTGGAGCTAGAGGTCCGCGAGCTGCTCAGCAAGAATGAGTTCCCCGGCGACGACGTACCGGTGGTGCGGGTCTCCGCGCTCAAGGCGCTGGAGGGCGACCCCGAGGCGGTNNACCAGCCGTTCATGATGCCCGTGGAAGATGTCTTCTCGATTGAAGGCCGGGGCACCGTGGTCACCGGGCGGATCGAGCGCGGGTTGGTCAAGGTCAACGACACGGTCGAGATCGTGGGCATCAAGGACACCACCAAGACGGTCGTGACCGGCGTGGAGATGTTTCACAAGCTGCTCGACCAAGGTGAGGCAGGAATGAACTGCGGCTGCCTCCTACGGGGAGTCAAGCGCGAAGATGTCGAGCGGGGCCAGGTTCTGGCCAAGCCCGGCTCGATCAAGCCCCACACCGAGTTTGACGCCCAGGTCTACGTCCTCGGCAAGGACGAGGGTGGTCGGCACACTCCCTTCTTCAGCAACTACCGGCCCCAGTTCTACATCCGCACCACCGACGTCACCGGCCAGGTTTCCCTCCCCGAGGGGCGCGAGTTGGTGATGCCCGGGGACAACGTCGAGCTCAAGGTGTCCCTGATCAACCCGGTGGCGGTGGAGGAGGGCATGCGTTTCGCCATCCGCGAGGGTGGGCGAACCGTGGGCGCCGGCGTCGTCACCAAGATCGACAAGTAAGTCCACGAGTAGCAGGAGCCCTAAGGCAACAGATGGCACAGCGCATCCGGATCAGGCTCAAAGCCTATGACCATCGCGTCCTGGATCAGGCCGCGGCTCGCATCGTCGAGACCGCGACCCGCAACCAGGCGAAGGTGGTCGGTCCGGTGCCGATGCCGACCGAGATCAACAAGTACACCGTGATCAGGGGCCCCTTCATCGACAAGGACTCCCGCGAGCAGTTCGAGATGCGCACCCACAAGCGGATCGTCGACATCCTGGACCCCAACCCCAAGGTTGTCGATGCACTGATGCATCTCAACTTGCCCAGCGGCGTCAACATTGAGATCAAGCTCTGATGGCCCGCTCCCTGCTGGCGCGCAAGCTCGGTATGACCCAGATCTTCGCGGAGGACGGCCGCTGCTTTGGCGTCACCGTGCTGGAGGCGGGTCCGTGCCCGGTGGTCCAGGTCAAAGACCTGGCCAAGGACGGGTATGAAGCCGCCCAAATCGCCTTCGCGCCCATGCGCAAGCGGGTCTCCAAGCCGCTTCGGGGGCACTACGAGGCGGCCGACCTAGAGCCCCACCGCCATGCCACCGAGGTCAAGGGCCTGGGGGACCTCAGCGTTGGCCAGGTGCTGACCGTCGAGGGCTTTGAGGCTGGCGGTCTGGTGGATGTCACCGGGGTCAGCAAGGGCAAGGGCTTTGCCGGGCTGCACAAGCGCCACAACTTCGGACGCGGCCCGGTGACCCACGGCAGCCACAACATCCGCCAGGCGGGCTCGGTGGGTTCCGTGGACGCGGCGCGCACGTGGCGAGGTCTCAAAATGTCCGGTCACATGGGCGCGGCCCGCAGCACTGTCCAGCGGCTGGAATTGCTTCGGGTCGATCTCGAGCGCAATCTGCTGCTGGTCAAGGGCGCAGTCCCCGGTGCTAAGAACGGGGTGCTCCTGGTCACCGAGTCAAGGTCCCGGATCCGCAAGGTCACGGGGCAGCACTGATGCCCACCGCCGTTCTCCGGGGGCCCGAAGGGGGCAAGGCGGGCACGGTGGACCTGCCACAGGCCGCGTTCGGCGGCGAGGTCCACGGGGCGGTGCTGCACCAGGCACTCCTCCGCCAGTTGGCCGGCGCCCGGCAGGGCACTCATGACACGAAGACCCGGGGCGAGGTCCGTGGGGGTGGGCGCAAGCCCTACCGCCAGAAGGGCACCGGCCGGGCGCGCCAGGGTTCGATCCGGGCGCCGCAGTGGCGGGGCGGGGGCACCATCTTCGGGCCCACTCCGCACGGCTACCGCCAGTCCATGCCCCGCAAGCAGCGCCGCCTGGCCCTGCGGTCGGCGCTGGCAGCCAGGGCCGCCGATGGCGCCATCCAGGTGGTCAAGCAGCTGGACTATGAGCAGCCCAAGACGGCCAAGCTGGCCACCTTCCTCGACAAGGTCGAAGCCGGGCGGCGGGTGCTCCTGGTGCTCTCCGAGCACTCGGAGAACGTCGAACTCTCGGCCCGGAACATCCCCCAGCTGAAGCTGGTACTGGCCAGCAACCTCAGTGTCCGGGATCTGCTCATCGCCGAGACCGTGGTGTTTACCCAGGCGGCCCTTGACGCGGTCGGGGAGCACCTGGCATGAGGGACCCCTCGCTGGTGCTGATCCGCCCGGTGATCAGCGAGAAGTCGTACGCGGGCATGGCCAAGCAGCGCTATGTCTTCCGGGTGGCCAGCTACGCCAACAAGCTGGAGATCAAGGCTGCGGTCGAGTCCGCTTTCAAGGTGAAGACGGTCGCCGTGAACGTCATGACGGTCAGAGGCAAGACGCGGACCCGGATGCGTCGCGGCGGACGGATCGTGGGGCGCAGCCGCGATTGGAAGAAGGCGGTGGTGACTCTGCAAGCGGGTGAGACCATCGCCAACCTCTTCGAGGGGGTCTGAGATGCCGGTGAAGCGCTACCGGCCAACCTCCCCGGGGCGTCGCTTCATGAGCGTCAGCTCGTTCCCCGATGTGGTCAAGACCAAGCCGGAGCGGGGCCTCACGGTCTCGCTGAAGAAGCACTCCGGACGCAACTCCACCGGCAAGATCACGGTCCGCCACCGCGGGGGCGGCCACCGGCGTATCTACCGGGTGATTGACTTCAGGCGCGACAAGCTGGACGTTCCGGGGACGGTGGCGACGATCGAGTACGACCCTAATCGGAGCGCTCGCATCGCCCTCATCCACTATCGGGACGGTGAGAAGCGTTACATCCTCGCCCCCGAGAGCCTGGCGGTCGCTGACCAGATCGTGGCTGGCGAGAAGAGCGACATCCGCCCGGGCAATTCCCTGCCNNGTCGGTGCTCAGCTGGTGGCCCGCGAGGGGAGCTACGCCCAGTTGCGGATGCCGTCGGGGGAAGTGCGGCTCATCGATGTGCGTTGCAGCGCGACTATCGGTCAGGTGGGCAACTCCGACCACTCCAACGAGACCTGGGGCAAGGCCGGCAAGACTCGCTGGCGCGGATTTCGCCCCTCAGTTAGGGGATCGACGATGAACCCCGTCGACCACCCCCATGGAGGCGGCGAGGGCCGCTCGGGTCCCGGCGGTCATCCCCAGACGCCCTGGGGGAAGCCGGCCCTGGGCCATCGCACCCGCAACAACAAGGCCACCAATCGGATGATCGTGCGCCGGAGAAAGAAGTAGGCCATGAGTAGGTCAGTCAAGAAAGGCCCGTTCTGCGATGCTCCGCTGCTCAAGAAGGTGCTGGAGATGAACCGCGCCAAGGAGAAGCGGGTGATCCGCACCTGGTCGCGGCGCAGTGACATTTTCCCCGAGATGCTGGGTCACACCATCGCGGTTCACGACGGCCGCAAGCACGTCCCGGTCTTCGTCAGCGAGGCGATGGTGGGCCACAAGCTGGGCGAGTTTGTTCCCACTCGCAAGTTCCGCACGCACGGACATCACACCGAACGCAGCTCGTCGCTCAAGTAGGACTGGAGAAAGTAAGCGATGCAGGTACAGGCGACCGCCAAATGGGTCAGGGTTCCCCCGCGCAAGGCCCGGCTGGTGGCACATGTGGTCGAAGGCATGCCGGTGGGTGAGGCCCTCACGGCGCTGTCCTTCATGACGCAGGCTGCCGCCGAGGATGTGGCCAAGGTGGTCCGCTCGGCAGCCGCCAACGCCGAGAACAACTTCAGCCTGGAGCGCGATCGGTTGCAGCTGCTCAGGATCGAGGTTGACGGGGGCCCGACCATCAAGCGGTTCCGCCCCCGGGCCCGGGGGGCCTCGTTCTCGATCTTCAAGCGGACCTGCCACCTGAAGGCGGTGGTGGAGGACGGCCTGGAGCGGCCCAGTCGGACCAGGTCGCGAGTCCGGCCTACCCAGGCCAACCCCCAGCCGCCGGCGGCTGAGGAAGAGGAGGAATAGGCAAGGGCATGGGACACAAAGTCCACCCGAACGGGTTCCGCCTCGGCGTCTATCGCACTTGGGACGCGCGCTGGTTCGCCAGTGGTCCTGAGTACACCAAACTGCTTCAGGAAGACCTCGCCATGCGCCAGCTGATCGCCAGCCGGCTCAAGAACGCGAGCGTGGCCCGGATCGAGACCGAGCGCTCGGCCAACCAGTTGACCGTGATCATTCACACCGCCAAGCCGGGGATCGTGATCGGCCGCAGTGGGGCTTCAGTCGATGCCTTGAGGGACAACCTGGAGCGGATCTCCGGCAAGAAGGTGCGAGTCACCATTCAGGAGATCAAGACTCCGGAGTTGGACGCCCAGTTGCTGGCNNCAGTCGGTAATGCGCTCGATGCGGGCCGGCGCCAAAGGGGTGCGGATCCAAGTCTCGGGCCGACTCGGCGGCGGAGACATGAGTCGGCGCGAGTGGGACCGTGACGGTCGAGTGCCCCTGCACACCCTTAGGGCTGACATCGACTTCGGCCAGGCCGAGGCCAAGACCACCTTCGGCCAGATCGGGGTCAGCGCCTGGATCTACAAGGGCGATTTCACCGAACCTCAGGTGACGGCCGTGCCCCCTCCTGAGGCGCCCTCGGGGCCGGCGGTCGCGGTCGATTCGGCTCCGGCGCTAAGCCTGCCCGAAGCCGCGCCGGTGGTGGTGTCTGCCGAAGTTAGCCCTGCCGCCGACCAGGCGGCTGAGGTGGTGACCGAGGGGTCGGCGGTCCCAGGCGCCGGGGCCGATGCCTTGGCTGCGGCGGCCGCGCCCAAGCCCAAGCCCAAGCCCAGGGTCCGTGTCAAAGCGGCTGAGCGTGCCCCAGCTGGCGAGGTGGAAGCGGTGAGCCGCGCCACGAAACCCGCCGCCACCGAGTCGACCACGCCGAGGCGCGCCGCTCCCAAGGCAACGGCTGCAGCGTCCCCGAAGAAGCCAGCTACTCCCCGCACGCGGGCGGTAAAACCGGCGGTTGACGAACCTCAAGAGGGCGCCTGAGATGTTGATCCCCCGCCGTCCTCGGCATCGCAAGCAACATCGCGGGCGCATGACGGGCGCCGCCTATCGGGGGTCATCACTGGCCTTCGGTCCGTATGGTCTACAGGCCCTGGAGCCCTGTTGGATGACCAACCGCCAGATCGAGGCGGCCCGAAGGGCGATGACCAGGCACGTGCGCCGAGGCGGTAAGATCTGGATTCGAGTTTTCCCGGATAAGCCGATCACGAAGAAGCCCGCTGAGACCCGAATGGGGTCTGGCAAGGGGAATCCCGAGGGCTGGGTGAGCGTGGTCCTGCCGGGGCGGATCCTTTTTGAAATGGATGGAGTGGGCTTGGATACCGCGAAGGAAGCGATGCGCCTGGCGGCTCACAAGCTGCCGGTGAAGACCCGCTTTGTCGCGCGTGAAGAGGCCGGCACCTCGGAAGGCGGCGAATGACCAAGCAGGCCGTCGATGTCCAACAGCTGCGGGAGCTAGACGACATCGGTCTGGAGGAGGCGCTTCGAGACCGCCGTCAGGAATTGCTCCAATTGCGGCTGCAGCGCGCGACCGGCCAGTTGGAGCAGCACCGGCGCATCCGCGAGGTCCGGCGTGGGATCGCCCGGGTACACACGCTGATGCGGGCCCGGGCGATCGCCGACATGTCGGGAGAGCCGGGATGACCGAGGTGACTCCGGTCGTGCGGGAACGCCGCAAGGTGCGGGTGGGCATGGTTGTCAGCGACAAGATGGAGAAGACGGTGGTGGTTGAGGTCGAGGACCTGCGCGCCCACCCCCTCTATCGCAAGGTGCTCCGGCGCAGTCACCGCTTTCAGGCTCACGACGAGACTAACGAGTGCCACACCGGCGATCGGGTCCGGATCATGGAAACCCGGCCGCTCAGCCGCACCAAGCGCTGGCGCGTGCTCGAGATTGTCGAGAGGGCCAGGTAGTCAGTGATCCAACAGGAGACGGTGCTCAAGGTGGCTGACAACAGCGGGGCCAGAGAGATCCTCTGCATCAGAGTGATGGGCGGCTCGGCTCGCCGCTATGCCTCCTTGGGCGATGTCATCGTGGCCGCTGTCAAGGTCGCCCAGCCCAACTCCGGGGTTAAGAAGGGCGACGTGGTCAAGGCGGTGGTGGTTCGGACCGCCAAGGAATGTCGGCGGCCGGACGGCACCAGGATTCGATTCGACGACAACGCTGCGGTGCTGATTAACCCCCAGAACAATCCTCGCGGTACCCGGATCTTCGGGCCGGTGGCCCGCGAGCTTCGGGAACGGAACTTCATGAAGATCGTCTCCTTGGCGCCGGAGGTGCTCTAGGTTATGCGCCGCCGTCGCCACGAGCCGCTGCCGCATGTGCGGGCCCTCGACATCCGTTCCGGGGATACCGTTGTGGTCATCTCGGGCGCCGAGCGGGGCAAGCGCGGGGTGGTCGAGCGGACCCTCTCAGCCGAGCAGCGCATCGTAGTGAACGGGATCAACATCCGAAAGCGCCACCAGCGGGCCGGTGCTCGCCGCGGAGGCACCACCGCGATGCAGGGGGGAGTCATCGACTTCCCCGCGCCGCTGCACTACAGCAACGTGCAATTGATCTGCCTCAACTGCGACCAGCCAACGAGGCTGGGCCGGCGCCTCGAGGGCGATCATTTCGTGGCCTATTGCAAGCGGTGCGATCAGGCTTACCTGAGGCCGCCTCGGGCATGAGCAGTCCTGCTGTCGCCACCCCCAGGTTGCTGGAGAGCTACCGGGAGACCGTGGTCCCCGGCTTGGTCACCGAGTTTGGCTACCTCAATGTCATGCAGGTGCCCAAGCTGGAAAAGGTCGTGGTCAACATTGGGATCGGCGAAGCCAGCGCGAACGGGCGTGCCCTGGACGCCGCCACCTTGGACCTGCGAATCATCACTGGGCAACAGCCCTCGGTGCGCAAGGCGCGCAAGTCGGTTGCGGCCTTCAAACTGCGCGAGGGGATGCCGGTCGGGCTCAAGGTGACTCTCCGGGGCACCCGAATGTACGAGTTCATGGATCGATTGGTGAGCATCGCGCTACCCCGAATCCGCGACTTCCGAGGCGTGGTGGCCCGCTTCGACGGGCACGGTAACCTGACTCTGGGCCTGGTTGAGCAGTTGGTTTTCCCGGAGATCGATTACGACAAGATTGACAAGCTGAGGGGGATGGAGATAACCATCGTAACCACCGCGAAGACGGATGCCGAGGGACGCAGCCTGCTGGCCGCTCTCGGCATGCCGTTCCGGCGCTAGGGAGGGCGGCCAGTGGCCAAAAAGTCCAAGATCATGGCCAGTCGGCGGGCCCCGCGCTTCCCCGTGCAGGCACGCAGCCGCTGCAATCTCTGCGGCCGGCCGCGTGGTTACATGCGCAAATTTGGGCTCTGCCGGATCTGCTTTAGAATCCGTGCCTCCCAGGGACAGATCCCTGGGATCCGCAAGTCGAGTTGGTAGAGAGACAATGCTGAGCGATCCCATCGCCGACATGTTGACCCGGCTCCGTAACGCCAACCTGGCGGGCCACGACCGGGTGGAGATGCCGGCCAGCAAGGTGAAGGCGGAGATCGCCCGCGTCCTCCAGGACGAGGGGTACATCCAGGGCTACGGCCTGTCGGAAGCCGAGGGGCACCCCCAGCTCTGGCTGGAGTTCAAACGGCGCACCCCCCAGGGCAAGCCGCTCACGGGGCTCCGCCGGATCAGCAAGCCGGGTCTGCGCGTGTATCGGGGCAGCCAGTCGATCCCTCGGGTCTTCGGCGGCCTCGGGGTGTCGGTGGTCTCGACCTCCAAGGGGATCATGACCGGCCGCGAAGCGCGCCAGCAGCACCTGGGCGGCGAAGTCCTAGCCGAGGTCTGGTAACCAGCTGATGTCCAGGATTGGAAGAGCGCCTATCCCCGTGCCCGAGGGGGTCACCGTGACCGTGCTCGGTAACTCGGTGTCGGTGGTCGGTCCGCGCGGCGAGCTGAGCCGGGAATTGCCGGCGGTGATCACAGTCCGCCAGGAGGGCGGGCAGGTCCTGGTGGAACGTCCCACCGACTCGGCGCCGCACCGCTCCCTGCACGGGCTGACTCGGACCCTGGTCGCCAATATGGTCACCGGGGTGACGACCGGCTACCGCAAGGAACTGGAGCTCCAGGGTGTCGGCTACCGGGCATCCCTCCAGGGTTCCGATCTGCAGCTGGCGCTGGGCTACTCGCACCCGATCCGGATGACTCCGCCAACGGGGATCAAGATCGAAGTCCCCGAACCCACCCGGATCGCCGTGCTCGGCAACGACAAGCAACTGGTGGGTCAGACCGCGGCCCGGATCCGAGCTACCCGCAAGCCCGAGCCCTACAAGGGGAAGGGTGTGCGCTACCGGGGCGAGGTCGTTCGTCGCAAGGCCGGCAAGAGCGGCAAGGGAGCTAAGGCCTAAATCATGACTCAAGTTGAAAGAGGCGGAGCACGTCAGCATCGGCACCGGCGGGTGCGCTCTCGAGTCACCGGTTCCAGCTTGCGGCCCCGGCTCTGCGTCTTCCGCAGCCTGCGCCACGTCTATGCCCAGGTGGTGGATGACGGCACCGGCCGCACCCTGGCTGCTGCCAGCACCGCGGAGCCAACCCTCAACGCCAAGGGCGCCACCCGGGCCAGTGCCGCGGTAGTGGGCAAGGTCGTCGGCGAGCGCGCGCTGGCGGCTGGCATCAAGCAGGTGGTCTTCGATCGAGGAGGCTACCTGTACCATGGGCGGGTCCAAGCCCTAGCCGACGCGGCCCGCGAGGCCGGTCTGGAATTCTGAAGGCTATTTGATGAGCATGAACATGTCGCGCCCCGACCGGGACGCGCGGGGGGAGCTGACCGAGCGCGTGGTCAACCTCAATCGCGTCTCCAAGGTGGTCAAGGGAGGACGTCGTTTCTCCTTTAGTGCTCTGGTGGTGGTCGGCGATGGCGCGGGTCGGGTGGGTGCCGGTCTCGGTAAGGCCGGCGAGGTTCCCGAGGCGATCCGCAAGGGGGTCGACGACGCCAAGAAGCACATGATCCGAGTGCCGATGGTGGGGCGCACCATCCCCCATGAGGTGCTCCGCAAGCAGGGAGCCGCCAAGGTCCTCCTACGCCCGGCCTCGCCGGGAACCGGGGTGATCTCGGGGGGCGCGATGCGGGCAGTCGTAGAGCTGGCCGGGATCAAGGACATCCTCACCAAGTCACTCGGCACCGACAATCCCATCAACACCGTGAGGGCCACCATGGCGGCCCTGCGTGAGCTCCGTACCGCCGAGACCGTCGCTCGCCTCCGGGGGAAGACCCTGGCCGAGTTAGGGCTCAGACCTTCGCAGACGGCGGTCGGGTCCGAGGAGGCGGGCGGTGAGTGACGAGCCGCAGGGCTTGCGAGTGACCTGGGTCAAGAGCGCGATCGGTTACGGCGATGACCAGAAGCGGACCATCCGGGCTCTCGGACTGCGGCGGCTGCACCAGACGGTGGAGCACCAGAACTCCCCGTCCATCCGGGGCATGGTCGTCGCCGTGCGCCATCTGGTCAAGGTTGAAGACGTCGAGCTATCCTCAGCGCCGGCCCCCAAGCGGTCGGCGCGGAGTTCGCGCAAGTGAGGCTGGACCAGCTAAAGCCACCGGCCGGAAGCAGGCGCTCTCGCAAGCGGGTTGGTCGCGGGATCTCGGCCGGCGGCGGGAAGACCGCCGGGCGGGGCCAGAAGGGCCAGGGCTCCCGGACCTCTTGGAGTTTGCCCAGAGGCTTCGAAGGCGGCCAGATGCC
>PKXE01000195.1:18617-38795 GCA_003132265.1 Candidatus Dormiibacterota bacterium | reverse complement strand
CTGCGCAAATCGGGGCTGATCCGCCACCTCAACCGACCCATTAAGTTGCTGGCCGGTGGCGGGACACCTCCCGCCTTGACCATTCGGGTCAACCGGGCCAGCCGGGCCGCCCTGGAAGCGATCGCCAAGGCGGGTGGGACGGTCGAGCTGCTGGATGCTCCCGAGCCGGAGCAGGAGGCTGAGGCCCAGCCTTCGGCAGTCCAGCGCAAGCGCGCAGCGAGTCGAGCCAAGGCGCAGGCGGCGGAGGATCAGGAGCCGGAGCCCGAGGCTGATGAGCCCCAGGGCGGAGGGCAGGAAAGCTCGACATGAGCCTGTTCGGGGCGCTTCGCGCCGCCATGCAGGTTCCCGAGCTTCGGCGCAAGCTCCTCATCACGATTGGGCTCCTCGTCGTCTTCCGAGCCCTGGCCACCATCACCATCCCCGGGGTCAACGGCGCCGCCCTGCGGGAGCTCTTCAACAGCAACGGCCTGCTGGGCCTGATCAACCTCTTCTCGGGCAGCGGCTTTTCCACCTCGGGGTCAAACGCCGGCATCTCCATCGTGGCGCTGGGACTGAACCCCTACATCAACGCCACGATCATCATGCAGTTGATGACCGTCATCTCCACCCGGGTCAAGGAGATGTCGAAGGAGGGGGATGTCGGGCGCCGCCGACTCACCCAGTACGCCCGCTACCTCACGGTGGCTCTGGCCATGGTGCAGGGCTTCGGCTATACCAGGCTCTTCGAGAGCTTCAGCTTCCAGGGTCAGACCATCTTGTCGCCCACCACCTCCTGGCCCACGATCTTGGAAATTGTGGTCATCCTCACCGGGGGGACCATCATCATCATGTGGTTTGGTGAGCTGATCACCGAGTATGGGCTCGGCAACGGCGTCTCGATCATCATCATGGCGGGGATTCTGGGACAGATTCCCGGCAGCATCCTGGCCTTCACCAACGGTGGCTCGGCGGAGACCTTCACCGTCTTCATGTTCGCGGTGATTGGGGTCGTGGTCGCCGCCGGGATCATCTTCGTCCAGCAGGCCACCCGGAAAATTCCCATCCAGTCCGCGCAGCGNNGCGATTTCGATCATGTTCTTCCCGACTATCTTCGGCAACTTCTTCGCACCCGCCACCGGCCATGGCGGCGGGATCCTGGGCGGCGTCGCCATCTGGGTACACACCAATTGGAACCCGTTCGGTCCCATCGTCGGGGTCGACATCGCCTACGAGTTCGTCTATTTCGCGCTGATCATGGGCTTCACCTTCTTCTACACGGCGGTCACCTTCGATCCTGAAGATGCCGCCGACAACCTGAAGAAGAGCGCCACCTTCATCCCCGGGATCCGGCCCGGGCGCGCGACCGCCCAATACCTGGCGCGAGTGATGAGCCGGATCACCCTGGCAGGGGCCATCTTCCTGGGCGTCATCACCGTGGTGCTTCCAATTTTGACGGCGCTCCTCACTGGACAACAGCCCAACCAGGGGCTCTATCTGGGAGGAACCGCGGTGCTGATCGTGGTGGGGGTATCCCTCGACACCATGAAGCAGTTGGAGACCCAGCTTCTGATGCGCCAGTACCGCGGGTTCATCCACTGAGGAGGGGAAATCTAGGTGGCTGACGCAGCGCGGCACAACCTGGCTTTATTCGGGGCGGCCGGTTCGGGAAAGGGCACCCAAGCAAAGTTTCTGAGGAGAGAGTTGGGAGTGGAGCACATCGCCACCGGCGAGATGCTGCGCCACGAGAGGTCTCAGGGAACTGAGCTGGGCCAGACCGTGGCCGCGTACTTGGACGCCGGCAAACTGGTGCCGGATGAGGTGATCGTGGCGATGATCCGGCACCGCCTCGGTGACCCGCAGGCAGACGCGGGCTTCGTTTTGGACGGCTTCCCCCGAACCGTGGCTCAGGCTCGCGCGCTCCAGCAGATGCTGGCGAGTCTCGAGAGGCCCTTGGACGTCGCGGTGGTGCTCGATGTGCCGACCGAGCAGCTGATCTCCCGACTGGCCCTACGGGCACGCCTGGAGGAGAGGGGTGACGACACCCCGGACGTGATCGCTGAGCGGCTTCGGATCTACCGCGACCAGACGGAACCGGTGCTGGAGTACCTCGCACAGTCCGTCCCGGTGGTCCGACTGGATGGGGCCCAGCCGGTCGAGGAGGTCAGTCAGGCGCTGCTGCAGGCGATCGCTTGATCACCCTCAAGCGCAGAGAGGAGGTCGACCTGATGCGGCAGGCAGGCCGAAGGCTGGCCGAGGTGCTCGACCACCTGGCCGCACTGGTGGCCCCGGGCGTCACCACCACCGAGATCGACCGGGCGGCCAATCGGGAGATCCGTCGACGGGCCAGCTTTCCCGGGTTCCTCGGATACGAAGGGTTCCCCAAGCACCTGTGCATCTCGGTGAACAATCAGGTGGTGCACGGGATCCCCGACGGAAGGCGGCTGGTCGAGGGCGACATCGTCAGCCTCGATTGCGGCCTCATCTACCAGGGCTGGTGGGCGGACGCCGGCCTCACCGTATCGTGCGGGGAGGTGGACCAGGAGGGAGCTCGCCTGATCCGGGTAACCAGGGAGGCACTGGAGTTGGGCATCGCCGCCGCGGTCCCGGGCAACCACCTGGGGGACATCGGTCACGCCGTCCAAACCCACATCGAGACGAACGGCTACTCGGTGGTGCGGGGATACACGGGGCACGGCATCGGGCGGGATATGCACGAGGCGCCTGAAGTGCCCAATCACGGCTTTCCGGGCCGGGGGATCGAGATCCGCCCCGGACTGTGCCTGGCCATCGAGCCGATCGTGAACGAGGGTGAGCCGGGAACCCTAGTTGAGCCGGACGGCTGGACGGTGATCACCGCCGACCGGAGGCGCTCGTGCTACTTCGAGCACACCATCGCCATCGGATCGGATGGGGCCGAGGTCCTGACCCGACTTCCGGAGGCGGTCTGATCGGTTTCGCTCCCAGTCCAGATCGGCTATACTTTCCCGCGGGCGAAGCTCGTTCGGTTTTCGTGTGCCCATCACCATGAATGACCTCGGCGGTCTCCGGGGCAGAGTCCTTGAGCCTTTGCCGAACTCGCTCTTCCGGGTGGAGTTGGAGGGCGGGGGCAAGGTGGTGGCCCACGCAGCGGGACGGGCACGCTTGGCGAGCGTACGGCTCCTACCCGGAGATCGGGTTCTGGTCGAGTTGTCGACCACGGATCCGGGGCGGGGTCGGATCTTGGCTCGCGTGGTCTGAGAAACAGTGCAGCGGAGTGTCAGATGAAGGTCCGGGCCTCGGTAAAGAGGATCTGCGATAAGTGCAAGGTCATTCGTCGCTCAGGAACGGTGCGCGTCATCTGCGAGAACCCCAAACACAAGCAGCGGCAAGGATGAGGCTGGAGGACTGATGGCCCGGATCGCTGGCGTTGACCTGCCCCGCAACAAGCGGATTGAGATCGGTCTCACCTACGTCTACGGGATTGGCCTTACCACCAGCCACAAGCTTCTCAGGATCGCTCAGATCGATCAGAACACCAAGACCGACGATCTGAGCGAGACCCAGGTGGTCCGGCTTCGCGACGTGATCTCCAAGGAGCTGCCGGGCAGGGTAGAGGGTGATCTTCGGCGCCAGGTTGCGCTCAACATCAAGCGGCTGATGGAGATCGGCACCTACCGGGGACTGCGGCATCGACGGGGACTTCCGGTGCGAGGGCAGCGGACCCGCACCAACGCCAGGTCGCGCCGGGGGCCACGCAAGACCGTCGGCGTGCGGCGGAAGAAGGGCAAATGACCAAGGGCCGCGCACTCGGACCGGTTCTCGGTTTGTCGAGGAGCTGATTTGGCGAAGAAGAAAAAGGTGGTGCGGACCCGCCGCCGCGAGCGCAAGAACATCGCGGTGGGCCGCGCCCATGTATTTAGCACCTTCAACAACACCATCGTGACCCTCACCGACCCCTCCGGCAACGTGATCGCCTGGGGCAGTGCGGGTTCGTCGGGCTTCAAGGGCTCGCGTAAGAGCACCCCCTTCGCGGCTCAGGTCACCGCGGAGGCGGCCGCCAAGCGGGCGATGGAGCACGGACTCAAGGCGATCGAGGTACTGGTCAGGGGTCCGGGCGCCGGCCGCGAGGCCGCGATCCGGTCTCTGCAGGCTGCCGGTCTCGAGGTGACCTCGATCACCGATGTCACGCCGGTCCCGCACAACGGTTGCCGCCCCCCTAAGCGGCGCCGGGTCTGAGGAGCTAGCCAAGATGGCCAATCCGCATTCTCCGGTCTGCCGGCTCTGCCGTCGCGAGGGAGTCAAGCTCTACTTGAAGGGCGACAAATGCCTCTCGGAGCGGTGCCCCTTCACCAAGCGCAATGCCACTCCGCCGGGCCAGCACGGGCTGTCACGTCGGCGTCGGATCAGTGAGTACGGCATCCAATTGCGTGCCAAGCAAAGGGGCCGCCGCATCTACGGGGTCCTAGAGACCCAATTCCACAACTATTTCGACGCAGCCGCCGCCCGCAAGGGGGTCACCGGAACGGTGCTCTTGCAGATGCTGGAGCAGCGTCTCGACAACGTCGTCTACCGGGCCGGCTTCGCGGCGTCCCGCAAAGAGGCGCGGCAGCTGGTGTCGCACCGGCACTTCAAGGTCGACGGACGGATGGTCAACATCCCTGCCTTCCAAGTGAAGTCAGGGCAGGTGATCACGCTGCGCGAGCGCAGTCGGGATCTCGAACCCATCCGCCGCTCACTGGAGTCTCGGGGCAGCCAGGGCCTGCCCGGGTGGATGACTCTCTACCCCGATGAGCTCAGGGTGGACGTTACACGGCTGCCGGAACGCCCGGAGATGGATGCCAGCATCGACGAGCAGCTGATCGTCGAGTACTACTCCCGATAACCAAGGCGCGCTTCGGCCAGCTACCAACGAGGACATTGCTACTTATGCCAGAGACTGCGATACAGCCAACGGTCCACGAGGTGGAAACTTCCAAGGACCACGGGCGATTCGAGATCGAGCCGCTAGAGGCCGGATACGGAACGACGCTGGGCAACTCCCTGCGCCGAGTCTTGCTGTCGTCCCTGACCGGGGCGGCAGTGACAGCGGTCTCCATCGAGGGGGTCGCCCACGAGTTTTCCAGCATCAAGTACGTCAAGGAAGACGTAGGGGAGATCCTGCTCAACATCAAGCAGTTGAGCCTTACGTGCCACAACCCCGAGGGGGCCCGGCTGTCCCTGGACGTGCAGGGAGGTCGTCGGGTAACGGCGGCCGACATCACCCCGAACTCGGACGTTGAGATCGCCAACCCCGACCTCTACCTCTGCACNNCAGCCGATCGGGGTGATTCCGGTCGACGCCATCTTCACCCCCGTGATCAAGGCCAACTTCCTAGTTGAGAAGACCAGGGTCGGCCAGGACACGGATTGGGAGAAGCTGACCCTCGAGATCTGGACCAACGGCACGATCGCGCCGGTCGAGGCGGTCAGCCGGGCGGCGGAGTACTACACCCGGCACCTCAGTCTCTTTGCTACTTTCGGTGAGAGCCTGACCGAGTCCGCCGGTGGGGCGGTGGTCGGCACCGACGTCAAGAGTCGCTTGGCCGAGGTCCCGGTCGAGGAGCTGGAGCTCAGCGTACGGGCGCTCAACTGTCTCAAGGCCAACGACATCACCAAGCTCGGCGAGCTCCTGGCGATGCGGATCGAGGAGCTCTTGGCCCTACGCAACTTTGGGGCCAAGTCGCTGGACGAGATCAAGGAGAAGTTGGTGGCGCGGGGCTTCGTTGCCGAAGACGAGGTCGACGACCTCTTCCAGAAGGGGGACCGCTAGGGGAGATGCGGCATCTCAAGGCAGGCCGGAAGCTCGGAAGGACCTCGGCTCATCGGATCGCGCTAACCCGCAATCTGGCGACCGCGCTCTTTGAGCACGGCCGGATTGAAACCACCGAGGCCAAAGCCAAGGAGCTTCGGCGCTGGGTCGAGCGGGTGGTCACAGTCGCCAAGACCGACGATCTCGCCGCCCGGCGGCGGGTAGCCCGGGTGGTTTACCGCGAGGAGGTGGCCGTCAAGCTATTCACCCAGTACGCGGATCGCTACCGGGATCGTCCCGGGGGCTACACGCGGATCATCCGCCGCGGCCCTCGTCAGGGCGATGGCGCCCCGGTGGTGATCATCGAGATGGTCGAATAGTGGCCGCTGCAGCCGCCGCCTGGTATCGAATGGTCATCGCCTATGACGGCACGCGTTATCACGGCTGGCAGGCCCAGCCTCAGGTCGCGACCGTCCAGGGTGAAGTGAGTCGGGCCCTGGCGGAATTGACCCGGGAACATCCCGTGATCAAGGCAGCCGGCCGCACTGATGCCGGGGCCCATGCCCACGGCCAGGTGATCTCCTTTAGCTTGCGCTCGGCCTGGACGCCCGGCGCGCTGGCAGGTGGCTGTAACGCCCGCCTGCCTGAGGACATTGGCGTCCTCGAAGCCAGCCTGGTGGGGTCGGAATTCCATCCCCGCTGGCAGGCCTGGCGTCGCACCTACCGATACCTGGTGCGGGACGCAGCTGGGCCGGACCCGGTTGGGCGCCAGTACGAGTGGCGGATTCAGCGTGCAGTTGAGCTCGCTCCGATGCGGGCGGCGGCTCGACTCCTGCGGGGGACCCACGACTTTGCGGCCTTTGGTAGCAGTCCTTTCCCCGGGGGTTCGACGACTCGGACGGTCGACCGAGCCGAGGTCGAACGCCACGACGGGGTCCTCACTCTGGAGATCCGCGCCGATGCCTTCCTCAGGGGGATGATGCGCAACTTCGCCGGAGCGCTGGTGGCGGTGGGGACCGGACTGACTTCGGCAGCTGAGCTGGCGAGAGCGCTGGTCGAGCCGGTTGGGCTCCGCCCAGGCTGGGAGATGGCCCCGGCGCACGGCCTGCACCAGTGGCAGGTCGAGTACAGGGCGCCGGCCGCGGAGGTGCAGGCGTGAGCACGGTCGCCCAACGGAGCTTCGTAGCGGTCGAGAAGCCGGGTCAGGAGGAGTGGGTGCTGGTTGATGCCCGGGGAGCGACTCTCGGTCGGCTGGCGGTCAACCTGGCCCGGATTCTGCGAGGCAAGCACCGGCCTACCTACACCCCCCACGCGCTCTGTGGCGACCAGGTGATCGTCATCAACGCCTCCGAGATCGTGGTCACTGGCGCCAAGCGCACTGACAAGATCTACGACCGCTACAGTGGATACCCTGGCGGCCGCCGGGAGCGCACCTACCAGGAATTGGTCGATCGCGATCCGACGGCGCCGTTGCGGGAGGCAGTGCGCGGGATGCTGCAGCACAATAACCTCGGTGACCGCCAGCTGCGGCGACTCAAGATCTACCCGGGCAGTGAGCACCCCCACACGGCTCAGCAGCCGGTGGCGATCAAGTTCGGCGACCACGCAGAGGTAGTGAAGCTTTGACCGAGCAAGACCAGACGCGATACTCCTACGGCACCGGCCGTCGCAAGACGGCGGTGGCCCGGGTGCGCATCTACCCTGGTGATGGCACGGCGGTCATCAACGACCGGGAGCCGCTGCGTCACTTTGGGCGTCGGGAGCTGGAGCAGGCCGCTCTGCGGCCGCTACAGGTCGTGGGCTTGGCTGACCGCTTCCGGATCTCGGTGAAGGTGGTCGGGGGTGGAGTCTCGGGACAGGCCGGGGCGGTCGCGCACGGACTGGCGCGGGCTCTGTGTGCCTGGGACGCTGAACTACGCGGGCCACTCAAGGCGGCCGGGCTGATGACCCGCGACCCGCGGATGAAGGAGCGCAAGAAGCCGGGCCTGAAGCGGGCCCGGAAAGCTCCCCAGTACACCAAGCGCTGAAACCACCCCTACCCACACCCGTTCCAATACCAGTCCCGCCATTTGGGTGGGGTCCGAACACAGCCATGGGGTGAATTGGGCGAAGCACTGCGCGGACGCGACTTTCTAGCGGTATCCGATCTCAGCCGCGAGGAGCTGCTCGATCTTCTGGAGATCGCCTCCCAACTGAAGGGCGGCCTCGACCCGGGAACGCCGCTGGCCCGGAACTCGGTCGCCATGATCTTCCTTCGACCAAGCAACCGGACCAGGGTCTCTTTCGAAGCTGCCGTCCATCGCCTGGGCGGCCATCCCATTGCTCTCTTCGACCGGGAGATCGACATGGGACGCCGCGAGTCGGTGGCCGACGTCGGCCGCATCCTCGACCGCTTTGTCGTCGGCTTGGTCGCCAGGGTCCCATCTGACCGTGACCTGAGGGGCTTAGCCCAGGCCATGCAAGGGCCGGTGATCAACGCCATGACCGATCGGGGCCACCCCTGCCAGATCCTCGCTGACTGCCTCACCGTCCAAGAGCAGCTGGGACACTTGGAAGGCGCTCGGATCACCTTCGTCGGGGACGGCAACAACGTCTGCAACTCGTGGATGGAAGCGGCCGAGGTGGTGGGCTTGGACCTCCGGGTGGTGACGCCGCCCGGATACTCACCTCCTTTCCCCACCTCCGAGCTCGACTCGGCGCTGGCGGATACCGAGATCATCTACACCGACGTCTGGACCTCCATGGGCCAGGAGGAGCAGCATGAGGATCGGCGCCAGGACTTCGGCCCCTACCAGGTGAATCAGTCGCTCTTGGCCAAGGCCCCCCAGAGCGCCAAAGTCATGCACTGCCTGCCAGCCCACCGCGGCGAAGAGATCACCGATGAAGTCCTAGATGGGCCCCAGTCGGTCGTCTTCGCCCAGGCCGAGAACCGGTTCTGGGTGCAGCTGGCCCTGCTTCTGGGCATCTTCGCGCCTGCCGCGGCGGCACCATGACCGGGCTGCCCGTGGCGGTTGGCAGTCTCAACCTTGGAGAGGCGGCCCGCGTCCTGCTGCAGACGGTGGGCTGGCGGTCCATCCTCGACGTCCTGATCATCGCCTTCCTCGCCTACCGGCTGCTGGTCCTGATCCGGGGGACGCAGGCTGTCCAGTTGCTGCTCGGCTTGCTGCTGATCGGCGCCTTGGGCGCGATCGCCAACATCCTCAACCTGCCAGTGCTGAAGTTCATCTTCACCAACGGCAGCGCCGTGATCCTGATCGCCGTCGTGATCCTCTTCCAACCGGAGCTGCGCCGGGCCTTGGACCAGATGGGTCGCCTGGGTGGGATCCGGCCAGGGCTCTTGGCGCCCCAGACCGCGGAGCTCAAACGGGACGTCGATGAGGTGGTCCGGGCCACCATGCGCCTGGCGGAGGCGGCGACGGGCGCTTTGATAGTTCTCCAGGGCAACATCGGGCTGGAGGAGATCGCGGTCACCGGAGTCCGGATGGATGCAATTCTCAGCGCGGAGACCCTGGTCACCGTCTTCACCTACCGCTCACCGCTCCATGATGGAGCCGCCTTGATTAGGCACGGCCGGATCGTCGCGGCCGGGTGCGTGTTGCCGTTGGCGGAACAAACTGGCACCCACGGCCGGGTTGGGACCCGCCATCGGGCGGCCATTGGGCTCAGCCAGGCGACCGACGCGGCCGTGGTCATCGTGTCGGAGGAGTCGGGGCGGGTCAGCCTGGCGTTGGGAGGGGAACTTCAGCGGGAGCTGGACGTAGACGCGCTCACCAACCGGTTGGGCGCTTTCTACCGGCTGCCGCTCTACGAGCGCCACCGCCGTAGCCTCCGCCTGCTCGGCCGCGGGTCGCGCGGGGCGGCGGCGGTCCCGGGGGCGGACCGGCCATGATCCGTCGGCTGCCCAAGCTCATCACTCGCAATTTCCAGCTCAAGCTGATCGCGGTGGTCGTCGCCTGCGGCATGTGGGTGGGGGTGGTCTACGCCAGCGATCCGCCAGCGATCACGACCTATAACGTACACGTGCAGTCCCGCGGGGTCCTGCACTCGGGGCTGGTGCTGCTGCATCCCATCGCCGCGGTGGCCGTCAGAGTCGCTGGAGTGGCCAGCAATGTCAGGAACCTGGAGGTGCCGAGGCACCTTTCGGCTGAGGCCGACCTGAGTCACATCGTCAAGCCTGGCGAATACCAAGTCCCCCTCAAGGTGGAGAAGACCGATCCCAACGTCTGGATCTGGTCGAAGCCGCAGAGGGTGTCGGTGTTCATCGACCGGGAGACCAAGCGCTCCATCCCCGTGCACTTCTACGTGAGCGCGGCACCCCCCGCCGGCTTCACCGTGAACACCGCCAAGACCGTGATCACCCCGGCGAACGTCACCGTCGAGGGGCCCGAGAGCGTGTTGGCCAACGTGCAGGCCGTGGCCAGCGTGAATCTGGCTACGGGGCGCACCTCGCTGACCTACTCCGAGACGGTCAAGATCACCAACAGTGCCGGCCTGGGCTTGGGCTCGGAGGTTTCGGTGACTCCTTCGGTGGTCAGCGTGGGGGTGGTGATTGCCTCGAAGACCACCCAGTCGGTGCTACCCGTCAGGGTCACGTTCTCCGGAAACGGCCAGCCACCGTCGGGCTACATCGTGACTGGGTGGCAGGTCATCCCTCTCACCATCACGGCCACCGGTCCCGCCTCGGTGCTCACTGCGCTTACCGCGGTCAGTACCCAGCCGATCGATCTGGCCCACGCCACCTCCAGCGAAACGGTCAACGCCCTGCTGGTCACCCCGACCGGGACGAGCCTATCCAGCACCGTCGCGAGCGTGGTCATCACGATCGCCCCGGTCGCCTCGGCTTCACCCACCCCTACTCCAGCTCCGACCCCTTGACCCGGCAAGCAGTAACCTGGGGCTGGCGGGGGCCGTTGGTGATCACGGAACGTCGCGGATGGAGTGGGAGGTAGCTCGGAAGGCTTTGTGCGGGATCATCGGCTACCTGGGGCCTCGCGCCGCCGCTCCGCTCCTGCTTGACAGCCTGAAGCGGCTGGAGTATCGCGGCTATGACTCCGCCGGAGTGGTGGTTCTCGCCGCTGACGGCACCCCGACTGCGATCAAGGCCCCTGGCAAGGTCGAGACCCTGCTCGCCAAGATCAATGGTATGGAGATCTCAGGGCGGGTCGGGATGGGTCACACCCGCTGGGCGACCCATGGTCGTCCCACCTACGCCAACGCCCATCCGCACAGCGACTGCACCGGCCGTTTCTTCGTGATCCACAACGGGATCATCGAGAACTTTGCCGAGCTCAAGCGGGAGCTCATCGACGGCGGCCACGAATTCAGCTCCGACACTGACAGCGAGGTGGTTCCCCACCTGATCGAGGAGTACTACGCCGGCGACCTGGTGGCCGCCACCCGCCGCGCCCTCGGTCGGCTGACCGGTGCCTACGCCGTGGTGGTTCTGAGTTCGACTGACCCTGACACCCTTATCGGGGCCCGCCTCAATGCCCCCTTGGTGGTCGGGGTGGGCCGGGATGAGTGGTTCCTCAGCTCTGATCTGACCGCGATCATCCCCTACACCAAGCAGGCCCTGGTTCTGGGTGAGGGAGACATGGCGGTCCTGAGCCCGGTCGGGCCGGTGATCAGTTCAATAGTCGACGGCACCGAGTCGGTGCCGCGGGTGGTCCGGGTCGACTGGGACGTGATCCAGGCCGAGCGCGGCGGCTTCCCCAGCTTCATGGCCAAGGAGATCAGCGAACAGCCGGCGGCGCTGGAGAACGCCCTCCGCGGGCGGCTCCTCGGTGATGGCCGGGTCGAGTTCGCCGACTGGGCGCTGGGCGACGCCGAACTGCGGGCGTTTGAACGGGTCCAAATCGTGGGCACCGGTACCGCCTACATCGCCGGGCTCCTCACTAAGTACGCGATCGAAGACATCACCGGGCTACCGGTCGCGGTCGACGTCGCTTCCGAGTGGCGCTACCGACCTCAGCCGCCGGACGGGAAGACTCTAATGGTCGCGATCTCCCAGTCGGGGGAGACCGCGGATACGCTGGCGGCCGCTCGCTTCGCCCGCGCCCAGGGCAGCCATCTGCTGGCGCTGACCAATGTGGTCGGCAGCACCCTTTCGCTGGAGGCCGACGCGGTCATCAACATGCACGCTGGTCCCGAAATCTGCGTGGTGGCGACCAAGACCTTCGTCAATCAGGTGGCCTGCGGGCTGCTCCTGGCCATGAGGCTAGGCCAGGCCCGCGGTTCCCTCCCTGAGGCGGACCGAAGGGAGCTGGGCGCCGCCCTCCGGTGGGTCCCCGCTGTCCAGAGACAGATTCTGGCGCGCGAGGACTCCATCGCCCCGCTGGGTAAGTGGCTGGCGGGGTACCAGTCGGCGCTGTATGTGGGTAGGGGGTACAACTACCCAGTCGCGATGGAGGCGGCACTCAAGCTGAAGGAGGTCTCCTACATCCACGCCGAGGCCTACCCCGCGGGGGAGTTGAAGCACGGGCCGATCGCGCTCTTGGATCCCGGCATGCCGGTGGTCGCCTTCGCGACCGAGTCCGCCACGAGAGAGAAGATCCGCAGCAACGTCCAGGAATCCAAGGCCCGCCAGAGCCCGATCCTGGCGATCACCAACGACGGTGACACGGCGTTAGAGGGTGTTGCCGACCACGTGATCGAGGTGCCGCGGCTGCCCGAGGCGGTCGCGCCCCTGGCCACTGCCCTGGTGGGCCAGCTGCTGGCCTACCATGCCGCCATGACCAAGGGGCTCGATGTCGACCGGCCGAGGAATCTGGCCAAGTCCGTCACCGTCGAGTGAACCTGGCCGCCGAACCGGGCGTGAATCCGCCCCTTTCGGTTGGGGTTGACGTCAGTTCAGTCGATCGGGTCCGGGAGCTGGTGGAACGTCGGCCCGAGTTCCTGACCAAGTACTTCACCCCCGATGAGGCGGAGTACTGTCGAGACCGTCCCGAGCGACTTGCCGCGCGGTGGGCGGCCAAGGAGGCGGTGCGCAAGGTCTTTGGCGGGCTCGGCTGGCCGATCCCGCTCTACAGCCGGATCGCGGTGGTCCGTCGCCCCGGGGGCGCACCTACGGTCACGGTCGATGGCGACCTGGTCGAGGGACTGACGATCAGCCTCACTCACGACGCTGGCCTTGGGATCGCGGTCGCGGCTCTGACCCCGCTGGGCCGGAGAAGCAGATGGCTCTGGGGGCGATTGCCCCCGGACCTCAAGATGCCGGATCGCCCGGGTGCTAGCCACAAGGGGACCTTTGGCACGGTCGTGGTGGTGGCGGGAAGCCCGGAGTTTCCCGGAGCAGCCGTCCTCTGTAGCCTGGGCGCCCTCCGGGGGGGAGCCGGCAAGGTCAAGGCGCTGGCCGCAGGGCCGGAGATTGGCGGCGCCCCCCCGGAGCTGATTCGAGTTCCGGTCGGCTCCGGTGGGGCGCCGCTTGGAGCTGACGCCCTGCGGCAAGCTAGGCCAACCCTGGAGTCGGCGCAGGCGATCGTCTGTGGACCGGGCCTGGGCCAGTCAGACGCGACGGAGGAGTTGCTCCACGAACTGTTCCAGATGGTAGGGAATGCCCAATCGAGCCTGGTCCTCGACGCGGATGCCCTCAACGTCTGCGCGGCCCAGGNNGCCACGATCGAGGAGGACCGGGAACGGGCAGCGACCCACCTGGCCCGGGAGCTAGGTGCGGTGCTGGTGCTGAAGGGTGCCGGCACAGTGGTGGCCGCTCCCGACGGGCGCACGTGGGTCGACGGCCACGCCACGGCCGCCCTGGCTACCGGCGGAACTGGAGATGTCCTGGCCGGGCTGATCGGGGCCATGTTGGCGCAGGGCCTGGAGCCCTATGAGGCGGCCCGCACAGGGGTCTTCCTCCACGGGGAGACCGGGACCCGGCTGGCTTTCCTGCGGGGCCGGGCGGGGATCCTGGCCAGCGAGGTCGCGGGTGCCCTGGTGGAGACTCAGGAGGCAGTGCGCCGGCAGCAGGAGTCGGCCACCCCGGGGCAGGTGGCCTCGGGATGAGCGATGCGCGAACATCTCGCGAGACCTTCCGATCCCGCCAGCGCCCGACGTGGATCGAACTGAATCACGAGGCATTGGGCCGGAACGTGGCAGCTGTGGTCAAGGAGCTGGCCGGGGTTCCCCTGATGGCGGTGGTCAAGGCCGACGCCTACGGCCACGGTTCGGTGGCGGTCGCCAGGACGGCGCTCCGCCACGGCGCCAGCTGGGTGGCGACGGCCACGGTCGCGGAGGCCCTGGCGTTGCGCCACGACGGGATCGCCGCTCCCATCCTGGTGTTGGGCTACACCCCGCCCGAGCAGGTCGCGGCCGCGGTGACTGGCCGGCTGGCGGTCACCGTCCTCGATAGCGAAGTCCTGGCCGCACTGGAGCGAGCTGGTGCTGAGCAGGGGCACCCCGCCAGCGCCCACGTCAAGGTCGACAGCGGGATGAGCCGACTCGGTGTCGCTGCCGAGGAACTGCCCGCGTTCGTCCAGAGCGCGAGCGAGCTTCGCCATGTGGAACTAGAGGGCTGCTACACCCACTTTCGAAAGGGTGCGGATCGGTCGGCGACCGAGGCTCAGCTCGGGCTCTTCCTGGCGGCGCTCGATCGCACCGAGGCCGCCGGCCATCAGTTCCGCCTCCGTCACGCCGCCAACAGCGCCGCCTGGAACACAGTTCCGGAGTCCCGACTTGACCTGGTCCGCTCGGGCATCGAGCTGCTGGGTCTACGCACCCCCGATGGCCGGCAGCGCGAACCGGTCCTCAGCTTCAGGACCACCGTCGCCCAGGTGCGGGCGATCGCCGAGGGCACATATGTGGGGTACGAGGACAGCTATCGGGCGGCGCGGTCGATGCTGGTCGCGACCGTGCCGGTCGGTTACGGCGACGGCTTTCGTCGGGGTCCTCGGAACTGGGGCACCGTCCTGATTGGGGGTCGGGAGCGGCCGCTGGTGGGGGATGTCTCGATGGACCTCAGCATGGTCGACGTCAGCGAACCTCCAGAGGTTGCCGTCGGCGACATCGTCACGCTCATCGGTAAAGACGGCGCTGCCTACCTCAGCGCCGAAATGGTTGCCGATCGCCTCGGCACCAACAACTACGAGGTCACCACCGAGTTGCGGGGTCGAATTCCCCGTGAAGTGCGCCCCGCGGTGCGCTCCGACGAGCCTGAATAGAATTGACCCATGTCCCAGGCCTGGGTGAGACCGGCCCGGTCCCCGGCCGGTCTGGCCCGAAGAGCGCAGCTACGCACCGCCAGGCTGTATCTGGTGACGGACGATGAGACGCCGGCCGCCCAGCTTCCCCACCTGATCTCGCGGGCGGTGGCGGGCGGGGTGGAGATCGTGCAATTGCGGCGCAAGCAGGTGGCCGCAGAGGAACTGCGGGCGGTGGCGTTGGCATGCCTTGAGGCTGCCCACGAGGGCGGGGCTCTGTTCCTGGTCGACGACTACGTGGACTTGGCGGTGGCAATCGGCGCCGACGGGGTTCACCTCGGCCAGACCGATCTCGACCCCGGGGAGGCCAGGGCCCAGCTCGGTCCCGAGAGACTCTTGGGGCTTTCGACCCACTCCAAGCTCCAGGTCGTNNCCGGGCCGGCCCGCCGTGGGCTTCGAACACGTCACGGTGGCGGCGGTGCGGGCATCGGTCCCGGTGGTGGCGATCGGGGGATTGGGGCTGGGCAGCGTGGGGACAGCGATCGCCGCCGGGGCAGACATGGCGGGGGTGGTCCGGGCCATCTGCCTCGCGGATGACCCTGCCCGAGTCTCCGCGGAACTGAGGGCGGAGATCGAGGCGACCGCGCCCTGGATCCGATTTCGAGTCAACGGTCAAGAGCGCAAGTGCCCACCGGGCAGCTCGATTCGAGCCTTTCTGGAGCTCTTGGAGGTTGCCCTCGATGGCGTGGTGGTCGAGCGCAACGGTGAGATCCTGCGGGCTGCGGAGCTGGCTGGGGTGGCGCTCCGGGACGGCGACGATCTTGAGGTTGTCCATCTGGTGGGAGGGGGCACGGATCATGGCTGAAGACAAGCTGCGACTTGGTGAGGTCGAGCTCAGCTGTCGGCTCATCCACGGTACTGGCAAATTTCCCTCCCCGGAGGTCCTGGCTGGGGCCATCTCCGCCGCCGGAGCCGAGATGATCACGCTGGCGGTGCGCCGCCTTCATCTCGATGGGGATCACCGGTCGGAGCTGGCCGAGCTGGACCTCGGCGCCTACACGGTCCTCGCCAACACGGCCGGAGCCAGGACCGCGGCCGAGTCGGTGCGGCTGGCCAAGCTGGCGCGGGCCGCCGGCCTCTCGAATTTCATCAAGGTCGAGGTGGTCGGGGATGAGGAGACACTTCTGCCCGATCCCATCGCCACCCTGGAGGCCACCCGGGAGCTGGTGGCTGACGGTTTCATCGTCCTTCCCTATGCCAGCGATGATGTGGCGCTGTCGCTGCGCCTGGCTGAGGCCGGCGCGGCGGCGGTCATGCCCGGCGCGGCCCCGATCGGGTCGACCCTCGGGGTCCTGAACCCCCACAACATGCGGGCCATCATCGACAGGTGCCCGGTGCCAGTCATCGTAGACGCCGGGCTGGGGTCCCCCGCCGACGCCACCCGGGTCATGGAGTGGGGGGCAGCGGGGGTTCTGGTCAACACCGGCATCGCGCACGCCCGAGATCCGGTCGCCATGGCTAGCGCCTTCGCTGCGGGAGTTCGAGTTGGACGCGCGGCGTTTCTGGCTGGACTTGCCGAGAACCGGCCAGCCGCCGGTTACGGTGCCAGCAGTCCGGTGGAGGGCCTGCCGTCGGCCCTGGCCCGGTTGCCTAGCTGATCCGGGCCCGGTTGGTCTTCTCCAAGAGCTCGCTGCGGGTCACCGACTGGGTCGGAGGCGAGCCGGTCTCGACCCAAGGGGAGAGCGCACTGTTGGACCAGCTGATGGAGCTGGCCGGCCCGCCCCCAGCCGCCGCCGAGGTCGGCCCCGGCGATGACGCTGCCGCCTGGCGGGCACCGAAGGGGGGGCTCATGCTGTGGTCGACCGACACGCTTTGCGAGGACGTCGACTTCCGGTGCCGGTACCAGACGCCATACCAGGTGGGATGGAAGTCTTGGATGGCGGCGGTCTCTGATCTGTCCGCGATGGGGGCCTCCCCCAGAGGAGGCTTGGTGGCGGCGTTGGTCCCCCCCGGGACGTCAACCGAGGCGCTGCACGCCATCCAGTTAGGCATTGTAGAGGCCGCCGCCATCGATCGAGCCGCTGTGCTGGGCGGTGACTTGAGCCGGACCGACGGGCCTTTGGCCCTCACCGTGACCGTGCTGGGAGACGTGACCGACGGCTCGCCCGTGCTTCTGGGTGGGGGCTCGGTAGGCGACTTGCTTGTGGTGACCGGAACCCTGGGGCTGGCGGCAGCGGCACTCCAACTCCTGGAGAAGGGCTCCGACCAGGTCCCGGTCGAGTGGCGGAGGCGGTTCCTGGAGCCGCCGTCTCGGGCCGAGGCCGGCCTGGCCCTGAGGCGGGCTGGTGCCTCGGCGATGACCGATGTCAGCGACGGGCTGTTGCTCGACCTGGAGAGGATCTGTCAGGCGAGTCGAGTTGGGGCCGAGATCTGGCTGGATCGTCTCCCCTTGGGGAGGGGTCTGGCGGAGGCCGGGCGGGGGGTGGAGCTGGCGCTCACGGGCGGCGAGGACTTCGAGCTCCTGGCGGCGATTCCCCAGGACTTGATTGAGGAGGTCGTCAACGGCTGGGGCGCGGAATTGCCTGCCCTCTCCATCCTCGGGATACTTACCGATCGGGAAGGGCTCCGGCTGCTCAGCGCGCGGGGAGGGGAGCCGGTCGAAGCGCCGGCCGCCCATGGCTTCCGACACTTTTGAGCCCCGCCCACTCGTGACTCTTCACAGCCGGTCGGACGAGGAGACCAGGGCGATCGGGCGGCGGATCGGGGCTGGATTGCGCGCCGGTGACTGCCTCGCGCTGCAAGGCCAGATGGGAGCGGGAAAGACGGTCATCGCCCAAGGCATCGTGGCTGGGGCGGGCGGTGGCGAGGACGTCCGCAGCCCCACGTTCCTGCTCCACGCCATCTACCCGGGCCGAGTCCCGGTCCATCATCTTGATCTCTACCGGCTGGACCCGGGGGTCGAGCTGCGTTCGCTGGGGCTGGAAGAAGCCCTCCTGGAGGGGGGTGTCATAGTGGAGTGGCCGGAGCGCGCCGGGGGCGACTGGTTCACCGGTGCGATCAAGCTGGAGATCGCCTCCGCGACCGAGCGGGAGATTCATCTTCAACTTCGCCACGGGTTGGGGGGTGACGCTCAGGTTGGCCACTAAAGACTGGGCCCTGGCAGTCGACGGCTCCCAGCGTGATGAGCCCTTAGTGATGCTGGTCGCTAAAGCTGGTGAGGTGGCCTGGTGTGCCTCACCCGAGTTGCCCGCGCCAGTTCTGGTCGCCGCAGTGCGGGAGGCCCTGGTGGCCCATCGCAGCCGGATCGGGTCGGTTGTTGCTGTCTCCGGCCCGGGATCGTACATCGGGGTGAGAGGCGGTCTTGCGGCAGCGCTGGGAGCCGCCCAGTCGCTGGCTTGTCCGCTGTCCCTGGTGGGTGCGTTGGAGGTGATCGCCGCCCAGGCCGATCCCGGCGGTGAAGGGGTGCTCGCGCTAGCCGATGCCGGCCGGGGTGGCTCGTTCGGGCAGGTGCTGGAACCCGACTTGAGGGAGGGGCTGCCGATAAGGTGGCTCCCGCTAGGCCGGGCCCAGCTTCTGAGTCGGGAATTGCCCTGGCCAGATTCATGGGCGGCGCTACGGTTCGCGATCGGCGGCCCGGGTGCGGGCCGGACCCTCCCGGCGGGCACAGTCTCGATGACGCCGATCCGCGATCGGCGTAGGGCGTTAGCCTTGGTGGTGGCTGCGGACCCGGCTCCGATCTCGGGGTACGATCGCGTCACAGCGGACTACGCGGAACCAGTAGGAGCTCGGTAGTGGTTCTTATCGGCAAGCAACTCCAACTCAGTCCCATGCGAGACGACGACATTGCCGAGGTCCGGGCGATCGAGCTGGCGGTCTTCCCGACCCCGTGGCCGGGGAGCGCCTATCAGCGCGAACTCAACAACAATCGGGCGGCACACTATTTCTGCCTCCACCGCAATCGTCAGGTGGTCGGCTATGGAGGGCTCTGGGCGGTCGGGGAGGAGTCCCACGTCACCACCATTGGGGTGGCTGCCGAGTGCCAGGGCCAGGGCTACGGCCGGGCCATCTTCGCCGCGCTGGTCAATCGGTCTTACGCCCTCCGGGCCAACTTCATCAGCCTCGAAGTGCGCCCCAACAACGAACCAGCGATCCACCTCTACGAGACCTTTGGTTTCAAGGTCATTGGGAGGCGTCGCGGGTACTACACCGACAATGGCGAGGACGCTCTGGTGATGTGGTCGGACCTGATCCATGCCCCCCAGTTCAAGCGTCGCTTCCTCGCGATCTGGGACCGGCTGGAAATCGACGGGCTGGGCGCCCGACCCGACGACGGCTTCCCCTCCAGTTGAGGATCCTGGCGCTAGAAACCTCCTGTGACGAGACGGCCGCGGCCGTGGTCCGTGATGACTTCACCGTTGAGAGCTCGGTGGTCGCTTCCCAGGCCCAGACGCACGCGGAGTTCGGAGGAGTGGTGCCGGAGCTGGCGGCCCGCATGCACCTGGAGCGGATCGCCTCCGTGGTGGCCGAGGCGGTCGATGGTGTGGGTGGGCTGCGGGGAGACCTCGACGGAGTGGCCGTGACGAACGGTCCGGGCCTGGTCGGGTGTCTGGCGGTCGGGGTGACTTATGCCCAGAGCCTGGCGGCCGGTCTCGGACTGCCGGTGGTCAGCGTCAACCACATGAGTGGCCACGTCCTGGCAGCGCGGATCGAGGACCCGAGTCTGGAGCCGCCGTTCGTGGGGTTGGTGGTCAGCGGTGGTCATACCGACCTGATCCACTACCAGGCTCACAACCTGGTCACGCTGCTGGGGGCCACCCGCGACGACGCCGTGGGGGAGGCCTTCGACAAGGTGGCCCGGATGCTCGGGCTCACCTACCCGGGAGGACCGGCGATTGACCGGCTCGCGGCTGACGGTGACGCCACCCGGTATCGACTCCCGCGGCCGGTTCTGCCCGACTTCGCCTTCTCCTTCAGCGGCCTCAAGACCGCTGTCCTCTACCTGGTGCGGGATCTGGGAGCGCTCGATCAACAGCAGATCGCCGATCTGGCCGCCAGCTTTCGGCTGGCGGCCGTCGAGACCCTTTGCACCCAACTGGAGGCGGCCGTCGAGCACACCGGCTGCACCCAGGTGGTCTTGGCGGGTGGGGTGGCCAGCAATCAACTCCTGCGCCGGTTGGTGAGGGAACGTCTCCAGGGCATCGCAGACGTCACCATCCCCGCTCCTGAGCTCTGCACCGACAACGCGGCCATGATCGGGGCGGCAGCCTGGACCAAGGTCGCCCGATGCGGGTTTGACCA
>PKXE01000195.1:15848-18598 GCA_003132265.1 Candidatus Dormiibacterota bacterium | reverse complement strand
TGGCCGCTGTACTGGGACTGGGAATTGCACTGTGGCGGGCGGGCGTCTCGGCCGCGGCGGCGAGTTCGGGCCTTGCCAACGCTCAGATCCAGGGGAGGTGGCAGGTGATGGTGACGCTCACCCGCTACCAGGGTGGTTCAGCGCCAGCCCAGTCCTCGCCGTGGAATACGGTTGGCCACTCGGCGTTGGGCGGGGCGTGGCTCGAGGAGATGTGCCCGCAGGACCGGCGGCGGGACCGGTGCTCAGCCAGAGCGCGGATCAGCCGTCAGATGGGGTCGTTGCGGCCTCCGAAGGGGAGGTGCCCTCGCCCAGAGCGAAGTCCCAGAAGCCGTCCCGCCGCGGATAGTGGCGCCCGCACGCCAGGCAGCGAGCCTCCACCTCTGACCAGTTGAGGTCAGAGCGGCATTTGGGGCAGCAGGTGCGGCGAGCCAGCTCGAGGAGCTGCGGTGGGGTCGTCTCGGGCGCCTGACGTAGTTCGGGCGTCTGGGGTTGGGCCCGGGTGGCAATCAGGAACTGGCTGGGCCCCCACCAGCTTCGACCGAGGCGCTGGGTCGCCAGCTCCATCGAGTACACGAGGGGTCGAAGCCCGCTCACCAGGCCCCGGGGAAGCGACTGGTCCCAGCGCCGGAAGTTATTGACGCTAGCGGCCACTCGACTGCCGAAGCCGGCGCGCCCCAGGCAGTTCCTGATCGCCGCAAGCTGAAAGGTGTAGAAGGGGTAGTCGCTCGACCCGGTCACGACCGGCTCAGCTCCCCTCAGCTTCTGCAAGCTTCCGCTGCGGGCGCCACGTAGCCTGGCCAGCACGTGGTGCTTGATGGGGACATCGATCAGCCAGCGTCCGCTGACCGTGCGAGCCATCTCCCTCAGGCAGCGCTCGACGTCGGTCATGTGGTGGAGCACTCGCACGACCATGGCGGCGTCTACGGCGGAATCGATGAGTGGCAGCTGGCCCAGGTCGGCTCGAATCAGGTGCACTCTGCCGGAGTTGATCCCGGTCGCCAAGCGCTCGGCGGCCCAGGTCAGCTGAGTGACTGAGTAGTCAACCAGGATCACGTGCTCGGCCACGGCGGGGTAGTGCATGCCATTGCGCCCGTACCCGCCTCCGAAGTCGGCGAACCATCGGGCCCGGCCCAGCCTAGGTAGCAGTCGGCGCAGGGTGCGAGCCTCGACCCACTGCTCGTAATCGCGGTTGCCCCAGAAGGCGCAGTAGTCGAATCCGCTGTCGTAGTCGACGATCCTCTGACCGGCCTGGCTCGCGGGCTCCCTGGAAGGTGTCATGGACTCCGGGATCGTAGTCGCTGGGGCCCGCAGGGGCGCGGTTCCGAGGGACTCCACGAGTGGACTTGCAGATGGGACGCTCCCCGGGATAGACTGTTAGCACTCACAAGCGTTGAGTGCTAACAGTGCAGGAGGTAGGGAATGGCCCTAAAGCTACGGCCACTAGCTGACCGTGTAGTAGTCAAGCCGCTGGAGCGGGACGAGACCACCAAGAGCGGCATCGTTCTTCCCGACACCGCCAAGGAGAAGCCACAAGAGGGGCTGATTGAGGCGGTCGGCAACGGCAAGTACAACGAGCAAACCGGGCAACGAGTCGCCCTCGACGTCGCCATCGGCGATCGGGTCATCTATGCGAAGTACTCGGGATCCGAGATCAAGATCGACGAGCAGGACTACCTGATCCTGTCAGAGCGGGACATCCTGGCCGTAGTCGCGTCCAACGGCAAGTCCTGAATAGATGAGCCGAGGGCTCGCGGGACCCAACTCGAGGGTCGCCGCGAGCCCCGCCCCAAGCGTAGGAGAGTTGAGTAAGTGCCTGCCAAGCAGCTGAAGTTCGACGACCAGGCCCGCGACGCCCTGCTCCGGGGAACGGCCCAGGTGGCGGCCGCGGTTCGCCCTACGCTGGGGCCACGGGGCCGGTCGGTGGTGATCGACCGCAAGTACGGCAGTCCCCAGATCACCAACGACGGCGCCACCATCGTCCGGGACATCGAACTTCCTGACCATTTCGAGAACATGGGAGCGCAGCTTCTGGCCGAGGCTGCGCGGCGTGCCAACGACACGGCCGGGGATGGGACGACCACCGCCGCTCTGCTGGCTGAGGCCATGGTTGAGGAGGGGGTGCGCAACCTGACGGCCGGAGCTTCACCGATGGGGCTCAAGCGTGGGATTGAGAAGGCAACCAAGTTGGTGTTGGCCGATCTCGATCGCCAGAGTCGCCCGCTGGCGGGCCGCGAGGACATCGCCCAGGTGGCCACCATTTCCAGTGGAAGTAAGGAGATCGGCACGATGATCGCCGACGCTATGGAGCGGGTGACCTCGGAAGGCGTGATCACCGTCGAGGAGTCCTCCGGGATCGAGACCGAGGTCAAGGCGGTGGACGGCATGCAGTTCGACCGGGGCTTCGTCTCCGCCTACCTGGTGACCGACCAGAGCGGCATGGAGGCAGTGCTGGAGCAGCCACTCATCCTGGTGACGCCACGCAAGGTGTCGGCGATCGCGGACGTCGTGCCCGCGATGGAGCTGGCGGTGAAGGCGGCGCGCCCGCTCCTCGTGATCGCGGAGGACATCGACGGTGAGGCGCTAGCCACTCTCGTGGTGAACAAGGTTCGGGGCACCATCGCCGCCTGTGCCGTCAAGGCGCCCGGATTCGGCGATCGCCGAATTGCCATGCTCCAGGACCTGGCGGTCCTCACCGGTGCCGAGGTGATCTCCGAGGAGCTTGGCCTCACCCTGGACGGCCTCACCGAGGC
>PKXE01000195.1:0-15791 GCA_003132265.1 Candidatus Dormiibacterota bacterium | reverse complement strand
CTAGTGGGCGGAGTTGCGGTCATCAAGGTTGGGGCCCCCACCGAAACCGCTCTCAAAGAGCGCAAGGAACGAGTCGAGGACGCTCTTGACGCCACGAGAGCGGCCGTCGCCGAGGGGATCCTCCCCGGAGGTGGCAAGAGCCTGCTGCTGGCGGCTGCCGTGCTGTCCGCCGTCGACGGGACCACTGACGAACAAACAGGCGCTGACATTGTGCGGCGGGCTCTTCAGGTGCCGGTCCGTCAATTGGCGGCCAACGCTGGTCTGGATGGGTCGGTTGCCCTGGAGAAGGTGCTGGGCATGGGGCCGACGGAAGGGCTCGACGTGGCGACTCTGGAGTACGGCGACCTGCTCAAGGCCGGCATCATCGATCCCACCAAGGTGGTCAAGACCAGTCTTCAGAGTGCCGCCTCGGTGGCAGCCATGATGCTCACGACTCAGGCCCTCATAGCGGATGTCCCGGAGCTGGCGCCGGCGTTCCCGGCNNGGCATGGGGGACATGGACTTCTGACCGCCTTGCGGGCGGAGAATATCCTGATGTCCCAGACCTCCTCGCTCAAGGTAGCCGTGTGCCAGTACGCGCCCCGGCTGGGCGACCCTGAGGGAAACGCGACGTCGGGTGGACGATGGATCGCTCGAGCCGCCGACGCCGGGGCCAGGCTGATCGTGCTACCCGAGCTGGCTGCCTCTGGCTATGCCTTCGCCAGCGAGGAAGAGGCGGCACTGGCCGCAGAAGGTGCCGACGGGCCGTCCCTCACCAGGTGGGGGGAGATCTGCCGGGAGCTGGACGTGTTTGTGGTCGCGGGATTCTGTGAGCGGGGCCCCGCCGGGAGGTTCAATTCAGCCGCCCTGCTCGGTCCCGAGGGGCTGATCGGCGTCTACCGCAAGGCGCACCTCTTCTACGACGAGCAGAGCTACTTCCAGCCCGGAGACAGCGGCTTTCCGGTCTTTGACCTCCCTTTCGGGCGAGTCGGGATGCTCATCTGCTACGACCTGTGGTTCCCTGAGGCTGCTCGCGTGCTGGCGTTGGCGGGGGCCGACATAATCTGCGTTCCCACCAATTGGGTCGCCAACTTCCGCAGGCGGGTTGCTGACGAGCGTGGTTGGATCATGGGCAACTACGCGTCGGTGGCGGTGGCCACCCAGAACCAGGTGTTCGTGGCTGCGGCAGACCGCATCGGGACCGAGCGCGACGTGGAATTCATCGGCGGCAGCTGCATCGTGGGTCCGGAGGGGTGGCTCCTGGCGGGCCCAGCGGCGCGATCCGCCGAGGCGCTGTTGCTGGCCGATATCGACCTTGGTCAGGCAGCCGCCCGGAAGCACCGGACTCCTCGCAACCATGCCCTCGGGGACAGACGGCCGGAACTCTATGGTGAGCTCAGTGCGGCCCGGCCTCTAGCCGCCGAGTGACTCAGCCAGCCGAGCTCCGCCAATCGGTGCGCGCCGGAACCGAGGGCGACGGCGAGGAACTTCTGCGAGGGCTCAACCCAGCCCAGCGAGAGGCGGTGGTCGCCCCCGATCGACCCGTCCTGGTGCTGGCGGGAGCTGGCTCCGGCAAGACCAGGGTGCTCACCCACCGGATCGCCTACCTGCTAGCCCAGCGGCGGGCCACGCCCGACCGAGTGCTGGCGGTCACCTTCACCAACAAGGCGGCTCGCGAGATGCGAAGTCGGATCGCTGGCCTGCTCGGCGCTGAACCCCACGGCATGTGGTTGGGCACCTTCCATGCCTGCAGCGCTCGGATCCTGCGGGATAAGGGTGAGTTGATTGGAATCCCGCGCAACTTCGTCATCTACGACGAGGTCGATCGCTTGGCCCTCATCAAAGCGGCCATCCGCCAAGCCGGATTGGATGAGAAGCGCCTCAGNNGCGGTCGGCTACGTCGAGTCCCAGGTGGCCACGGTCTATCCCCGCTACCAGACGCTCTTGGAGAGCGCGGGCGCTCTGGACTTCGACGATTTGCTCTTTCGGGTGGTGGAACTCTTCCAGCAATCGGCGGAGGCGAGGGCCCGCTACCGGCGGCGCTTCGACCATGTTCTGGTCGACGAATACCAGGACACCAATCGGGCCCAGTACCTCTTGCTCCGAGACCTGGTAGAGGAGCATCGGCACATCACCGTGGTGGGGGATCCCGATCAGTCGGTCTACAGCTGGCGGGGGGCTGACATCCGCAACATCCTGGAATTCCAGCGTGACTACCCGGACGCCCTGGTGATCCCGCTCGAGCAGAACTACCGCAGCACCAAGACGATCCTGGCCGCCGCCCAATCGGTGATCCGGGAAAACTCAGAGCGGGTGGAGAAGGGTCTCTGGACCGCGGGCCCCGAGGGGACCGCGGTGGTGGTGGCCCAGCTCTACGACGAGCGGGAGGAGGCCACGGCCGTCGCGCGGGAGGCGCACCGGCTGGTCGACGAGGGTGACTGTGACTTCGGAGATATGGCGATTCTCTACCGGACCAATGCCCAGTCGAGAGCGCTGGAGGAGACCTTCCTGCGGGCCGGGATGCCCTATCGACTGGTTGGCGGAGTCCGGTTTTATCAGCGCCGCGAGGTCAAGGACGTGCTGGCCTACCTCAGACTCCTGGCTCACCCCCGGGACCGCCTTGCCTTCGAGCGGGTGGTGAATGTGCCCAAACGGGGGGTGGGCGCTCAGTCGCTCAGCGAGCTGCTGCGAACCGCCGGAGAGCGCGGGGTGTCCCACTGGGAGCTCTTGGCGGACCCCGGGGCAGCGGGAGTGCGGGGCGCCGCCGCCAATGGCCTCCGGCGCTTCCGGGAGATCATTGAAGAGGTCGCTGAGTGGGGCGCGCCCTGGCCGCTGGTCACCGTCCTGGACAAGCTCCTGGAGCGCAGCGGCTACCGGCAGTTCGTCCGGGACGGGAGCATCGAGGGAGAGGAGCGCTGGGCCAATGTGGTCGAGTTGCGCGGGCTGGCTGCCGAGCAGGGTGACCTTCCCAGCGCCGAGGCACTTCCGGTCTTCCTGGAACAGGTCGCGCTGGCCGGTGAGGTCGACCAGATGGACGACTCGACCTCCGCCCTGACGCTGATCACCCTGCACCAGGTGAAGGGCCTGGAGTTCCCGGTGGTTTTCATCACTGGGGTGGAGGAGGGGCTCCTGCCTCACAGCCGGTCTCTCGACACCCTAAGTGAGATCGAGGAAGAGCGCCGGCTGCTCTACGTCGGTATGACCCGAGCCAAGCGCCGCCTCTACCTCAGTCACTGCTTCCGTCGCCATGTCTACGGCAGTCCCACCCCAGCGATCCCGTCGCGTTTCCTGGCCGCCTTGGGCAACCAGGCGGCGGTGGAGCGTTGGGACGCCGGCCCGGCTACGACGTGGGGCCTCGCCGACCAACCGGCCGGTCAGAATCACAGCTTCGTGGCCCCGGTCGCGGCGCGAGGCCAGCCGCTTCCCTTGCGACGGGCCCGTGATGCGGTCTTGGACCATGCCACAGCGCCGGGCCCACGGCCTCCCGCGGAAAGCCGTTTCCGAGCCGGCGACCGGGTTGAGCACGCTCGCTTTGGGCGGGGGGTGATCCGGGCCAGCGAAATGACGGGCGCCGGGGAGGAGGTGGTGATCGACTTCGAGTCAGCCGGGCATCGGCGGTTCGCGGTCAGCGACGCGGTCCTGCGCCGGGTCGAAAGCTAGGGAAGTTGGTGGCGGAGGAGGCGGTACCGAGTGCGGCCAGGCGGCAGGTCGCCGAGCTTCGGGAGGAGCTGGCTCATCACAACTACCTCTACTACGTCCTCGACGCGCCAGAGCTTTCCGACTCGGAGTACGACGCACTTTTCCACGAGCTGCAGGAGCTGGAGGCGGCCTATCCCCGACTTCAGAGCAAGGATTCCCCCACCCGCCAGGTGGGCAGTCGGGCCGCGACCCCTTTTCGGAAGGTCCGCCACCTCGTACCCATGTACTCCCTGCAGAACGCCTTCTCGACTGAGGAGGTAGAGGCCTTCCGCGACCGGGTGAGGCGGCTGGCGGGGCTTGATCCGGACCTCGGTGCGGAGCTCAAGATTGACGGCCTGGCGGTCAGCCTGACGTACGCCGCCGGCGAGCTCGAGCTGGGGGCGACCCGAGGCGACGGCGAGGAGGGCGAGGACGTCACCGCCAACATCCGGACCGTGCGGGGGATCCCCGACCGATTGGACGCCGGCACCGTGGCCGGACTGCCGGCTCGGTTCGAAGTTCGCGGTGAGGTCTACATGCCCAGGAGCGTCCTGGCTGAACTCAACGTCCAGCGGGAGCGCGAGGGGCAGCCCCTCTACGCCAATTGCCGCAATGCCGCGGCCGGAAGCCTGCGTCAGCTGGACTGGCAGATCAGCGCCGGTCGTCACCTGGAGGCCTTCTTCTACGCGTGCGATCCTCACCCGGCGGCCGTAAGCGGCCAGTTCCAGCTGCTCAGCTGGTTGGGAAAAGTGGGCTTTCCGGTCAATCCCCACCGCCGTCTGTTGCACGGCGGCACCGAGATCGCGGAGTACCTTGACCACTGGCAGGAGGGCCGCCATCAGCTCGCCTACGAGACGGATGGGGTGGTCCTCAAGGTCGATGAGCTCCGCCTGCAACAGGAGCTGGGGGCGGACAGCCGTCGGCCCCGCTGGGCGATCGCCTTCAAGTTCCCCCCGGAGGAGCGGGAGACCACGGTCCGGGCAATCGAGGTCAGCATCGGCCGGACTGGGGTGGCTACCCCGGTCGCCAGCTTGGAGCCAGTCTTGGTGGCCGGTTCCACCGTGGAGCGGGCGACCCTCCACAACGAGGATCAGGTAAGGGCCAAGGACATAAGGGTCGGCGACCGGGTCGTCATCCGCAAGGCCGGCGAGGTGATCCCCGAGGTGGTGCGGGTGGTTCGGGAGCGCCGACCCACCGACTCCCAGCCCTTTGAGATGCCCAAGACCTGCCCGATCTGCGGTACCCAGCTGGTCAGAGAGCCCGGGGAAGCGGCCACCCGGTGCCCCAACCCGCTCTGCCCGGCACAGCGGCTGCAACGCATCCGCCACTTCGTCAGCCGCGGCGCGCTCGACATCGACCGGTGCGGTCCGGTGGTCCTGAGCGAGCTGTTGCACCGGGGCCTGATCGAAACCGCGGCCGACCTCTTTCGACTGGAGCAGGAGCAGTTGGAGGAATTGCCTCTCTTTGGGAAGCGGTCGGCCCGCCAGCTGGTGGCGGCGATCAGGTCACGACGGCACCCGGCCTCGGAGAGATTCCTATATGCGCTGGGGATCCGGCATGTCGGCGAGCGCACCGCCCGACTCCTGGCCGAGCACTTCGGCAGCCTCGCCGCCCTGCGTCAGGCCGACGTCACCTCCATTACCGCCGTCGGAGGGGTCGGGCCCATCGTTGCGGAGGAGGTGGCGCAGTTCTTCGCCAGCCCGGGTGGAAGAGAACTCCTGGACCAGCTCCTGGCGGTGGGAGTGACCCCTCAGGGGGCGGAAGGCTCCGATGGACCGTGGCGGGGCAAGACCTTCGTTCTGACCGGCACTCTTAGCCGGTGGACTAGGACAGAGGCGGAGCAGGCGATTCGCGATTTGGGGGGCACGACCGCCAGCAGCGTTTCGCGCAAGACGACCGCGGTGATCGCTGGGGAGTCGGCCGGCTCCAAGCTGCAGACAGGTGAGCGGCTCGGGGTGGTGGTCCTCAGCGAGGATCAGTTTGCGGCCTGGCTGGCAGCTCCCGAGTGGGAGCCCCTGGGCTAGTCAGCGCGCTCGCAGTCGGGCAGCACTACTAGTCCCACCAGACCACGATGACCACCCAGGCGAAGGGATGCCCAAAGTTGACGGTCCGGCTGACTCCGCATCGCTTGGGCACCACGAAGGCGGGGTCGGCCCGGTTCACCTACAACTGCCCGCTCCGCCAGTACCGGGCATCGTCGCAGTGGACGACTCCAATTGCGTGGTCCGGCGGCGGGGACGAGATGGAGACGGGCTCCCTGCTACCAAGTGTGTCTGGGACCTCACCCAGAAAGCGGCGTAGCTTCAGGTGGATCTCCTCTTTGGCAAGGCCGCGAGCTAGCCCGGCGGCGAGCAACAAGCGCTGGCGTCGCTCCCAGTCGAGGCTGAATTCCAAGGTCGCCGTGAGTGGAAGCAATATCAGCAATCGCCGCTGACGGTCGCCGATGACGACTCCGTCGGCCTCCAAGGCTGGATACGCCTTCTCGACGGTCTGGCAGTTGACTCCCAGGCTCGACGCCAGGCTGCGGGCCGACGGGAGCCGGTCGCCCTCGTTGGCGCGTCCCCGAGCGATCTCTTCCAGTACCTGATCTCGGATCTGGCGGTGGAGCGGCCTGGTGTTCTCGTCGACTACGGTGATGAACATACGGAGGTATACGCGCTCTATCGCGCCTGTATCACGTAGACGTTGCAGCCGATCCCCGCAGCAGGCGGAGCGCCACCTGGGCAGCGTCGAGCGCCTCGATTTGGGGCGCCCCGAGCGCGGTCGGGGCCTCGCGGCAGGCCAGGAGGGCGGCCTCCAACTCCTCCAGGGCGATCGCGAGACCGCACCGTTCGACCAGCTCGACGAGCTGGTCTGCTCCGACGTTGAGGTCCGCGGCGATCCCGCGCATCAGCGCCGCCCACCGATCACGGGCCTCCTCCAGCTTCCTCGCCGCATCCTCGAGACTGGCCTGGGCCTTGGTGCTCGCCCGCCGGGCCCCGGGGATGGGGTGGCTGCGGTTGACCGCCGCCGTNNCCGGCTCCATCCAGTAGTCGCCTCGCCGAGCGCGCCGCGGCGAAGGCCTCGGCGGCAGCATCCAGGGCCCCTGGCTGGGGATCGACGACATCGCGACCGGTATTGGTCATGGGACAGCACTCCTGGGGCGCAACTGAGGCGATCCTATAATCCAGGCTCTGTGGCGCAAGAGCGAGCGAGTGCACCTCTGGCGGGCTCGATAGCCCTCTCCGAGGTCGCCCATGTCAGCAACCTGGCCCGGCTCGGGTTGACCCCACCAGAACTGGAGAAGCTGGCGGCTCAACTCGACGTCATCGTGGCCGCGGTGGGCAAGCTGTCCTCGGCGGACACCTCTTCTGTTGAAGCGACCGCCCAGGTGGGCGGCCTGCGCAACGTCACCCGGGCTGACGTCGTGTCCCCCGGGCTGAGTGCCGAGGAGGCGCTGGCTAATGCCACCGCCAAGGCGGCTGGCTTTCTCCGGGTCCCGGCAATCCAGTGACTTTGCTCGAGGAGCCCATTCGAGAACTCGGTCGAAGACTTCGCGAGCGGGAGATCTCGGCGGTAGAATTGGCCGAGGAGGCGCTGGCTCGCGCGAAGGAGTTGGACCCCACCTTGGGCGCCTTCCTCAGGGTCACTCCCGAACTCGCCCTTGAGGCAGCCGCGGTGGCGGACCTCCGCCTCCAGGAGGACCCGGCGGGCGCTCCCATCCTTTGCGGGATCCCGGTGGCGTACAAGGACGTGGTCTGCACCGAGGGGGTGGAGACCACCGCCGGGAGCCAGATCCTAAGGGGGTTCGTACCGCCCTACAGCGCGACCGTGGTCGACCGGCTCTCTGCTCTGGGAGTGGTCCCGCTAGGCAAGCTCAACTGCGATGAGTTCGCCATGGGGAGCTCCAACGAGAACTCCGCCTACCAACTCACCCGCAACCCCTGGGACCCGGAGCGAGTGGCTGGGGGCAGCAGTGGTGGCTCAGCGGTCGCGGTCGCAGCACGGCTGGCCTGCGTCACCTTGGGCAGCGATACCGGCGGGTCGATCCGGCTCCCCGCCTCCTTCAGCGGGGTGGTCGGGGTTAAGCCAACTTATGGCCGGGTCAGCAGATACGGCCTGATCGCCTTCGCCAGCTCTTTGGACCAGATCGGCCCGCTCGCCAAGACGGTCGAGGACGCCGCCCTGGTGCTGACCGCGATCGCCGGACAGGATCCCCGGGACAGCACCAGCGTCGTGGCCCCGGTGGACGGTTTCCTGGGCGAGCTTCGCGCCGGGGTGAAGGGTCTTCGCCTGGGGATCCCGAAGGAGTATCTGGAGGTGGGCCTGGACCCCGGGGTGAGGGCCGTCTTCGAGCAGTCGATAAGGATGCTGGAGGGCCTGGGCGCGGTGACCCAGGAGGTCAGCCTACCCACCACCGAATACGCCCTCTCGGCCTATTACGTCATCGCCCCCGCCGAGGTAAGCAGCAATCTGGCGCGCATGGACGGGGTCAGGTTCGGGCCCGGCTTCGCCGGTGCCACCACCCTCAAAGAGGCCTACGAGCAGGCTCGCCACGAGGGCTTCGGTGAGGAGGTGCGCCGCCGGGTGACCCTCGGGACCTACGCCCTCAGCAGCGGGTACTACGACGCCTACTACCTGCGCGCCCAGAAGGTCCGTACCCTGGTCGCCCAGGACTTTGACCTGGCCTTCGCCCAAGTGGACGCCATCATCTCTCCGACCGCACCGACTGCCGCCTTCAGACTGGGGGAGCGGACGGCCGACCCGCTGGCCATGTACGCGACCGACGTCCTCACCCTGCCCGCGAATCTGGCCGGTATCTCGGGGATCTCGGTCCCGGCGGGCTTCGCCGCTGGGCTGCCGGTGGGGTTGCAGGTTCTCGGCCCCTACCTTGGGGAATCAACCTGCTTCAGGGTCGCCCAGAGCCTGGAGACGGAGGCGAGGATCTGGGACCGGCTCCCACCGCTGGCGGTGGCCCCGGCGTGAGCACCATTGCCCCGTCCCCGTGGGAGGCAGTGATCGGGCTAGAGGTGCATGCCCAACTGCTCACCCGGAGCAAGATGTTCTGCTCCTGTCGGGCGGACTACCTAGGACTTCCCCCCAACAGCAACACCTGCCCGGTCTGCCTGGGCCTCCCAGGCTCACTACCGGTGATCAACGAGGCGGGGATCAGGCTCACCCTCCGGACCGCGCTGGCGCTGAACTGTGAGATCCCCCAGTTCACGAAGTTTGACCGCAAGAACTACTTCTACCCGGACCTCCCCAAGGGGTATCAGATCTCCCAATACGATCTGCCGCTCTCTCTCGGCGGTTGGCTGGATTTCGAGGTCGGGGGCCGGTCGGTGCGAGCGGGCATCACTCGCGTACATCTGGAAGAAGATACCGGGACTCTTCATCACGCCGGTGAGATCCACAACTCGACCTTCTCCTTGGTCGACCTGAACCGGGCCGGGGTGCCTCTGATGGAAATCGTGGGGGAGCCGGACCTGCGCAGTCCCGCCGAAGCCAGAGCCTACCTGGCGACGCTCCGTCAGGTGCTCATCTACATCGGGGTGAACGACGGGAACATGGAAGAGGGCAGCCTCCGCTGCGACGCCAACATCTCGCTGCGCCCGGTCGGCGCCGAGGCCCTGGGAGTCAAGGTCGAGATCAAGAACATGAACTCCTTCCGGAGCGTCCTGCGGGCCTTGGAGTACGAGCTCACGCGTCAGCGGGAGGTACTGGATGAGGGTGGACGGCTGAGCCAGGAGACGCGGGGCTGGAGTGAGCTGGAGCAGCGGACGGTCTCCCAGCGGAGCAAGGAGGAAGCCCAGGAGTACCGCTACTTTCCGGAGCCGGACCTGCCCCCGCTGGTGATATCGCGCGCTCAGGTCGAGGAGGTGCGGGCGGGTCTGCCCGAGCTCCCGGCCGCGAGACGGGCGCGCTTCCAAAGCCAGTACAGGCTGGCGGATGAACAAGCCCTCCTGCTCACGGCCCGCCCGGGTGACTCGCAATACTTCGAGGAGGTCGTCGCTCTCGGGGTGACCCCACAGCTGGCGGCCAACTGGCAACTGGGTGACCTGCAGGGGTTGTGCAACACCGCCAACCTGCCGGTTGAGAAGTGTCGGGTGGGACCGGCGCCCCTCGCCGACCTGCTCAAGATGATCGAAGGCCATGAGGTGACCGCCAACGTGGCGAAGGAGGTCCTCGCGCAGGCCTTTGAGACTGGTGAGGACCCGGCGGAGCTGGTCCGCAGCCAAGGTCTGGGTCAGGTCTCCGACACCGGGGAGATCGCCGTGATGGTGGATCAGGCGCTGGCCCAGAATGCCAAGGCTGCCTCCGATTACCAGGCGGGCAACGACCGGGCGCTCGGAGCCCTGGTGGGAGCGGTCATGAAGATGTCCCAGGGCAGGGCGAACGCCGACATCGTCAACCAGCTGTTGCACACGCGCCTGCCCCGACCGGGAGGCTGAGGGCTCTGTCGCCTCGCCAAGAGGCTGGGCCTGATCCGGTCGACTCCGACCCGACGAGGTCTCGCCCGGATCTGGCCCCGCTGCGACCGGGTGATCTGATTCGACTGCAGTGTGTCGAGATGGCCCACCGCGGGTTGGGGGTGGGCCGCTCGTCCGGCCTCGTCGTCTTCCTGTTTGGGGCCCTGCCTGGGGAGGAGGTTTCGGCGCGGGTGACCAAGGTTCGCCGCCGGTCCGCCTTCGCCGACACCGTCGAGGTGCATCGGGCCTCCGAGCACCGGGTGGTTGCCCCTTGTCCCTACTTTGGCAGCTGCGGCGGATGCCAGCTCCAGAACCTCAGCTACCCCTTCCAGCTGGAGACCAAGCGGGCTGTCCTGGAACGGGCGCTAGTCCGGGAGAAGATCGGGCTGCCCGCGACGGTAGAGACGGTCGGCTCTGCGGAGCCCTGGCGATATCGCTGGCGGGGTGAGTTCCACCGCAGCCCTCAAGGTCCTCCGCTGGGCTTTAAGAGCCGCTCCAGCTACGACGTGGTGGGGGTCTCCGACTGCCTCATCCACCATCCGACCATCACCGGAGCGCTGGCTGCTGTCGGCGAGGCAGTCCGGGGCGCCGGCCCCGGGGTCCAGACGGTGCAGCTAACGGTAGGAGAGGGAGGCGGGGAGCTCCTGGTCGACGCGCGGCCTGACCGTTCGGCCAGCGCCGCCATCGCTACCGCAGCCTCATCCCAGATTCCGGTTGGGGTGACTGTGACTGACGAGGCGACCGGCCTGAGATACCGGGAGCGGGACTTTCGGGTCTTTCCTGACTCCTTCATCCAGGTGAACCAACCGACCTTGGACGCTCTGTATGAAACCGTCGGGGAGTTCTTACAGTCCGAGATCTCGGGTGCGCACGTGGTCGACGCCTATGGCGGGACGGGCATCCTCAGCCTCCGACTGGCCGATCTCGGGGCCCGGGTGACGGTGATCGAGTCGAACCCCATCGCGGCCCGGCTGTGCCAGCTTCATGCCGAGATGTACGCCCCCGGGCGAATCAGCACCATTTGTGGGCCGGTCGAGAGCGAGCTCCGCCGCGCTGATGCGGCCGGGGCGGTGGTCCTGGACCCCCCTCGGGCCGGCCTCTTGCCGGAGGTGCGGGGCTGGCTGGTCCTGGCCGGGCCTCCAACTATCGTTTACCTCAGCTGCGAGGTCTCGGCGCTGGCACGCGACCTCAGCACCCTCTGCCGTCGCGGACCCTACCGGTTGGACCGGCTCCGGCTCATCGACATGTTTCCCCAGACCTACCACTTTGAGACGGTCGCTCTGCTCCGCCGGACCTGACCACGGCGGCCCTGCCCAATCTCCGATACTGAAGCCCTCCGGGGGAGGGGACTCCCCCAGTTCAGGGACCCTTGCACAGCTATGCCTTCCGTCCAGTTCGCGCACCTCCACACCCACTCCGAATACTCCCTGCTCGACGGAGCGGCCCGGGTCAAGGGTTTGGCCCAAAGGGCCCACGACCTCGGCCAGAACGCGATCGCCCTCACCGACCACGGTGTCCTGGCCGGGGCTATCGAGTTCTATGAGGCCGCCACCGAAGTAGGGATCACGCCGATCATCGGGTGCGAGGTCTATGTGGCGGCTCGTTCCCACCTGCAGAAGGAGGGGAGGGCCGACCGCGACCCCTTCCACCTGGTCCTGCTGGCCCGGGACCGAGAGGGCTATGGCAACCTGGTCAAGCTGGTAAGCAAGGCCCACCTGGAGGGTTTCTACTACAAGCCTCGCATCGACCACGAGCTCCTGGCCCAGCATGCGGGCGGGCTGGTCGGCCTGTCCGGCTGCATCGGCGGCGAGGTGCCCCAGCGACTGCTGGCGGGCGATCCCGACGGGGCCCTCGCGATCGCTCGGGAGTACTCGCAGATACTCGGCCCCGATGGGTATTTCCTGGAGATCCAGGACCACGGGATGGAGGAGGAGAGGGTGGTCCGGGAGGGGCTGATCAAGATCGCCCGTCAGACCGACCTTCCACTGGTAGCCACCAACGACTGCCACTACGTGGACAAGGACGACGCCGAGGCCCACGACATCTTGCTCTGCATCCAGACCGGCAGCCGGTTGGACGAACCCAAGCGGCTGCGCTTCTCGGGGCCCCACTTCTATGTCAGCTCGGCTGCGGAGATGGCGGCCAAGTTCGACTACTGCTTGGAAGCCGTCAACAACAGCTGGGAGATCGCCTCCCGCTGTCGCTTCGAGCCGATGCTGGACCAACGGTTGTTGCCGCTCTACGACGTGCCCGCTGGCCAAGACGCTGACGGCCTCCTGGAGCTGGTGGCGACCGAAGGGCTGCGCCAGCGGCGGCGAGGCGAGGACCCTCCGGCGGAGTACCTGAAGCGGCTCGCGTACGAGCTGAGCGTGATCCGGGAGACCGGCTTCGCAGCCTACTTCCTGATCGTGTGGGACTTCACCCGGGCCGGACGGGAGGAGGGCGTCAAGATCGGGCCCGGCCGCGGCTCCTCCGCCGGCAGCCTGGTCGCCTACAGCTTGGGGATCACGGACATCGATCCGCTTCAGTACGGCTTGATCTTCGAGAGGTTCCTCAATCCCGAGCGGGTGTCCATGCCGGATATCGACATCGACTTCGATGTCGAGGGCCGGGCTCGGGTCATCGACTACGTCAACCGACGCTACGGCACCGACCGCGTCGCTCAGATCGTCACCTACGGGACGATGGCGGCCCGCGCCGCCGTCCGCGATGTTGGTCGGGCCCTCAACGTCCCCCTGCCCGAGGTCGACCAGTTGGCCAAGCTGATCCCCACCAGGCCGGGGGTAACCCTGGATGCGGCGCTGCTGGAATCGAAGGAACTGAAGNNGCCGGGGTGGTGATCGCGCCGGGTCCGCTCACCGACTACGTACCCCTGCAGCGCGCCACCAGCAACCGGGAGGCGGTGGTGACCCAGTTCGACATGGACGGCGTCCAGAAAATCGGGCTGCTCAAGATGGACTTCCTGGGCCTGGAGAACCTCACCATCCTGGAGGAGACCCTCGACAACATCGAGCGGCTGCGTGGGGCACGCCCCGACCTGGACGCGATCCCCCTCGACGATCCCGCCACCTATGAGCTGCTTGCGCGGGGCGACACCCTGGGGGTGTTCCAGCTGGAGCAGCAGGGTGGCCGCCGGATCGTCATGGACATGCGGCCCCGATCTATCGAGGACATGGCGGTGGCGGTCGCCCTCAACCGTCCGGGCGTCATCGAGGGGGGGGCGACCGAACTCTACATGAAGCGGCGGCGGGGCGAGGAACCGATCACGTACCTGCTGCCGGAACTGGAGCCGGTGCTCAAGGAGACCCACGGGGTCATCCTGTACCAGGACCAGGTCATGCAGATTGCCGTGGCGGCGGCCGGATTCAGCCTCGGCGCGGCCGACCTGCTGCGGGCGGCCATGGGCAAAAAGGACAAGGCGAAGATGGCAGCTCAGCGGGAGAGTTTCATCGCCGGCGCGGTGGGCCGCGGGGTTCTCGAGAAGACCGCTGTCGATCTCTTCGACTACATTGATTACTTCGCCGGATACGGCTTCAACAAGGCCCACTCGGTTGCCTACGGTCTGATCAGCTACCAGACCGCCTACTTCAAGGCCAACTTTCCCCTGGAGTTCATGGCCGCGCTGCTCAACAGCAAGGCCAGTGACTTCGAGCGCCTCAAGCGGGCGATCCAGGACGCTCAGTCGCGGGGGATCGTGGTTCATCCGCCGGATATCAACCGCTCCCGAGCCCCCTTCAGTGTGCTAGCCGCCGGCGAGGCCGCGGTGCCTGGGGAGCCTGCCCCGACGCGGGAGATCTTTTACGGGCTCCAGCACATCAAGAACGTGGGCGAGTCGGCGGCCCAGACCCTGGTCGCCGCTCGGGAGGAGGGCGGTCCCTTCCGCTCCCTGGTCGACCTCTGTACCAGGGTGCGCGGCCGGGAGCTCAACCGGAGAGCTCTGGAGGCGCTGATCCGCAGTGGTGCGTGCGATGTCCTGGGAGACCGGGGCCTGCTCCTGGCCCAGCTGGAGACTGCTATGCGTCGGGCTGAGATCGCGGCCCGGGAGCGGGATTCCGGCCAAATCGCGCTCTTCGACTCAGATCCCTCCGAGTTGCCAGCACCGCCACCGGCCCTGGAGGATGGGTTGCCCACCGAGGCTCGGCCGCTCACGCCCGAGATGCAGCGCGAGCGGCTCGCCTGGGAACGCGAGCACCTGGGTATCTACCTCAGCGACCATCCCCTGCAGCGGCTCAGCCAGGAGCTGAGCCAGCGCACTGACACCGCGGTGGCGGACCTAGCCCGGTTGGAGGGCACAGTGGTCCAGGTGGGTGGCTCGGTAAGGGAGTGCCGCCGGGTCCAGAGCCGGCGCGGGGAGGCGATGGCCTTTGTCCAGCTGGAGGATCTCACCGGGGTCTGCGAGGTGGTCGTGTTCCCGTCGCTCTATCAACAGGTGGCAGAGCTGCTTCACGCGGACGGGGTGATCGTGGTTAGGGGCCGGGTGGAAGTCGGAACCCGGCGTGGCGGGGCGAGCGTCAACGGTGGCACCCCGGCGCCCACCGATTTGGAGGGGGAGGAGGCGTCCGGGCCAGCCCCCAACGAGGAGCCCGAGGAAGCGAGGGTGATCGCGGAGGAGGTGCTGTCACTGGACGACCCCACCCTCACCAACTGGCGGGCCTCGGCGGTCATTCATGTGCGGGCCCACCAGGGAGGGGAGGAGGAGCTCCGTCGCCTTTCGGCAGTGCTGAAGGCTCACCCAGGGGAGTCCCGGGTCGTCCTTCACGTCCGGGACGCCGACGGTGACCATGAACTGGAGCTAGGCAGCGAGTACTCGGCAACCGCTGCCCCGCAGCTGGAGGCGGAGGTGATTGAGCTCTTCGGGCCGGGCTCCTACCGCGCCGAGGCGATCAGGTCCCTGGCGCCGCCGCCCCGGTTCCGCGGCCGCAGCCGCTAGACACGGCTCCGGCTAGAGGTGATTCAGGCCGGTTAGGAGGGCTGGGAACAGCACCTGGGCGAGGGCGATGTAGACCACCACCGCGATGACCAGCCCGATCACCGCGGCCATTTCCGCCTGTACCCGGGCGGCGCGTTGGATCGGGGCCACGAAGCTGTCAGTGATCTTCCGGATCGAGTAGACGAAGGGGTGCCAAGGGTCGACGTGCAGAACGCTGATCAGGACCCGGATCAAGAGCAGCACCAGGATGACCAGCACCATCGCGGTGATGAAGTCGAAGATGACGCCGAAGACCGCGCCCACCGGGTCCACAAAGCCGCTGGCGGCTAGTCCCTTCAGCAGTTCGGCCACCCCGTAGACCAGGACCAAGGCGAGCAGGGGGGAGAAGTCGAGGCCCGCAATGGTCGGCAGGACTCGACGCAGAGGCCGGACGACGGGCATCACGAGCGCCTCCAACAGGTGCCCCACCGGAGTGCCGTACGCGCCCGGGAAGAAAGACATGAAGGCCCAGGCCAGGATGCAGAGCGCATAGAGGTCGAGTAGGACGGCGACGTCGTTGACGAGGATCTCGGCTAGGTGCATCGGGCGGAGTATAGATCGGGGCGCGGTAGTGGCCGAGTTGGCCCGAAGGGCCCACAGAGTCGGTCCCGGTGGTTGAGTGTCGCACTCAATGGCCCTCGGCCGACCCCTATTCGCCAGTCCTCGCTGGCGGAGCTTCCCCGCGTCCGGAAAGGTCGAGGGCCAGCCTGAGCAGC
>PKXE01000126.1 GCA_003132265.1 Candidatus Dormiibacterota bacterium | reverse complement strand
GGCCGAGCCAGACCCGCGACTATGGTGATTCCCTCACCCAACTGCCGAGTGAAAACACGCGATTGAACGAGGGGTCAAGGGGACTCCAGGGACGAGAGGCTGCTTTCGGACGGCCGCCGACCGGCGCCCCATCCGAATCCCCTTCAAGGCCCACCGACAACCCTGACATCCCNNTGGGCTGGAGCATATGTTGTGGGCCACAACTTGTCAACTCGGAACTGGCCGCAGCGGCAAGACCGCGCGACGACTGCGGCAGCGTCACTCCAACTCTGGGAAGTGCCGGGCCGGGGCGGCCTCGGAGCGGCTCCCAGCCAGCCGACCGGGAGAGAGGGGTTGGGGACCCGGGTGGCCGCCCCACCACCTCTTCCGCCTTATGGAGCCGGTTGGCGCTTGCCGCCACCGAGGAAGGTATCGACGAAGTCGGGGCTGGCGATCAGATCCGCCGGCTTCCCCTCCATCTGGCACCTGCCGCCGGTCAGCACGTAGGTCCGATCCGAGATGGCGAGCACGGCTCGGGCCCGCTGCTCGACCACCAGCACCGAGGCTCCGGTGGCGCTGAGCTGCCGGATGTGGTCGTCCAGCAGGGACTGGGCCAGGGCCGGCGCCAGGTTGGCGGTCGGCTCATCGAGGATGAAGGCGCGCGGCTCGAGCATCAGGACTCGACCCATCGCCAGCATCTTGCGCTCGCCGCCCGAGAGCTTGGCCGCCCTCCGGGTGAGCATCCTGGCCAGCTGCGGGAACACCTCCAGGACGTGGGCGATGCGCCCCGGAACCGCGCGGATCGGGAGCAGGTATCCACCCATCTCCAGGTTCTCGCGCACCGTCAGCGGCGCGAAGACGTCATCGATCTGGGGGACATACCCGATCCCGGCTCGGGCGGCCGCGTCGGGAGTCCAATTGGTAACCTCCGAGCCGTCCAACAGAACCTTGCCGGAGAGCACCTGGACCACGCCCACCAGCGCCTTGAGCAGAGTGCTCTTCCCCGAGCCGTTGGGTCCCACCACCGACACCACCTCACCGGGCTCGACCCGGATGGAGATCTCCTGGACGACGGGCCGCCCGGCATAGCCGGCGGAGAGCAGCTCGGTCGCCAGCGCCGCCCCTTTGGGTGCGGCGCTGGGCGTCCCGGGCTCAGCCGACAAGGTAGGCCTCCACGACCTCGGCCTGGCCCCTCAGTTCGGCCATGGTGCCCTCGGCCAGGACCCGGCCCTCGGCCATCACTATCACCGGATCGCAGAACTCGTCCATGAAGGCGAGCTCATGCTCCACCAGGAGGATGGTCATGCCGTCCTGGCACAGTGACTGGAGGCTCTGGCCGATCTTTCGGGTCAGGGTGGGGTGGATCCCCGCCATGGGCTCATCCAGGAGCAGCAGCTGCGGCTTGGCCATCAGCGCTCGCATGATCTCCACCAGCCGGCGCTGCCCACCGGAGAGGTTGCCAGCATAGGCGTCCGCGTATTCGATGAGGCCGAACTGGGTCATCAGAGCTCGCGCCTCATCCACTGCCGCCAGCTCCTCCCTCCCCCAGTAGCGGCGGCCCCGGAGAGCTCCCCGGAAGGAGTCGCCGAGCTGGGCGGGGACCGCTGAGAGCAGGTTCTCGACCACGGTCAGACGCTTGAACTCGCTGGCGAGCTGGAAGGTGCGGACTAGGCCGGCGCGCGCCCTGAGGTAGGTCGGCTTGCGGGTCACGTCCTGTCCTTCGTACAGGATCCGTCCCTGGGTGGCGGTGACGGTTCCGGCCAGGACCGACAGCAGAGTCGACTTGCCCGCCCCGTTGGGCCCGATGAGCCCGGTCAGGCGTCCGCGCTCAATGCTGATGCTGACCCCGTCGACCGCGTGAACGCCGTCAAAGCTGACCCTGATTCCCTCGGTCGACAGGATGGGGCCCGNNCCGTCCCGGCACCCTGCGCCTGGGCCTTGGCGAAGATCCGCCGGCGTGGCTCGGGGATGATCCCCTGGGGACGGAACCAGAGGAAGAGCACGATCAGGAGTCCGATCGCGACCCACTGCAAAGCCGGGATCAGGCCCGGTGCGCCGATGGCCGGGATGAAGCGGGTCGCCTCCTCAAAGCCGAGCGGCACCAGGATTGCTCCCAGCATCGCTCCCTTGTGGTTGCCGAGCCCGCCGATGATGACCGCGGCGAAGATGACGATGGTCTCGGCGTAGCCCCAGGCGGCCGGCGACCACAGGGTGATGAAGCCGACCAAGATCCCCCCCGAGAGTCCAGCGGCAGCACCGCCCAGCACCAGCATCGCGGTGCGCTGGCTGAGCAGATCCTTGCCCAGGGCGTCCGCGACCGGGCTGTTGTCGCGCATCGCCCGGAGGCTGCGACCGTAGGGGGACTCGGTCAAGCGTCGGAAGAGGAAATAGATGGCGACCGCAATCAGCACCGCGGCCCCCCCGTAGCCCCACTGGTAGACCTCGCTCTGGGGATTGATCAGCTTGTCCAGCGGCTGCGGGACGACCGAGAGCCCGGCCGCACCGTTGAAGAGNNTCCGACCAAGAGGGTGAACGGCAGTGCCACCAGGCCCCCCGCTACCGCAGCCCCGATCCAGGGGATGGGGAACGGCAGCCCCAGGCCACCGATGTAGCTCTGGAAGCCGCCGTTCGCGTGGTCCGGCGGCAGCGCCAACACTGCCGCGGTGTAGGCGCCGGCCGCCTGGAAGATGATGTAGCCGAAGTTGCTGATACCGGCCACTCCGAATTGCATCGACAGCCCGAGGCAGGCGATCGCGTCCACGCCGCCATAAACCAGGAGGTTGGCCAGGTAGAAGAGAGTGGACTGACTCATGAAGAAAACCGCGGCCGGGCCACGTGGTGGGGACCCTGCCCGCGCTCCGCCCGCCGTTCCAAGTGCACTGGAACTGAGCTCACGGCGTCAGCTGTTTGCCCCGGCACCGAACAGGCCGCGAGGGCGGACCGCCAGAATCACCAGGAGGATGATGAACGCTACCGCGTACTTGTAATCCGAGGTGATGAATACCGCGCTGACCTCGGTAGCGACGCCGATCACCACCGCGCCCACCATTGCCCCATACGGCTGGCCGGGGCCGCCGAGGTAGACCGCGGCCAGGATAAGTACCAAGAAGAGGTCGGCACTGGTCGCGCCGAAACTGCCCGCATTGATGGCGAAAACTGTACCCGCTACCCCGCACAGCGCCCCGGTCAGGAGACAGGCGAGCGTCACCACCCGGTCGGTGCGAATCCCGCAGTTCCGGGCTAGGGTCCGGTCGGCGGCGGTGGCCCGCATCGCCTTGCCGAAGCGGGTGTAGCGCAACATCAGATGAAGGCCGATCATGAATGCCACGCTGAGCCCGATGATCACGAACTGGACTGTCGTCAGCAGCAGCCCTCCGATGGCGAAGCTTGTGCCCTGGGTCATGATGTAGGACGCATTGTTGGGGCCCTGCAGCGCCTGCACGGTGAACTCGATGATGAGCAGGACGCCCAGCGACACAATAACCACCCCAATCTCTGACGTGCCGCGACGCTGAAACGGCGCGTAGATGTATCTATTGATGACTAGTGAAATAACCGCGCCAGCCACGGCGCCGACCACCAGTCCGACCCACACCGACTGGCCTGAATGGTTGACGACCAACGCGATGAACGCGCAGGCGACCATCACCGAGGCGTAGGCGAGGTTCAACACGTCGGTAACCCCGAACTGCACGGTGAAACCGACGGCGGCGAGGGCCAGGACCGCGGCGGTGACGATGCCGAAGCCGATCGAGGCGATGAACAGACTCATTTAGAAGGAGTGGTTCCCTGGCAAGTAGTGGTCCGGGTGGGGCGACGCTCGCCCCACCCGGCCGAGGATCATCCCGGGAGACCGGGCTGGAGACCGGCTAGGTGACGGCCCGCAACTGGGCAGCCGAGATGCTGCCATTCACGGTTACGCCGCCGGCGGAAGTGTAGCCATCGATTTGCAGGATGCCCGGCGAATCGTGATAGCTGTCGAAGTTGCTGGGGCCGCCGGGGCCGATGTAGCGGATGTTCTTGCCCTTGGCGAGCTCACTCTTCCCCTGAGTGAAGCTGTGAACCACAACCGCTCCCTTCACCCCGTCCCCGATCTTCAAGATGTCGGCCTTGTAGACGCTGGGTTTGGTGCTGTGGGACTCGATCATGGCCAGGGCCGCCAGGTTCATCCCGTCGAAGAGATGGACCGCCCCCGGACCCTGGAGCAGAGTGAGAAGGGTGCCAGCGTCGTCGGTCGCGACCTGGGACTTGACGGCCTCGAAGGCCGCTTTGAACGGTGTGTACGAGGGCCCGGATGTCGCCACTACCAGGTTGTCCGCCTCGTAGTTGCTGGCGAGCGTCGAGGCGCCGACCGCTTGCGAAACCGCGCTGAACCAGTCGGGTGAAATCGTGGCGGAGGTACCGATCACCGGGATCATCTTCCCGCCGTTGAGCTGCTGCACCTCAGAGAGGAAGGTGGCGTCAGCCGCCCCCAGCGCCTCGGTGAAGATCACGTCAGGATGGCTCTGCACGATCGTCTCGGCCTCGGTCCGGAACGTGTTGGCGCTGAGGTCCAGCGTCACGTTCGAGGACAGCGTCATCTTCGCCTTTTTGATGGCTTGGATGGCGGGCTGGACGAAGGTCTGGGAGCCGATGTCGTTGCCGAATGCCAGGGCCACTTTCTTGTAGTGCTTCTGGAAGTGGGCGATCGCGACCATGGCGTAGGACTCGGCCAGGTCAGGCGGGACCAGCCGGAAGAAGTAGGAGTAACGGACGTGGTCGAACTCCGACTGTCCGGTCATCCCGAAGACCACCATCTTATGGGAGTTGATGATCGGAATCACTGAGGCGGCCTCGTCCGAGGTGCAACCGATGACCGCCACCAGGTTGGGGGTGGTCGCGAACATCTGGTTGGCAGCGGGCACGGCGTCAGCCGGGTCACCCCTGGTGTCGAAGGTCTTGCAGGCCATCTGGTGGCCGAGCACCCCGCCGGCCTTATTCATAGCGGTGGTCGCCGCCAAACAGGACGCGTCGTAGAACCCGCCCAGGGCCGCGTCCGGGCCGGTGAAGGGGGCGAGGTCGGCGATCACCAGCGGTGAGCTGGCGGACACCGGGGCTGCAAGGATGGCCTCGCCGCCCGCGGCGATCCCGAGGGCGAGCCCCAGGGTGACGGCGGTGGCGCTGAGGCGCCTTCCGGAGAACGGAACCCGCAGCCCCCGCGGTTGCGAGACCGCCCCCGGTATCGGCGAACGGCTCGGATCAGGTCGACGGCGAATCAAATGCATAGATTCCCTCCCCGGTGTGTGGCGATNNTTGGGGTCCTCGTCCACCACCTTGTTGCGGATGGTGCCGATCCCCTCGACCGTGACCTCGACGATGTCGCCGGCCACCAGCCACAGCGGTGGCTGGCGGCCTAGCCCCACCCCCCCCGGGGTGCCAGTGGCGATCACATCGCCAGCCTGAAGCGTGGTGAAGGTTGAAAAGAACTCGATAGCGCGCGGGACGTCCACCAGCATCTGTGAGGTCCGAGCCGACTGCCTGACCTCGCCGTTCACCGAGGTGGTGAGCTGGACGTCAGCCACGTCAACTTCGTCGACCGTGACCAGCTCCGGTCCCAGCGGCATGGTGCCGTCGAAGTTCTTGCCCGGGGTCCACTGGGTGCCGGCTCGCTGCCAGTCCCTCGCGGAGGCGTCGTTGCACACGACGAATCCGGCGACCGCCTCCAGGGCCCGTTCGGCGGGGATGTAGCGGCCACCGCTACCGATCACGATCCCCAACTCGCCCTCGTAATCGAATNNCATAGGGCCCGAGGACGCTGGGGGCACCCCTAACGAAGCATTCGGGCCAGTTGGGCACGGGCCGCCCCGTCTCCAGGGCGTGCTCGCTGTAGTTGACGCCGAGGCAGAGAATGCGGGGCGGTACCGGTACCGCGGCGGCGAACTCGGACTCCTGCACCTCGCGGCCCTCGCGGGCCTCCAGCGTACGCAGCGCCTCCCAGCCGGCGGGGCCGGAGCGGAGCGCGGTGGCCAGGGTGGCCAGCTCAGGGTTGCCGGTCTCGGCCGCCGCATCCACGTAGCCGGAGCGACCCCGGACATGCAGCCGAAGTCCATCCGCAGTCGTGATGGTTGCCAGCCTCATAAGACAGTCACCCTCCCTGATTCNNGCTCACCCGGAAACCTGAGAGTGGAACGTACACGAGATGGGGAGATCCGTCAAGGGGGGGTGCATACGTTTGCAGCCGTTGCCGCCGGACACCCCGCTCCGAGCCACCTCAGAGCCACGGAATCCCCGGCCGAGGCCGCCCAGCGAGCCCGTCGGCTGGCGGATACACTGCCCGGCAACGAGGGAAGGGGAGGCTTGACGGAGATCCCCAGAACTCCGGTTTCCCGGCGCCCTCTGGCTCGCGCCGGCCGCCACGGCCCCACCAAATCTGGAGGTAAGCATCTCCGGTGACCCAGACGCTCACCGACCTGTTGGAGCGAGGGTCCGCCGACCGGTCGGCGATCCTCGTACCGGGTGGCCCGGTGCTTACCTATGCCCGACTCCGCCAGCTGGTGGCCGAGGGCGCTGAGCGGCTGGCGGCCTTCGGAGTCGGGCCCCTCGACCGGGTGGCGATGGCGCTTCCGAACGGCCCCGAGGCGATCGTCCTCTTCCTCTCGGCCGCCCTGGGAGCCACCGCCTGCCCGCTCAACCCCGCCTACAAGGAGGATGAGTTCCGCTTCTACCTGGAGGACACGGGGGCCCGGGTCCTGCTGGTGCCGCCCGGAGAGGGAGAGGCGGCCAGGCGGGCGCTGCCCCAAGGCGGGATCGTGATCGAGGCCGAGATCGACTCTCGAGGCGAACTCCGCCTGGCGAGTGCTGAGTTCGGTGGGACCGGCCGGCCCGTCCAGCCGTCCGGGCCCGACGACGTGGCGCTGGTGCTCCACACCAGCGGGACCACCAGCCGGCCGAAGCGGGTCCCACTGCGCCACCGCAACCTGGTCGCCTCGGTGGGCAACATCACCGCCCATTACCAGCTCACTGAGGAGGACGTCTCGCTCTGCGCCATGCCCCTCTTCCATGTCCACGGCCTGGTGGCCTCGGCCCTTTCGGCGCTAGCCGCCGGCGGCACGGTGGTGACGCCCCGAAAGTTCACTCCCCTCAACTTCTGGCCTTTGGCGCGAGAGTATCGGCCGACCTGGTTCAGCGCCTCGCCCACCCCCCAGCGGATGATCCTGATGCGGACCTCAGAGGACCGGCCGGGGGGCACCGAGCGGCTGCGCTTCGTACGCACCTGCAGCTCGGCGCTGACTCCAGCCCAGATGGCGGAGATGGAGGCGCGCTACGGCGTGCCGGTGCTGGAGGCCTACGGCATGACCGAGGCCAGCCACCAGATGGCTTCCAACCCACTGCCGCCAGGGCGCCGCCAGCCCGGCTCNNGTCGAGATCGCCACCATGTCCGACGCCGGCCAGCTGCTGCCGCCGGGGACGGCCGGAGAGGTGGTGATCCGCGGTCCCAACGTCATCGATGGCTATGAGTCCAACGCCGAGGCCAATGCCGCCTCGTTCAGGGGGGGCTGGTTCCGCACCGGCGATCTGGGGATGCTGGACAAGGACGGCTACCTCACCCTGTCGGGCCGGCTCAAGGAGCTGATCAACCGAGGCGGCGAGAAGATCGCCCCGCTGGAGGTCGACTCCGTGCTGGAGGCCCACCCGGCGGTGGCGGAGGCGGTCTCCTTCGGCCTGCCCCACCCCACCTGGGGTGAGCAGGTGGCGGCGGCGGTGGTGCTGAGCTCGCCTGCCGACGAGCAGGAGCTGCTCGCCTACTGCCGGGAGCATCTGGCGGAGTTCAAAGTTCCCACCACTATCTATCTCGTGGAGGCAATCCCGCGCACCGCGACCGGCAAGGTCCAGCGCCGGTTCGTGGCGGAAGCCTTCGCCCCCAAGTGAACCCAGTGACCCCACCTTGAAGTTCGTCGTCCTCGGCGCGGGCGCGACCGGCGGGCTCCTGGGCGCGCATCTGGCCCGGGTGGGGGAGGAGGTCACCCTGATCGCCCGGGGNNGATTTCACCGTGCACCCGGAATGCACCGACGAGCTCTCTCCGCTCAGTTCCGCCGACGTGGTCTTCGTCACCGTGAAGGCCCACGGCCTGTCCCCCTTGGCGGCGCGGCTGGGAGCCGCGCTGGGACCGCAGACCAGCTTGTTCAGCGCTCAGAACGGGATCCCCTGGTGGTTCTTCGACGGCTTTGGGGGCCCTTTGGAAGGAACCCGGCTGGAGTCGGTGGACCCGGGCGGCGTCATCTCCCAGAACATCGAGGCGAGCCGGGTCGTCGGCTGCATCGTCTACCCCGCCGCCCGGCTCCGGGAGGGGGGGGTGGTTGAGCACCTCGAAGGCAACCGCATCAGCCTGGGCGAGCCGGACGGTCTCCCTTCCGCCCGGACTGAGGAGGTCTCGGCGGTGCTGACCAGGGCCGGGTTCAAAGCGCCAGTGCAGCCCCGGATCCGTCCCGAGCTCTGGCTCAAGCTGCTCGGCAATGCCAGTTTCAACCCCATCTCAGCGCTCACCGGGGCGACCTTAGAGGAGATCACCTCCGATGGTGCGGCAGTGGCGCTGGTGAGAGCGGTGATGGAGGAGGTGGAGCTGATCGGGCGACGGATCGGCATCGAGACTCCGATCGGGATCGACCGCCGCATTCAGGGAGCCGCCCGGGTCGGGGGTCACAAGACCTCGATGCTCCAGGATGTCGAGGCCGGGCGACCGCTCGAGCTGGGGGCCACGGTCGGAGCCCTGGTCGAGCTGGCCGGCTTGCTGGAGCTGGCAGTCCCCCACCTCGAGGCGCTCTTCGCCTGTGCCAATCTCCTGGACCAGCATTTGCAGCGGACCGGCGCCTCCAGCCAGCGAGGCACCGCCCAGCGGGAGTGACCCCCCTCACCCCGCGTCGGTACGCTGGCCGGTACTGGAACCGAGCGCTCCGTCCCGAGGTTGACGCGGGCCAGCGGAGGGTGGGCTGCCATGATCGGTCCCACCAAGAGGAGGGGGTCACATGCAGGTTCGCGCGATTCAGGTGACGACGCCGGAGGGCCGGCAGCTGGATGTCCTGGACACGGGCAAGGTGGGCGATCCCGCGGTCCTAGTCCACCACGGAACCCCGGGGGCCCGGGGCCTCTTCGCCGGCTGGCTCGCCGACGCCGAGCGGCGCGGAATCCGCCTGATCGGGTACTCGAGACCGGGCTACGGGGAATCCACCCGCTTGCCGGGTCGGCAGGTGGGTGCCGCCGCTGCCGACGTGGCAGCGATCGCCGAACACCTCCAGCTCGCCAAGCTCGCCACTTGGGGGTACTCGGGCGGCGGTCCCCACGCGCTCAGCTGCGCCGCCCGGTTGCCCCAGCTGGTGGTGGCGGCGGCGACCATCGCCTCGGTCGGCCCCTATGGTGCCGAGGGCCTGGACTTTCTCGCCGGCATGGGAGAGGGCAACGTGGAAGAGTTCCAGGCCGACCTGGAGGGCGAGGCGGTGACCCGTCCGCTGCACGAGGCGGCCGTGGCCGACATGTCCTCAACGGTGGACGGGATGATCGAGAGCATGGCTTCGATCCTCTCCGTCCCCGACCGGGCGGCAATGCGGGAGCATCTCGGCGACTGGTTCGTTCAGCTCACCGCCGACGCCTTCTCCCACGGCGCGGACGGCTGGATCGACGATGACCTGGCCTTCGTGCAGCCCTGGGGGTTCGATCTCTCCGAGGTCCGGGTCCCGTTGCAATTGTGGCAGGGACAGCACGACCTGATGGTGCCCCCGGGCCACGGCCGCTGGCTGGCGGAGCACCTGCCCGGTGCCGAGTGGCACTACCTCCCCGACGCCGGGCATCTGACCCTCTTGGTCGAGCAGGTNNGCTGAACGAAGGACAATGGCTGTCGCCAGCCCCTCTTGAGGTGAATACCCAGCCGATGACCGCGACCAGCGTCCCCTCCGAGAGCCCGACCCCGTCGGAGGGCGGGTGACCGTTGCCCTCCCTGAACGCGATGGCGCGGCGCGCTATCCTCGCTGCCGCGCATAACCGGGCGACCAAGGCCTTCATGGGCCGCTACGGGATGCGGCTGGGTGCGTCCCGCTTCGTCGCGGGCGAGACCTTGGACCAGTGCGTCGGGGTGATCCGGGTCCTCAACCAGCAGGGGTTCAAGTGCAACGCCACCCTCCTCGGCGAGGCCGTGGCCAGCGCCGCCGACGCCGATCGGGCGGTGGCGGAGTACCAGGGCCTGATCAAAAGGCTCGCCACCGAGCACGTCAATTGCAACGTGGCGATCAAGCTGACCCTGCTGGGGCTGGACCTGGGCGAGGAGCTCGCCGAGAGCAACATGGTTCGGCTCCTGGAGCTCTCAGCCGAGCTGGGCCTGACTATGCGGATCGATATGGAGGACTCCGCCCATGTGGAGTCGACGCTCAAGATCTACCGCAATCTCCTAGCTCGCGGTTGCGACAACGTCGGCGTGGTGCTCCAGTCGTGCCTGCGGCGGTCGGCGGCCGACCTGGAGTCCCTCCTGCCCCTGGCGCCCAACCTGCGGCTGGTCAAGGGCGCCTATCTGGAGGGTCGCGAGGTGGCCTTCCCGGACAAGGCCGAGGTCGATGACAATTACGTCCGGCTGCTGGAGCAGGCGCTGAGCGGGGCCGGCTACACCGCCATTGCGACTCACGACGACCGGATGATCCACCATGCCATCACCTTTGCTGACCAGCACCAGATTCCCCGCGACCGCTTCGAGTTCCAGATGCTCTACGGGATCCGGCCCCAGCTGCAGCGCGAGCTGCTCCGCAAAGGTTTCACGGTCTTGGTGGCCACCTGCTACGGCACCCACTGGTACCCATTCTTCATGAGGCGGCTGGCGGAACGTCCCGCGAACGTGCTCTTCCTGGCCCGCAACCTGGTGCGGCGTTAGCGGCGACCCGGGCTGCGGCGGCGTCCCCGCCAACCCACTTCCCCCAGCCCCAGCTCGATATCAAGAGGAGGATCGCTGATGGCCCTAGCTCCGTTCCGCACCGAGCCGACCCTGGACTTCTCGGTGGCCGCCAACCGCGCCGAATTCGCGGGCGCCCTGGCTCGGGTCCGCGGCCGGCTTGGTCGGGACTACCCCTTGGTCATCGGAGGTGAGCTAGTCGAGACGGGCGAGCTGATTCAGTCCTACAACCCGGCTCACCCAGAGCAGGTGATCGGCCGCCATGCGGCAGCCCGGCGGGAGGACGTGGATCGGGCGGTGGCGGCCGGGTGGTCGGCGTTCCCAGACTGGTCGAGGACGCCCATCGAGGAGCGGGCCGCGGTCCTCATTCGCGCGGCTGAGGTAGTCCGCCGCCGGCGCGCTGAGCTGTCCGCCCTCATGGTCTATGAGGTCGGCAAGCCCTGGGACGAGGCTGACGGAGAGGTCTCCGAGGTCGTCGACCTGATGGAGTGGTACGCCCGTCAGGCGCTGGAGCTCAATGCTCGAGATCGGATGGTGCCGTGGCCGGGAGAGCTCACCCAGTTCCGTTACCTGCCGCTCGGAGTCGGCGCGGTGATCTCCCCCTGGAATTTCCCGCTGGCTCTCGCCACCGGGATGATCACGGCAGCGGTGGTGGCGGGAAACTGCGTCATCCTCAAGCCGGCGGAGACCTCGAGCACGACCGCCGCCTGGCTGGTGGACATCTTCACTGAGCTGGGACTGCCGCCCGGGGTCATCAACCTCCTGACGGGGCGGGGCGAGGTGATCGGCGAGGCTCTGGTCGACCATCCCCAGATCCGTTTCGTGGCCTTCACCGGCTCCCGCGAGGTCGGGGTGCGCATCTACGAGCGAGCCTCCAGGGTGCATCCCGGCCAGCGCTGGCTGAAGCGGGTGCAGCTGGAGATGGGCGGCAAGAACGCGGTAGTGGTGGACGAGACTGCCGACCTCGACCTCGCCGCGAGGGCGATCACCGCCTCCGCCTTCGGGTTCCAGGGGCAGAAGTGCTCGGCCGGCTCACGAGCGATCCTGGTGGAGTCGACCTATGACGACATGGTCGGTCGGGTGCTGGAGCTGGCCGCCCAGCTCAAGGTCGGCGATCCCACCGATCCCGAGGTGACAGTGGGCCCGGTGATTGACGGTGCCGCGGAGGAGAAGATCCTCGACTACCTCCAGATTGGCCGACGTGAGGGCGAGCTGCTCTTGGGGGGAGACCGTCGCCCGGGAGAGGGTCACCTCATCGAGCCGACCGTCTTCGGAAAGGTGGCCCCGGACGCCCGGATCGCCCAGGAGGAGATC
>PKXE01000052.1 GCA_003132265.1 Candidatus Dormiibacterota bacterium | reverse complement strand
TCGCGGACTGCAGGTCGAGGTCATAGTGGAGCCGGCGCAAAAAGAAGATCAGTGACCACTGGTCCTGCTGATCTCCGCCCGGGGTGCCGAAGGCCAGCCAGGGCTGGCCCTCGCGCAGAACCAAAGTTGGGGTGAGGGTGGTGCGAGGACGCTTGCCGCCGACCAAAGAGCTCGGCAGGTTCTCCTCCAGCCAGAACATCTGCGACCTGGTTGAGAGAGNNACCATGTTGCCCTCGCGGTCGACCACGTCCAGATGACAGGTGTCCTTGCCTGCCGGGTCCGGTGGCAGCCCGGCGGCGGGGTCGAGCGCCTGGGTGCGCGCCATCAGCTCGGCGCTCGGCATCCTCGGCTCGCGACCGCCCGGCCTTCCAGGTCGGATCGCTGCCGAGGCCTCGGGCCCGACCAGGCGACGCCGCTCCTTGGCATATTCCGGGCTCAGCAGCTCGCCGAGGGGCACATCGACGTGGCGGGGGTCGCCGTAGAACGCCTCCCGATCGGCGAAGGCCAGCTTGGCGCACTCGATGACCAGGTGGACGAAGTCGGCCGAGTCGGGCTCCAGCGCGCTCAGGTCGTAACCCGACAGCAGCTGGAGCTGCTGTAGGAAGACTGGCCCCTGGCCCCAGGGGCCGGTCTTGTGGACGCGGACCCCGTGGTAATCGACAAAGGACGGAGGTTCGAATGAAGCCCGCCACGTGGCCAGGTCCTGACCCCTGAGGAAGCCCGGATGGGCCTCCCCGGTCTCGTCCCAAAGTTCGGCCGTGCGCAGAAAGCGATCGATCGCCTCGGCAACCACCCCGTCATAGAAGGCCCGGCGGGCGGCCTCGATCTGCACCGCGCGACCGGAACCAGCCGCCTCCGCCTCCTCCAGGATGCCCTGATAGACCGTGGCCAGCTGGGGATTGGCGAATCTACTCCCAGCATCCGGCACCTTCCCTCCGGGCAGGAAGACTGCTCCTGAGCTGGGCCAGAGCTCTTGAAACCGCTGCTCACAGGCCACCAGGGCGCGATTGACGGCCGGCAGGACCGGCACTCCGTGACGGGCGTAGTGGATAACCGGCTCCAGCACCTCCCGAAGCGGCATCCGCCCGTAGCGCTGGAGCATCAGCATCCACGCTCCGAACGCCCCCGGGACGTTGGCCGGCAAGAGTCCCGTCCCGGGGATGAGGGGAACGTCCATGGCTAGGAAACGGGCGATGCTCGCCTCGGCCGGGGCCGGTCCCTGGCCGTCCACCACCACCACCTCGCCCTCGGTGGCGTCGTAGAGAACTATGGGAACCTCGCCTCCGGGACCGTTCAGGTGAGGCTCGGCCACCTGCAGAACCAGCCCGGTCGCCACCGCAGCGTCGAAGGCGTTGCCGCCCTTCTCCAGGATCCCCATCCCGCTCGCGGCCGCCAGCCAGTGGCTGGCGGCGACCATGCCAAAGCTTCCGATCAGTTGGGGACGGGTCGGTGAGTTCATCTTCGGGACACTTCCAGGCTGAGCTGTTCGGCAACGCGATGACAGCGGACGAGATGCCCGCTCTCTGAGACCGTGGTCGTGGCGGGGACCTCTTGGGAGCACCGCTCGTTGGCCAGTGGGCAACGTGGATGTAGGCTACAGCCGGAGGGGGGGGCGACCGCGCTTGGGGGCTCACCCGGCATTACCGAGCGCTCTCGGGAACGCTGCAGCACGGGATCTGCAATCGGCGCCGCCGCCAGTAGTGAGCGGGTGTACGGGTGCCGGGCATCGCCGAAGACCTCATCTCGGGAGCCCACCTCGGCGATTTCGCCTAGGTACATGACCGCCACGCGGTCGCAGAGGAACTCCGCCACCGAAAGGTCATGGGTGATGAAGAGGCAGGAGAAGCCCATGGACCGCTGAAGGTCCACGAGCAGATTCAAGATCCCGGCCCGAACCGACACGTCGAGTGCCGAGACCGGCTCGTCGGCGATCAGCAGCTTGGGCTTTAGCACCAGAGCCCGGGCCAGTCCCACCCGTTGGCGCTGGCCTCCGGAGAGCTCGTTGGGGTACCGGTCCAAAACCTCGGCCGACAGACCGACCTGCTCGATGGCACCGGTGGCCAGTGGACTGACCTCGGCCCGCGACGAGAGTCCGTGGGCCCTCAGCGGTTCGCCCACGATCTGGGCCACGGTCATCCGCGGGTCCAGCGACGAGTACGGATCCTGAAAGACCATCTGCAGCTCTTTCCGCACCGGCCGGAGGGTGCGGGCGGGCAGGGTGGTGATGTCGCGTCCGACGAATCGGATCGACCCGGAGGTGGGCCTGAGCAGCCGCACCACGCACTTTCCGACGGTGGTCTTGCCGCTTCCGGTCTCGCCGACCAGCCCCAGGATCTCGCCCTCCGCGATGGACAGGTCCACCCCCCGCACCGCCTGGACCCGGTGGCCGCCGGAGTTGCGGGGNNCGGCCGGCTCGGGATGGAAGCAGGCCACCCCGTGGTCGCTCTCGCACTCCTCCAGTGGCGGGGCTGACTGCCAGCAGTCCTCAGCGCTGCGGGGGCAGCGCGGGGCGAAGGCGCAGGCCGCCAGCGGAGCCCGTAGCACCGGCACCAGACCCGGAATCTCGGTCAATCGCTCGGGCACATCCCCCGTCTGCCGGTCCCGCTGGGGCAGAGCTCGGAGCAGCCCGGCTGTGTAAGGGTGGCGGGGTGAGGCGAAGAGCCGGTGGACCTCCGCATCCTCCACCTTGCTGCCGGCGTACATCACCGCCACCCGGTCGGCTAGGTCGGCGACCACCCCCAGATCGTGGGTGATCAGCAGGATGGACATCCCGAGTCGGCTCTGCAGATCCCGCACGATGTCTAGGATCTGGGACTGCGTGGTGACGTCCAGCGCGGTGGTTGGCTCGTCCAGGATCAGCAGCTTGGGGTCGCAGGCGAGGGACATCGCGATCATGGCCCGCTGCC
>PKXE01000121.1:14022-15376 GCA_003132265.1 Candidatus Dormiibacterota bacterium | reverse complement strand
CTTGATCAGGATGGCGTCGTAGAGGCCCATCCGGTGGTTGTGGGCACCACCGGTGCGGGCTGCGTACTTCTCCAACTGGCGGAGCCCGGGCAGGGTCTTGCGGGTGTCCAGGATCTCGACCCCGAACGGGCGGGCCACCGCCGCAAACTTGGCGGTGAGGCTGGCGATCCCGGACAGGTGCTGCAGGAAGTTGAGAGCGGTGCGCTCGGCCACCAGGACCGCTGCGGCGGGGCCCGCCACCCGCATCGCGAGACTGCCGGCGCGAAGGACATCTCCGTCCTGGAGCAGGTCGGTGCAGGTGATCGAGGGGTCGACCTGATGGAAGACCTCGTGGGCGAGAGCGAGTCCGCAGAGCACTCCGTCCTCCCGAGCTCTCACCTCGGCGACACAGCGCTGGCCCGCTTCGAGGACGGACTCGCCGGTGAGGTCCTGACCGCGATAGTCCTCGGCGAGTGCCCGCGCGGCCTGCGCTGCGATCTCAGCTGGTTCGAGCTGGCTCAATCGGCCTGAACTCCAGGGGCACCCCCCGCTTCTGGATGACCGTGCCGAGAAATCGGCTCTCCACTGAAGGATGGTCGCGGCGGAAGTGGGCTCCCCGGCTCTCCTCGCGGTAGTCGGCGGCCTCCACCAATAGCGAACTGGTCCCCAGCATGCCGCGCAGCTCGCAGAGATGGGGGTCAACCGGCAACTCCGGCACCGCGTCGGCGAGAAGCGCGAGCCGGGCCGCCGTCCGGGCCAGACCCTCCCGCTCGCGGACGATGCCGGCGGTGCTCCACATCGCCTCCTGGAGCTGGCGCCGGGCTTCCGCCAGCTGCTCGGGAGCGACCTCTTCCAACTCCATCTCGGCCGCCGGCTCGGGCGCGGCGAGCGGGGCCCGCTCCCCCTCCCCCAGGACTGCCTCGACCGCCCGCGCCGCGAACACCAGCGACTCCAAGAGGCTGTTGCTGGCGAGGCGGTTGGCTCCGTGGACCCCGGTCGAGGCCACCTCCCCGGCAGCGAACAGGCCGGGGACGCTGGTGGCGCCGAACAGGTCGGTCCGCACTCCCCCCATCTGGTAGTGGGCGGCCGGTGCGACGGGGATCAGCTGCTCGGTGATATCGATGCCATGGCCTGCGCAGGTGGCGACGATGTTGGGGAAGCGGACCCGCGCCTTAGCCGCTCCGATGGGCCGCAGGTCGAGCCAGACGTTGTCCAGGGACCGCTCCGCCATCCGCTCGCTGATCGCTCTCGCCACCACATCGCGGCCCGCCAGCTCCCCGGCAGGGTCGGCATTGAAGAGGAATCGCTCCCCGAGATCGTCCACCACCAGCGCCCCCTCGCCGCGAACTGCCTCTGAGATGAGGAACGGGGGTGC
>PKXE01000121.1:0-13999 GCA_003132265.1 Candidatus Dormiibacterota bacterium | reverse complement strand
GCCTCCAGGCGGCGGATCGCGGGCTGGCGGATCGAGATCGCCTCCACTCCCCAGCAGCTGCCGTCGCTGATCAAAAGGCGCCGCACCGAGTGCTCTTCCAGGATCAGTTCCACCGAACCGGAGGCGCGCAGCGCCAGCAGCTCCTCGACCTCCCGACCGGTCGCGTCGCCGCCGGCGTGCACGATCCGGGACCTGGAGTGGGCGGCCTCCCGGGCCACCAACAGCACCCCGTCCTGAGTATCGAAGTGGACTCCGAGTTCGATCAGCTCGCGGATCCGCCCGGGTCCCTCCTCCACCAGCGCCTCCACCGCCCGGGGGTCGCAGAGGCCCCTGCCCGCGGCCATGGTGTCGGCGGCGTGGAGCAACGGGCTGTCGTCAGGGTCGACGGCGGCGGCTATCCCCCCTTGGGCGTAGCGGCTGCTGCACTCCTGCATGGTCGCCTTGGTGAGCACGGCCACCTTAAGCCCCGCCTGGGCAGCCTTGACGGCGCCAAAGAGCCCCGCGATCCCGCTCCCGACCACCACCAGGTCGAAACGGCGCTGGTGGGACTCGACCGAGACCGCCTGGCCCATCAGCGGCTCGCACGAGGCGGCGACGCGAGCAACGAGGTATCGATCAGGTGGACCCCCTCGACCCCTGCCGCCACCAGCACCCGGGTTTCCCCGTTGGCCTCGATTACCGGCCGGAAGTCCGCCGGGTCCACCACCCCCGCGTAGTCGAATCGGACCCCGGGCTCGGAGTCGATCACCTGGGCGGCGGCCGCCGACAGCTCCGCGCCGGAAACGACGCCCGCTGCGAACCGTCTCGCAGCCTCGATCAGCGCCCGCGAGAGGCAGCGCGCTGCCCGGTACCCCGCCGCTGAGAGCAGCTGGTTGCGGCTGCTCAGGGCCAGTCCGTCCGGGTCGCGAACCGTGGGGCACACGGACACCTCCACCCCGAGGTCGAGGTCTTTAGCCAGCCGCGAGACGACCGCCGCCTGCTGGGCGTCCTTCTCCCCGAAATAGGCTCGGCCGGGGCCGGCCGCAGCGAACAGCTTGCTGACGACGGTCGCCACCCCCGAGAAGTGTCCAGGCCGCATCGCGGACTCCCAGAGCTCGCTGCCGGCGTCGACCAGCACCCTGGTGGCGAAACCCTCGGGGTACACCGTCTCGACTTGGGGGCAATAGCAGGCATCGACCCCCTGCTCGGCGAGCAGCGCCAGGTCGGCGTCGAGTCGGCGGGGGTAGCTGAGATAGTCCTCCCCCTTGGCGAACTGGAGTGGGTTGACAAAGATGGACACCACCACCTTGTCGCACTCCCTTTGGGCTGCTGCCACGAGCGACATGTGCCCGGCGTGGAGCGACCCCATGGTGGGCACGAGGCCCACCAGCTGGCCGGAGCCGGTCCATCCCGCCGTCAGCTGGCGTAGTTCTTTGGGCACCGTGATCACCCTTGGCGCGGTCGCCAGCCTCCGACCGGCCCCGGCTGCGGGCCCGTCCGGCTCAGCCATAGCTGTGCTCCGGGTCGGGGTAGGTGCCCGCCTCCACCTCCGCCTGGAACCGACTCGCCGCCGCAGCTATCTCCTCCCCCAGGGCCGCAAACTGCTTGACGAACTTGGGAGCCGGACCGACGGTGAGCCCCAGCATGTCGTGGACGACCAGCACCTGGCCGTCGCAAGCGGCCCCAGCTCCGATTCCGATGGTGGGCATCGAGGTATCCGCGGTGAGCTCCGCGGCGAGCTCGGACGGAATGCCCTCCAGGACCACCGAGAAGGCGCCAGCCTGCTCCAGGCCGGTCACGGCCTCGCGAATTAGGGCGGCCCCGGCTTCGTCTCGTCCCTGGGCGCGCAGACCGCCCATGGCATGCACGCGCTGGGGAGTCAGGCCGACATGGCCCATCACCGGGATGCCCCGCTCGACCAGGTGAGCGGCGACTTCGATCATGGGCCCGCCGCCCTCGAGCTTGACCGCCTGCATCGCCCCCTCCTTGAGCAACCGGCCGGCGGACCGGGTGGCGTCGTCCAGGCCCAGCTGGTAGGAGAGAAACGGCAGATCGCCGACGAGGAGCGCACGACTGGCCCCCCTGGCCACCGCCCTAGCGTGGTGGATCACGTCTTCCAGGGTGACCGGGATGGTGTCGGGGCTGCCGTCTCGCAGCCGGTGGCCGAGCATGACGCCACCCAGCGAGTCACCGACCAGCAGCACCGGGATCCCGGCCTGATCCAGCCAGCTGGCGGTGGTGTAGTCGTAGGCGGTCAAGACCGCGAAGCGCTTGCCCTCGCGCTTCCACCTCGCGAGGTCGGTGATCTGGATTGGCTTTCGTCCTGCCAAGTGGTCATCCATGAGTCAACCTCCTTTCCCAGTCCGGTCGGCCGGCGATTGCCTGGCCGCCTCCTGGATGGACGTGTAGAGAGCGGCCAGGACCGGGTCGAACCGATTCAGAGCCTCGAGGTGAGCGCTCACGGTGGCGCCGTCCTGGCGCTGCTGAGGGCCGCTCAGCCCCAACTCGGGCCCCAGTCGCTGCACATTGCGGGCGCTGGCCGAGTGCAGGGCCCGGAGGCCCTGGGCCAGCGTATCGCCACCGCCCGCCGCGATCCCGAGACGCTCTGCCACCCGCTCCAGCAGAACCGGCAGCACCCCGGCAAAGACCGCGGCGGCGTGATAGAGGGGGCGGTCCAGTGCCTCCACCTCAAGCACCCGGCAGTCGATGAGACGAGCCAGGTCGAAAAGCGCCGGCCGCGCCAGCGGATCACCCTCGATCGAGATGAAGGTCTGGTCCAGGCAGGAGGGGTCGCCGTCGGGGACCGGGGCCAAGGGGTGAAAGACCCCCAACGAACAGCCCAGCTCCCGGAGGGGGGCCAGCGGACCCAGGCCTTGGATGCCGGCGCAGTGGGCGACGACCCGCTTCGAGAGAGGCGAATCGGATTCCAGCGCCTGGGCCAGCTCCTGACTCAGCGGGCGAAGCTCAGAGTCAGGCACCGCGAGCAAGGTGAGCTGCGATCCTGAAAGAACCTCGGCCGAGCTGGCGGCAACCGCCCAGCCCAGCTCCGACGCCAGGGCCTCCGCCCCGGCCGGGGTCCTGGAGAAGATCACTCCCGCCGGAACGCGCGACCGCCCGAGACGGCGAGCGATCACCTGGGCGACGCGCCCGGCACCGACGATTCCGTAACCCACTTCCGTCTCGGTCACCTCAGGGATCCAAGCGGATTGAGGCCGGTCCTCCAGGCCCGATGGGCCTCCGCCAATAGTAAGCGCCGACCCCGGGAGATCGCTCGCCGCCGTTGGGCGGCCAAACTCAGCTGGCGGCTGTCTGCTCTTCCTCCGCCTGCTCGATCACCTCGTCCATCTCCTTGCGATCCATCGACTCCACCTCGATCAGGTGATCGGCCAGCGCCAGCAGAGTGGCACGACGAAGCGTGAGCACCTTCTTGGCGGTGAGGTAGGCGTTGTCCACCAGGGAGTGCACCTCCTGGTCAATCTCTCCCGCCACCTCCTCCGAGTAGTTGCGCTGCTCGCCGAGATCCCGGCCCAGGAAGACCAGCTCCTCCTTGGTGCCGAAGGCCAAGGGTCCCAACTTCTCGCTCATCCCCCACTCGGTCACCATCCGGCGGGCCAGCTTGGTGGCCTTGCCGATGTCGTCCGAGGCTCCGGTCGTGATGTTGGCGTCGCCCAGCAGGAGCTCTTCCGCCACCCGGCCTCCCAGGATCCCGGCCAACTGGTCGGTGAGCTCCGCCTTGCTGACCAGCACCTTGTCGTGCTCGGGAAGCGACATAGTCCAGCCCAGGGCCATGCCCCGGCTGACGATGCTGATCTTGTAGGGGGGATCGCAGTTGGGCAGGGTGCGCATCACCAGGGCGTGACCCATCTCGTGGTAGGCGATCACCGTCTTCTCCTTGTCGGTGATCCGCCGGGACTTGCGCTCGGGGCCGGCGATGACACGGGCGATCGCCTCCTCCAGCTCCGGCATGGCGATCACCTTCTTGTTTTGCCGGGCGGCCAGGATCGCCGCTTCGTTGATCAGGTTGGCCAGGTCGGCGCCAGTGAACCCGACTGTCTGCTTGGCCAGGACCTCGAGGTCGACCGAGGTGTCCAGCGGCTTGTTGCGAGCGTGCACCTTGAGGATCTCCACCCGGCCCCTAATGTCCGGCCGGTCGAGGGTCACGTGGCGGTCGAAGCGCCCGGGCCGGAGCAGGGCCGGATCCAGCACGTCGGGNNTCTCCACCAGGAGTTGGTTGAGAGTCTGCTCGCGCTCGTCGTGGCCTCCACCCAGGCCGGCCCCGCGCTGCCGGCCGACGGCGTCGATCTCATCGACGAAGACGATGCAGGGGCTGTTCTTCTTGGCCTGGTCGAAGAGGTCGCGGACCCGGCTGGCGCCAACCCCCACGAACATCTCCACGAACTCCGAGCCGGAGATGCTGAAGAAGGGCACCCCCGCCTCCCCTGCCACCGCCTTGCTGAGCAGGGTCTTGCCGGAACCGGGCGGCCCCACCATCAGCACCCCCTTGGGGATGCGGGCCCCGAGCGCAGTAAAGCGCTCCGGGTACTTCAGAAACTCGACGATCTCGCTGAGCTCCTGCTTGGCCTCGTCCACCCCGGCGACATCCGCAAAGGTGATCTCGGGCTTGTCGCCGGCGATCAGTCGAGCCCGGCTGCGGCCGAAGGACATCGCCTGGTTGTTGCCGCTCTGGCTCTGCCGGAGCATGAACCAGATGAAGGCCAGGATCACCAGGACGATGATCACGTTGGGCAGGATCAGGGTGAGGAACACGTTATCTGAGCTGGGTGCTTGAATCGTGTACTTGGTGTAGCCGTACTTGCTGAACAAGGTGGACGGGTCACTAGCTTCTATGAATGACTGGTACTCGTGCCCATCGGTGGTCCACCAGTCGACCGATTCATTGGAGTTGACCACCTGCGCCTCGTGCTTGGTGGAGATGATCGGCTGGCCCGCGGGAACACTCTTGCCCGCTGACTTCAGCTGGTAGTTGGCCAGCGCCTGCTGGAGCGTCCCGGTGGACCGGATCGAAATGCTCTTGCTGGGGGTCACCCGCCAAGCCAAGATGGCGATCGCGAGGAGGGCTAGGAAAAGGACCGTGTAGGCAACGGCCCGGCGCTGGCGTGGCATCCGGCCGATTGTACGCAGTAATCTGGGGGCATCCCCGCGCTGAAGTGGGAACTCCGGGCCGGGGAAGATGATCTCCACGCCAGCCCGCGGCCACTTCAGTGGGGGCCGGCGTGGCGGTACCTGGATTTGAACCAGGGACACCTCGGTTATGAGCCGAGCGCTCTAACCCCTGAGCTATACCGCCTTGGCTTGCGGCCTCCGAAGGGGGAGCGTTGCGGCGCCAAGATTCGAACTTGGGACCTTCGGGTTATGAGCCCGACGAGCTGCCACTGCTCCACGCCGCGCCGAGATTGTACGCGACCCGGCATGGAACGTCAAAACTCATCGGGTCCGCGGCAGGTCCAGGCCGTTCTCCCCTCTCAGGAGGTGACCAAGGGCAGGCCTAAAAGGGCCTGGACCAGATCATGGGCGGTCTGGCCGACTTCAAGCGCCCCCTGCTGAATCGCCACCGGGCCCGCCGCCTCGACGGGATCCTCCACGGCATAGACCTTGTCAGTTGGCGGCGCCAACCCCACAGATCGGGCGAGCTCCGCCTGGGAGGCCGCCGAGGAGGCGGTCCTCAGCTCTTCGCCCTGGGCCTGGACCTGATGCGAGAGACCCTGGGACTGGGCCTGCAACCGAAGCAGCTGGCGGTGCAGGGTGGCGTCTGTGCCGAGACCGTGGTAGAGGCTGAGCGCGATCCAGAATCCAGCGACCGCGACGATGAGTAGCACCGCGTGGCGATGCCCCAGAGAGTGGCCCCGCCGGAAAAGCCGCCAGCGGATGCGTAGCTCTCGGATCAGCCCAGAAGTGGGCCCGTAGCCGTCCGCTCGATCCTGGTTCAACGTGGGGTGAATTTGACTGGGCAAACAGCAGGCGCCAAGGCCCGCTCGTCGAGGAGAGTATAGGTCCGCGCGACGTGATCGGGAAGGACATCGCCGAGTTCGGCCCTAGTTCGCGGCCTCGGCAGGGGCGGGGCCCGCCTTGGGGGAGGCCTCGGCGCGTCCCTCCAATTCGGCCTTCCTGAGGGCCTCGCGCCGCTCCGCCGCGAATCGCCGGAGGGCACCTTCAGGATCGACTTCGCGCTGGCGGGCCAGCTCCACCACCCAGAACAGCAGCTCACCGACGAGCGTCTCCGCCGAGCCGCCTTCCTCTCCGCCCGCGGCTAGCTGCTCTAGGGAGTTGGCGGCGGCCGCCGCCAACTCTGGTCCCGAGGGAGTGGCCGGCTGGGCGCCGCCCACCTGGCGGCGTTGCACCGCGGCGGCCAGCGCCAGCGCAGGGAGCGACCTCGGGATCCCGTCGAGGGCCGATTCCCGCCCCGGCTTCTCCTGCCGCTTGAGCTCCTCCCAGTTGCTCAGCACCTGGGCCACGCCCGTCACCTGGAGGTCGCCGAACACGTGGGGATGGCGGCCGATCATCTTCTCGGTAGCGATCCTGGCCACGGTTCCGATGTCAAAGGTCCCCGCCTCGGCGGCGATCGCGGAGTGCATCGCCACCTCCACCAAGAGGTCGCCCAGCTCTTCAGCCAGCTCTTCCGGGCGGCCATCCTCCACTGCTTGGATCGTCTCGTAGGTCTCCTCCAGCAAAAAGGGAAGCAGGGTCTGGTGGCTCTGGGCCCGGTCCCAGGGGCAACCTCCGGGGGCCCTCAGCCGCTCCATCACCTCAAACAGACGGCGCAGCTGCCAGAGATCCTCGTCGGTCATAAGTTGGCCAACTCGGCCATTCGCGCCGCCCGGGCTTGGCCCAGCTTCCGCAGGACGCCCATCAACAGGTCCGGCCAGCTGTCACCGACCAGCTCGGTCCGGAGGCGAAGGCGGTTGGGGCCGGCCTCCAGCGCCTGCCCATGGCCCTGGCCCACCGACTCCTTCAGAGACAGCCCGTGGCCGGGCTCGAAACTGAGCACCACGTCGTCGTGGTCGGTCTCGACCGACTGGGCGCCCGCCGCCGCCGCCAGGAGCCGGACCCTAAGGGCCAGGAGCAGATTCTCCAGCTGCTCGGGCCGCGGTCCAAAGCGCTGGCGGAGGTTGCGCGCGCTCTCGTCCAGCTCACTCTCGGTGGTGGCGCCCGCCAGCTGCTGGTAGATCCGCAACCGCAGGCGCTCGTCCGGGACGTACTCTGGCGGCAGCAGCGCGTGGAAGGGCAGGTTCACCGCCACCTGGGCCGGCGACTCGGTCAGCTCCTGGCCCCTGGCCTGGAGCACCGCCTGACGGAGCAGGTGGTTGTAGGTCTCGAGGCCGACGGCGGCGATGTCGCCGTGCTGGGCCTCCCCCAGCACATTGCCCGCGCCCCGGATCTCCAGGTCCTTGAGGGCGAGCGCGAAGCCGGAACCGAGGTCCTGGAGATCGGCCACCACGTCGAGCCGCNNCCGTTCTCGATGATGGTGGTGCAGCAGAGCACGTCCACCTCCCCCGCCATGAAGGCCACCATGATCTTGGCCAGCGCCCCCTCGTCCATCTGACCGTGGGCGACGGCGAAGCGAGCGTCCGGGACCAGCTCCCGCAGCCACTCCACCTCCCGCTGGATGGTCTGGATTCGGTTGTGGACGTAGTACACCTGGCCTCGTCGAGCCAGCTCCCGGCGGATGACGTCCTGGACCAGCCCCGCCTCCTTGGCGGTGACGTAAGTACGGATCGGCAACCGGCCCTCGGGCGGGGTGCGGACGACCGAGAGGTCCCGGATCCCGGCCAGCGCCATGTGCAGGGTCCTGGGGATGGGGGTCGCCGAGAGTGACAGCACGTCGACCGCAGTGCGCAGCTGCTTCAGCCGCTCCTTCTGGAGCACCCCAAAGCGCTGCTCCTCGTCGAGGACCACCAAGCCCAGGTTCTTGAAGCGGACATCGCGCTGGAGCAACCGGTGGGTGCCGATCACGATGTCNNACGGTGCCGGCCGCCAGGCCCCCCAACACCGCCTTGGCCTCATCGTCGGAGCGCATCCGGGAGAGCTGCTCCACCGTGACCGGGAAGGCCGCCAGCCGCTCCTTGAAGGTCAGGTAGTGCTGCTGGGCCAGGACCGTGGTGGGGACCAGAACCCCAACCTGGTAGCCCCCCTCGACCGCCTTGAAGGCGGCCCGTAGCGCGATCTCGGTCTTGCCGAAGCCGACGTCCCCGCAGAGGAGCCGGTCCATGGGCCGGGGCGACTCCATGTCGCGCTTGATGTCGTCCAGCACCAGCAGCTGGTCGCGCGTCTCCTGATACGGGAACGACGACTCCAACTCCTGCTGCCAGCGCGAGTCCAGCGCGAAGGCATGCCCCTGCGCCTCCAGCCGGCGGGCGTAGAGCTCGACCAGCTCCTCGGCGATCTGGTCCACCCGCCGCCGCACCGCGCGCCGGGTGCGCTCCCATTCCCCGGTACCCAGCCGGGACAGCTGAGGATGCTCCCCGCCACCACCGGAATAGCGCTCGATCCGGTCCAGATGCTCGACCGGGACGTAGAGCTTGTGCCCGTCGGCGTATTCCAGCTGCATGTACTCGCGTTCGCCATCCCCGTCGGCGACCCGGCTCATGGAGAGGAAGCGGCCAATCCCATGGTCCCGGTGGACTACCACGTCGCCGGGCTCTAACTTGAACCTGAAGGCGGCGACGTCGACCCCGGACCCGGTCGCGTGGCGAAGCCTCCCGGCGGCGCTGGACTCCGCCCGGCGCACGGTGCGCAGCAGGGACGACGCCCGGCGCTTTTGCAGCCCGAAGAGGTCGGCGTCGGCGAGGACCGCGAGCCGGAGCCCGCTCACGACCAGTCCGGCCTCGAGATCCCCCGGCGCGACCACCAGGGCCGCGTCAGGAAGCTCGGTGGCGAAAACTGAGAAGTCCTCCAGCCGGATCGCCTCCAGGCCGCGCTCCTCGGCGAGCTCCAGGACGCGGTCCTCCTGCATGCCCAGGACCAGAACCGTGCCGGTCGCCCGTTTCAGCTCCCGCACCTGAAAAGCAAACTGGTCAATGTCCCCGGCGAAGGTCGGGGCCCCGGCGATCTCGACGTCGGCGCAGACCCGGGAGTCCTCGATGGGCTCCCGGCGCAGGTCGAGGCAGCGGTCGCCCGCCAGCTCCCCCAGCACCTGGTCCAACGAGGCGACCGTCGAAGGGAGGTCGCGCGGGAGTTCGGCGCGGGCAACCTCCGCCGCGTGGATTGCCTCCACCTCGTCCAACCAGGAGCGGGCCACCTGGGTCAGCCGCTGGCGATTCTCGGTGAGGATGACCGTGCCTGGCTGGAGATGGCGCAGCAAGGTCTGCTCCGGGTCGGCCAGCAACGGGCCCAAAGCGTCGGCGGGGTCGGGCAGCGCCCCCTCCCGGAGCAGCTCCAGGTCGGACTCCCAGCGCTCCCTCACGTCGGCGCGCAGCGACGCCAGGTCGAGGGCGGCGAGCCGCTCGGCGGCGGTCGCCAGCGACTGCCGGTCGAGTGCGAACTCCCTCGCCTGGGTNNAGTCCCGCGACCCGGTCTCCCTCCCACTCCGCCCGCCAGGGCCGTCCCTCGGTCGGGAAGCAGTCGATGATCCCGCCCCGGCGGGCGAACTCCCCAGGGAAGGAGACGATGGACTCCTGCCGGTACCCGGATTCCAAAAGCAGGCCCGCCAGCTCGGCGGGAGCGATCTTGGCCCCGGATTCCAAAGCGCTTCTCCAGCTGCCGATCCGCTCCGGGGACAGAGTCGGCCGGAGAATTGCCGGCAGTGAGGTAACCACGATCTGCGGGGAAGTTGAGCGCAGGGCGCGAAGCGTCGCCAGCCGGTGCCGGACCACCTCTCCCGATGGCGCGATCCGGTCGAAAGGAAGCACGTCCGCGGCGGGGAACAGGCGCACGTCGGTGTCCGAGGTCCAGGTCGAGATCTCCTGCCAGACCGGCTCCGGCTCCGCGACCAAAAGGCAGACCGAGACCTGAAGGAGGTCCCGGACCAAGGCTGCGACTAGCGGGGTGGCGGCGTGGATCACCCCACCGACCGAGCTCGCCGGCGCGTCTCCCTCCAGCCAGGCCCTGAGTCCCTGCCCCAAAGGAAGCCCGGCCAGCCTGGCCAGCAGGGTGCGCGGCCTCGCCAGGGTCGCCGCCGGCGCGGCCGACTTTAGCCGGGGCTCAGCCGGCATCGGCCACCTCCTCGGGATCGCCCCGGTTGTATTCGGTCATGGCCTGCTCCAAACCTTCGCTGGCGATGGCCAAAACCGCGTCAGCGGCACGGGAGCAGGCCCGCTGCAGGATCTCCCGGTCCCGGCGGTTGGGCCGGCCGAGCACGAACTCGATCGGGTCCTGCCCCTCGGGCGGCCGGCCGATGCCGATCCGCACCCGCGGAAACTCCTGGGAGCGCCAGTGGGCCTGCAACGAGCGCAGGCCGTTGTGTCCGGCGGTACCCCCCCGGGCCCTGATCCGAAGCCGTCCCAGCTTCAGGTCCAGATCGTCGTAGACGACCACCACCGCCTCCAGCGGCACGTTGAGGTCCCGGACCAGCTTGGCCCCGGCTACCCCTGATTCGTTCATGAAGGTCTTGGGCCGGGCCAGGATCAACTCCCGCTCCTCGACGACTTTGCGGCCGAGCCAGGCCGGCCCGCGGTAGGCGCCGAGTTTGACCTGCAACCGATGGGCCAGGATGCCCAGGGCTTCGGCCCCCACGTTGTGACGGGTCCCGTCGTACTGGCCACCAGGGTTGCCCAGCCCAATCACCAGCAGTGGAGGCGCCGTCACGCGTGCGGCTGGAGCTCAAGCACAAGCGGCGCCGGCACCCCGCGGCGGAACGCGTCCCCTGCCAAGAGCCGCCGGGTGGCGCTGGTCATCCGTGCGGCCGGCCCCGGCTCCCCATGGTCGTGACCGAGCAGATGGAGAAGCCCGTGGACCGCGAGCAGCCGCAGCTCTGCGGGAGGGTGGTCCCCAGCTGCCTCGGCCTGACTGGCCGCGGTCCTGACCGAGATCACGATGTCCCCGAGAAAGTGTTCTTCCGATGGAGGAAGCAGGAACTGGCTGTCGGGGCTGGCCGCCGCCGGGAAGGCGAGCACGTCCGTCGTCTGGTCCGACCCGGCGAACTCCCGGTTGAGGCGGCGGACCTCGAAGGCGGTGGTTAGTCGACAGTTGACACTGGCCGAACTGAGACCCAGGTCACCCAAGGCTCCGCTCAATACGGTGTCCACAGCGGCCGCCCGGACCAGGTCACGGTCCGCCTTCGATAGTCCCGAAGAAGACACCACGCTCACCGACCCCGGCGGAATCAGCGACGGGCTGAGCGCTAGGCCTGCTTGGCCCGGCGCTTGCGCGCGGCCATGATCTTCTTCTTGCGGCGGACGCTCGGCTTCTCGTAGAACTCCCGGCGCCGCACCTCGGTGAGCACCCCGTTCTGCTTGATCTTCTTGTTGAAGCGGCGCAGCGCGCTCTCGAACGACTCGCCTTCCCGCAGCTTTACCTCCGACAGCGAAAGTCACCTCCTCAAGCCAGCCTACCCAGCCCCAGTGCGAGCCCTTAGCCCTCACCTTTGCGGGTGGCGATTGTATCTGGAACAGCGGGTGGCGGTGACTGAGGCGCACCATTTTCACGAGGAGCGGGCAACAGCCACTCCCGGAGCAGGCTNNGGCCCGGCGTCGTGGTGCCGGCTCGCCTGCCAGTGCGCCTGGAACACCCCGGGGCGCACCGGGTGGTTGGAGCGCCACTCCACCGCGTCCTCGATGACCTCCGGGTGAGCCGCACTCCAGTGAGGCTCATAGAGAACAGAGCAGGCCACGCGGTAGGCGGAGGCCGGGTCCTTCGCGTCCGCGCCCAGGAGACGGCGGGTCACGTCCGGGTCTGCCCGAACCGCCAGCCGGCCCCCCGGTCCGGTGCAGCCCAAAACCAGTTTGGCGACCAGCCGAGGATGGCGGATCGCCAGGTGCTGGGCCACCATCCCCCCCATCGACACCCCCATCACCGAGGCACCCTGGGGCGCGAGGTGGCGCAGGACGCTGGCGGCGTCGTCGGCGAGCAGTTCCATGCTGTACGGGCCCGGAGTTGCCTCGGAGAGCCCGATCCCCCGCTGGTCCAATACCAGGCACTCGAAATGCTCCGACAGCTGGCCGAGGTTCCACACGAAGGTGTGGTGGTCGGTGCCGAGCCCGGGGATCAGGAGTAGGGGCGGCCCCTCTCCGAGCGCGTAGACCGCCAGGTCGGTGCCGTCGCCGGTCAGGACGTGACGGAGCTCTCCTCCGGCGGGCCGCTCCACCAGGCCATGGTATCGNNACGGTGGTCGTGGAAGACGGCACCGAGCACGATGTCCGGCTGGAGACGCTGCGAGCGGACCAGGTGACCGGCGTGATCGTGGCGACGAGGCGCACCCGCCGGGAGCCCAAAGCGCAGTTGCACCTGCTCCAAGCGCTCCCCAAGGGCCAGGGGATGGCCAGCGTCTTGGAGCAGGTCGCGGAGCTGGGCGCCCTCACCGTCTGGCCAGTCGTGAGCGAGCGCACCATCCCAAGGCCGGACCCGGAACAGGCCGCCGTTAGGACTGAGCGCTGGCGGGCCATCAGCCGCGAGGCGGCCCAGCTGGCCGGCCGGCACCGAATCCCCGAGGTGCGCCCGGTCACTCCGGTGCTGGAGGCCCTGCAGACCCTGCGGGCGGCCGAGCCCAAGCTCCAGGCGTTCACCTGCCACGACGGCGAGATGCGCCAGGGGCTCAACTCGGTCGCCTGGGACAGCCACCTGCCCACCGCGGTGCTGATCGGGCCAGAAGGAGGCTTCAGCGCGGCCGAGGTCCAGGAGCTGGCGAGCCACGGGGCGAGGCCGGTCTCGCTCGGCCCCCGCAACCTGCGCACCACCTTGGCGGCGGTGGTGGCCCTCACTGTGCTGCTGGCTCGAGCGGGCGACCTGGAGGCCCAAGGGGGCTGATGCAGCGGTCGGGCCGCCCAGGTTGACGCTGCGGTTCGCCAGCGAGCGTCGGTTCTCCACCTTCCTGCCGGCCAAGGGTGCTCCCGAGACCAAGCCCATCCGCCGCTACTCTGAGGTGAGGCGCGACCCCCTCACCGGCCGCAGCGGTCGGGTAGCCCACTTCGAGGGGTTTAGCTTGGTCGCCCCCGACCTCTCCCAGGTGGTGGAGGAATCCCGGGCGGGATGTCCCTTCTGCCCGGAGCGCATCCTGAAAGTGACCCCGCTGCTACCCCATGCGATCGCCCCCGGCGGCCGGATCCAGCGGGGTGAGGCGATCCTCTTCCCCAACATCTCCCCGTACGACCGCCAGAGCGTGGTGGTGAGTCTCAGCCGCGAACACTTCCTCTCGGCCAACCAGTTCACGGCGGCCCAGCTGGCCGATGGCTTGCTGGCCTCGATCGAGTACTTCCGTTCGCTGCCCAAAGTCGGCCGCGGGACTCACTCGGTCATCACCTGGAACTACATGCCGCCCGCGGGGGCAACCCAGGTGCACGCCCACTTCCAGGCGTTCTCCACCAACCGCCCGGGCTGGCTGCTGGAAGAGGAGGTGCGGCGGAGCCGGCTCTTTTGGCGACGTCACCACCATCCCTATTGGCAGGAGCTGGCTGACACCGAGGAAGCTTCCGGCGAGCGCTTCGTAGCCGGAGGTCGGCACACCCGCTGGCTCACACCATTTGTGTCAAGGAGCGTCGTATCTGAGGTCCTCACGCTCTTTCCTGAGCGTGCCTATCTGGAGGAGCTCTCCTCGGACGAGGTAGCCGAGTTCGTCGCCGGCCTGCGGGTGGCGCTGGCCGCCTTCCACGAGGAGGGAGTGCGCGCTTTCAACCTGGCCTTCTATGGGGCACCCAGCCAGGAGCGAACTCCCCACTTCTGGTTGCACGCCCGGGTGTCGCCGCGGATCTATTTCAACCCCGCCATCCAGGGGTCCGACAACACCTCCTGGCAGCACCTCTTGGACGAGCCCTTCATGGTGCGCAGTCCGGAAGCGTTGGCGGAGCGCCTGCGCGACCGATTCCGGCCTCTCTTCCCACTCCCCCGACCAAAGTGACCCCGGACCGGGAGG
>PKXE01000165.1 GCA_003132265.1 Candidatus Dormiibacterota bacterium | reverse complement strand
CCTGGCTGCCTGGGTACACCTACTCGATACCCCCCACCCGCCTGATCCATGTGGACATCGATGCGGCCGAGATCGGGCGCAACTATCCTGCTGAGATCGGGATCATCGGGGACGTCAAGGTGGTGGCCGACCAGCTGAGGGCGGCGGCCCAGCTTGTGCAAGTTTCAGAGTCGGCGCGGGATCGCTGGCTCGAGACCATCGCCGGTTGGCGCTCTCGGTGGCAGGAAAANNGCACCGCCAATCGGACGCGGTGCCAATCCGCCCGGAGCGGCTGGTGTCGGAGCTGCGGAAGGCGCTCCCCGACGAGGCCATCGTCCTTGCCGATGTGGGACAGCATCACAATTGGTTGGTCGCCGAATATCTGGCCAGTCAGTCCAAGGGCCTGCTCCAGAGTTGGGGGTTCGCCTCGATGGGGTTTGCGGTCGCCGGCGTACTGGGGGCCAAGCTGGCGGCGCCCGACCGCCCCGCGGTGAGTGTCAGCGGCGATGCCGGCTTCCTGATGCTGCCCAGCGTCGTGGCCACAGCGGTGGAGTACGGCATTCCCGCAGTCTGGATCGTCTGGAATAACTTCGGCTACAACTCAATCCGCGAGCAGCAGATGGGGTACTTCGGTGCCGGCCGGGAACTGGTGACCAGCTTCCGCGAGGAGTCGACCGGCCGCCTCCTGTCCCCGGACTTCGCCGCGATGGCGCGCTCGATGGGCGCCTGGGGAGCTCTGGTCGAACGGCCCCAGGATCTGGGGGAACAGCTCCGTCAGGCGATTGATTCGGGCCGGCCCGCAGTCCTCGACGTCCGGGTTGACCGGGACGCTCGGATGCCTTCGACCGCGAGCTGGGACCTGCCACCCCTGCCTCATCCTGAGCCCAGCTTTGGCTGGGGCGAGGACGGCGTTGACTGAACCGGAGCTGCGGAGGACCCAGCTCTGATGGCGGAGAGAACCCCCCGCGAAGTTAGGGCTCTGATCGGGGGCCAGTGGGTGCCGGGCACTCCCAGGCCGGTCCACTATCCCTACGACGGGAGCGTCGTGGCGATGGTGCACGAGAACACGGTGGCGCAGGTGCAAGAGGCGGTAGAATCCGCCGCCGCGGCGTGGCAGCTGTGGCGCCGGGAACCCGCGCACAGCCGGAGTTCGATGCTGGCCAAGGTCTCAGAGGTGATGTCGCAAAGAGCCGAGGAGATGGCCGAGGTCATCAGCCGGGGGACCGGCAAGGTGGTGCGTGACTCGCGCTCCGAGGTGAGTCGCGCCATCTCCACCATGGCCATCTCGGCTGAGGAGGCCAAGCGCATCTCGGGCGAGGTGATACCGATGGACGCCCTCGCTCCCGGCACCGGCAAGCTGGGCTTCGCGGTGCGTGAGCCGCTCGGGGTGATCGCGGGGATCACCCCCTTCAATGCGCCGCTGGGCACGCTCTGCCACAAGTTCGGACCCGCCTTGGCGGCGGGAAACACCTTTGTCCTCAAACCCCATCCGCAGGGGTCGGGAGTGGCGGCGCTGCTGGGCGAGATCGCCGTCTCGGCCGGCGTGCCGGAGGGGGTCTTCAACATCGTCCACGGCGAGGTGGAGGTGGGCCGGGCGCTCACCACCCACCCGGCCGTCGCTCTCGTCAACTTCACCGGCAGCGGGCACGTGGCGGAGCAGATCATCCGGGAGATCGGCCTCAAGCGCACCGTGCTGGAGCTGGGCGGCAACGCGCCGACCATTGTGCACGGCGATGCCGACCTCGACCGGGCGGTGCCGGAGTGCGTGGGCGCAGCCTTCGCCCTGAACGGGCAGAGCTGCGTCTCCACCCAGCGCATCTACGCCCAGGAGTCGATCTACCAGAGTTTCCTAGACGCGCTGGTCGCCCAGGCCGCCGAGCTCAAGCCAGGTGATCCCTTCGATCCCGCCAGCGGGATCGGCCCGGTCATCGACGAGGCGACGGCGCAGCGTATCGAGTCCTGGATCAAGGAAGCGGTCGCGGGCGGCGCCCGCATCGCCTGCGGGGGAGGGAGGCACGGCACGTTGGTCGAGCCCACCGTGATCGTCGATGCCGAGCCCACGATGCGGGTCGTCTGCGACGAAGTCTTCGGACCGGTGGTGACGGTTTTGCGGTACCGCGAGCTCGACGAGGCGATCGCCGCCGCCAACGACAGTCCCTGGGGCCTCAAGTCGGGGATCTTCACCAGCTCGCTGGAGGTCGCCATCCGCGCCGCCAGAGCGCTCGAGTACGGGACGGTGAACATCAACGGACCGTCGCGGTCCCGGGTGGATCATGAGCCGTCCGGGGGGGCCAAACTGAGCGGCTGGGGCACCGAGGGCCCTCGCTACGCGATCGCTGACATGACCCGCCTCAAGATGATCAGCGTGGCCGCATCGACGTGAGACCCTCGCGAAGGTGGGGCAGTTGAGGGTCGACGTCCACAATCACGCTATCCCGGCGCGGGTGCTCGACCTTTTGCGTCGCGACCCGGTCTATCGGGTGACGGTGGAACCGGAGTACATCAGTGGCGGCAACCACATCCGCTTCTATCTGGACCCCACCTTCATCGATCCCGAGGCCAAGCTGCGCGACCTTGAGAGCCGGGGGCTTCAGGGGGCGGTGGTTTCGGCCGCTCCCAAGCCCCTCTACTACTACGAGCTGGAGGCGGGCCCGGCGGAGCGGCTCTGCCGTGAGACCAACCTGGGGCTGGCCGAGTTCTGCGAGGTGGCGCCGGAGCGATATCGGTGGATGGCGCACGTCCCCCTGCAGGAACCAGCCCTCGCCGCCAAGATGCTGGAGCAGGCGGCGGAAGCCGGCTCGAGGGGAGTGCTGGTCGGGACCTCCATCGCCGGTCGGCGTCCGGACGGGCCCGAATTCGAAGTCTTCTGGTCAGCTGCCGAGCGTCTCCAGCAGCCGGTGCTGCTCCACCCTGCCTACGTCGACCCGCACGGGGTTTTTCGTCAGTATTTCTTCGAGTCGGTGATCGGCAACCTGCTGGAAACGACCATCACCTTGGAGTCTCTGATCTGCTCTCGGGTACTGGACCGCCACCCTGAGCTGACGGTGATCGCGGTGCACGCGGGCGGGTACTTTCCGTATCAGGCGGGAAGATTGCGCCACTGCTGCACCAACCGGCCCGAGCTGGCGGACGCGCCCCCGGACCCGTGGGCCTACGTCGGACAGATCAAATTCGACACCATCACCCATGATGTGAAGGCACTTACCTACCTGATCGACCGGGTGGGGGCGGAGAACGTCCTGGTCGGGACGGACCTTCCCTTCGACGTGGCCCCGCCCCGACCCATGGACGAACTTCTGGCGGCGACCGACGAGGCCACCGCTAGGATCATCGCGGAGGAGAACCCCGCCCGGCTGTTCGGCTTCTAGCTCCTACCCGGCCGTAGGAACGCGCTAGACGACGATCGCCAGGGGGCGAACGGGGCAGCCGGTGCCGCCGACGTACTTGAGCGGCACGCAGACGAACAGGAACTCATGCGCTCCCGAAGCTGACAGGTCTTCCAGGAGCATGTTCTCCACGATGTGCACGCCACTCCTGACCAGGAGCACGGAATGGGCTGGCAACGTCGATCCGGTAACCTCGTCGGTGTAGCCGGGCAGATCCCAGGACATGTTGTCGGCCCCCACCGCGAAGACCTCCCGGGCAGCTGCCCACTCAGCCGCCTCGCGATTCATCCCCGGTGCCTCGATGTAGGTGTCCGGCTCCGACCAGCGCGGCCCCCAGCCGACCCTCACCAGCAGCACGTCGCCCCGGTTTACCTGGGTTCCCTGGGCGTCGGCGGCGCGCTGGAGATCAGCTCCGCTGACCAACTGTTTGGCCGGTAGGGGACCTCCTGCTAAGGCGGCCAGGTCGAGCAGAACGCCCCGCCTGATGATCGGCGAGATGGTTTCCACGCTGAGCTCGGTAAACCCGGTGGGTGTTTGAACTTGTGCGGTCACCTTCACCCCGCCCAACATCTCCATGTCCTCCGCCTGGTGACAGAAGGCATCGATGTGAGTGCCCGCATGCTCGCCCTGGTAGATAAAGCCCATGGCGCTGGTGCGCCGTTCGAGCCCCGGCTCGTGCCGGCGATGCAGGGCGTAGTTGTACCCAGGCCAGTGAGTCGGGAAGCCGGGCATCCCGATGGTTCGCTTCTGCTCCAGGTCGATGACCTGGCCGGCCGCTATGACAGCGAGCAGAGAATCCAGCTTGGGGTCGGTGAGCATAGGACCTCCTAGACGGTTAGCGCCGGCGGTTCAGTAACACCTGGCCGGGGCAGTGATTGCAGCCGAGCGGTCAACTCGGCGATCTCCTCTGGGGCGAGCGGGCGAAGTGGGCTCGCCACCGCGGGGTCATCGATGATGCCCCACAGGTGAAGGATGTTCTTGAAGGTGCTGATCGTCGCCGCATTGGCCGATCCGCCCCTCGCCACCGAGGACAGCTGCTCGTAGGCGGTGGCGAGGTCCTGGGCACTCTCCGCCTGCCGGAGTTGGCCCTCGGCCGCCGTCGTGTAGGCCTCGACGCAGACGCTGGGGACCACGTTGGAGTTGGCCGGGATGGCTCCGTCCGCGCCCGCCGCCACACCCACGTCGATCAGGGTGCGCGTTCCAAGGAAGANNGAGCCCCTCGGCGCGAACGGTCGCGGTCAAAGCCCGGAACCATTGCAGGTCGTTCTGGCTGTCCTTGATCCCGGCCAAGGTGCCATCTCGGGCCAGCTCGAGGGTGCCCTCCAGGGTCATCTTCACCTTCACGGTCTGGGGGATGTTGTAGGCGAGCAGGGGCACCTCCGGGTAGGCGGCCTTGATGGTCTTGAAGTAGGAGCGGACCTCGTCGGGACTGTGGGGGAAGTAGTGCGGCGGCGTGGCCGCCAGCGCATCGACCCCGGCCGACACCGCGTGAGCCGCGTGCCGGAGGGCCAGGCTGGTGGAACCGTCGCCGATGTTGGCGACAACCGGCACCCGCCCTCCGACTCGCTCGACGACGGTCTCGATCCCCCGGGCCCGCGCCTGCTCGGTGAGGCAGGCGAACTCGCCAGTTGTGCCCATGGCCCAGACGCCGTGGACGCCGCCGGCCAACACGTGGTCGACGAGCCGCTGCAGTGAGGCCAAGTCGACCTCTCCGTCGGCCGCCAGTGGGGTCAGAAGCGGGGGGAAGATCCCGCCCAACTGCGCAAGGTCCACTCGTACTCCTTTTAGTTCCGGCCTTCGAGCCGGGGTGATGGGGGCGCCCCGAAGGGCGCCCCCAAGCCTCATTCGGTGATGTCGCCGCCACTTGGGTTTGCCGCATCCAGCACCTGCTGGGTGATGCCGAAGCCTGCCACCGCAGCCGGCAGGCCGGCGTACAGGCCCACTTGGAAGAGGGTCTCCCGGATCTCCGCGGGCTGGCAGCCGTTGCGCAGCGCCGCCTCCAGGTGAAGTTTCAGTTCTTCACGCTGATTCAAAGCCGCCAATATCGCCAGGGTCACCAGACTGCGGGTGGCCGCGGGCAACCCGGGACGGCTCCACACCGCTCCCCAGGCGTATTCGGTCACGAACTCCTGGAATGGCTGGGTCAGTTCGGTGGCGTGGGCCAATGCCGAGTCCACGTACTCGGCGCCCAGAGTCCGTCGTCTCAGTTCCAGGCCCGTCTGATACCGCGTTGGGTCCTCCGAGTTCACGTCAGCCAGCGGCCTTTTCGATAGCTGCGCCGCTGATGACCGCGATTTGCTTGAAGGAACCGGCCAGGTTCGACTTAACGATCGCGAAAGGTCCGAAAACGTTGTGGTACTGGTTGTAGTCGAAGGAGCCGCTGGCACCCTCGTAGTTGATCTTCTTGCCGGCCTTGATGTCCTTCAGCCCCTGCGCGTAGCTGTAGACCGGTATTCCGGGCGGATCGGCGACCTGGGGGATTTGCTTGGCCACCTTGGGGCCGTTGGTGGTCCCCGCCTTGTCCATCGCCAGAGCCGCCACGATGGTGGCGTCGTAGGCATAGACGGCGCTGGCCAACGGCTGGCCCTTGAAGCTCTTGTGGAACCACTTGAGCCAGACGGGCGTGGCCTGGGTGCTGGCCGATGCCCCCTCGGCCGAGGTGAGAGCCTTGTTGGCCTCCTGAGCGGTCACCGCCGAGACGAAGTCACTCCCGGCGGTGGTGTCGGTGCCGATGAAGGGAATGCCGAGGCTGTTGAGCTGCTGGAACTCGGTGAACACCGTACCGCCGGTGACCGGGTCCATCTGGGTGAAGATGACCTGGGGATGGAGTTTGATGACCTGTTGGATCTGAGACTCATAGGAGGACTGGCTGGGGGTCAGAGTCTCGTTCCCCAGAATCTTGCCGCCGCCCTTCTTGAACGCGGATTCGATGACCGGCACAAAGTCCTGTGCCGAGGTGATCGACGTCATCATCATCACCGCCGACTTGTAGCCCTTCTGGAGGGCATAGAGGGCCATGGCGATTCCCTCCTGCGCATCGGAAGGACTGTCCCGCCAGAGGAAGGGATCGTGGGTGTGGTCCAAGAGGGTGTCGCCGCCTTCGAACATGAATGG